>JAQUCU010000019.1 GCA_028686055.1 Desulfuromonadaceae bacterium
CAGCAGATTCTGTTGTCGTGCTGGGTAAAGGGTATGATGGGTCGAACTATTTTCTGCCGCCTCTCGGAGGAGATGTCGCAGAAGCGTTGAAGATCATGTTTGCCGACGGCCTGGCACTTTATGGTGCTGATGACCGGTTTGCAGAAAAGTACCTAGGCGCTAATACTCTGCAGATTACCGAACTGCGCGATTCGTACGACTATCTATATCTTCGTGAGGAGCTGGCAACATTACCGGGAAGCCGCTTTCACAAGAAGAAGAACCGGATCAGCTATTTTACCAACCGCCATGACTACACCGTCGCCATATTATCCAGGGAGCATACAGATGCCTGCATGAATCTTTTAAATAAATGGCTACATAGCCCGGCAAATGAAGCTGTGACATCGGTAATTATGGAAGTCGAAGCCGCTTCCGAGGCGCTGCAGTTTGCAGAAAAACTCGGACTTGAGGGAGTAGTAGTATCTGTAAATGGGATTGTCGCTGCCTTCTCACTTGGCGAACGGCTCAACCGGGATACCGCTGTGTGTCATTTCGAGAAGACGGATCCCTTTATGGAGGGGTTAAATCAACTGGTAAACCGGGAGTTTGCAAGGCTGCTGTTTCAGGAGTGCCGGTACCTTAACCGCGAGCAGGATCTGGGTGACATGGGACTCCGAAACGCCAAGCTATCCTATCACCCTGTGGAACTGGTAAAAAAATACTTTTGTAAAATGCCCCGATCATAAAGATTTTGTTGCACTTTAAAGAAATACATAGTAGAAAGATTGTTCTTTTAAAGACGGCATTTTTGCCGAAATCTCCTTGCTCCGGCTAGGACCGGGGCTCGAATCCGTGAGGAGGATTATCAACATGAGGAAGTACGAAACAATTTTCATCCTCCAGCCTGAACTGAGCGAAGACGACATCAAGTCGGTCACAGCAAAGGCACAAGACGTCATCTCGGCGTACAAAGGCGAATGTTTCAGGATGGACGACTGGGGTATCAGGAAACTGGCCTATCCCATCAAAAAGTCTGCAAGAGGCCGTTATTATTATCTCCGTTTTGATGGAGAGAGTGCTCTTATCGCCGAACTTGAACGGCGTCTAAGGCTTGACGACAAGGTACTGCGTTACCAGAGCATCAACATCACAGACCTGCCGGAGCGCATCGTGCCGGAGAAAAAAGCCGAAGTGCCGGAAACAGTGACGGAAGAGACCGTGGAAGAAGCACCAGCCGCTGAAGAAGCTGCCGAATAATTTCCTGGAGGAGATATACTCATGAGTGACGAAAGACCAGCTACAACTACAACTTCATCTTATCAGCGTCCTGCCGGTGTCGGCCAACGCCCTGCAGGCGGACCTGGGCAGAGACCTTCAGGCCCCGGCGGTCAGGGTGGACCACGCAAGAGACGCCCTTTTCAGCGCCGTAAAGTATGCCGTTTCTGCGCTGAAAAAAACCTGACCATTGACTACAAAGAGCCACGTACACTCCGCTTCTTTATTACAGAGCGCGGCAAAATCGTTCCCCGCAGAATTTCCGGGAACTGTGCGGCTCACCAGCGCCACATCACCGAAGCGATCAAGAGGGCAAGAAACATCGCTCTTCTGCCGATTGCAGCCAATCACGCAGTAAACTGATAGTAGCTGAATGAACGAGAAATTAGCAACCGGCCACAACTTGCAAATGCGTCTGAAAGCCTCATTGCTTGGAGTGGTCGGTTCGTTTGTTTTATTTGCGGCCTATCTGGCAATACCACCTCTTGGAATTTTTTCCGGGATACTGGCACCATTTCCTGCCGCATATAACCGCCTGATTCATGGCCGGGTATCTTCACTGATTGTCTTACTTGGTGCAACCACGGCCATAACAGCCCTGTTCGGGATTTTTGCCGGATGCCTGTACCTTGGCATGTGTGGAATAATAGGCTTACTGATGCCCGAACTTCTATTGTGCGGCCTCAGTGGCAGCCGAGCAATTTTTTGGACGACAGCAACCAATCTGCTGATTTTTTCTGCCGGTTTCATTGCCTATAGCACTTTTTCCGGTATAAACCTGCAACAGCTGATCTCTACGGAGATTTCAAACAGTATGAAACAGGCCGTCACCTTGTACGAAAAAGGTGGGGTAACGGGAGAAGATCTGGAACTTCTCAAAGGTTCCATGTCAACAGCAGCCGATCTGCTTCAGCGTCTCTACCCGGCTCTTGCCACGTCAATGATGGCTGTTATTGCCGGATGCAACCTTGTTCTATTAAAAAAGACTACTGCCAAAACGTCCGTAAATGTAGCTATTGGCGATTTTAAAACTTTCAGGAATCCGGACCTGCTCGTCTGGGTTCTTATTCTAACAGGAATTCTCCTGTTGCTGCCGGTATCACTGATAACAACTCCGGCACTCAATATTTTACTGATTATCATCATGCTCTATTTTTTTCAGGGTATGGCGGTTATTGCTGCATTGATTGCTAAACATTCCGTTCCGATTTTTGTGCGGGTAATTTTGTACGCAATGCTGATAATTCAACCGTACCTGCTGGCAATTATCGCCGGCATTGGATTATTCGATCTATGGGTTGATTTCAGAACCCCAAAAACACAGGAAAACCTGTAAATACCTGACAGGCTCGAAAGGAGAAAAAGATGAAAGTTATTCTGAATGAAAATATTGAAACATTGGGTCACATTGGTGACATTGTAAAGGTAGCACCAGGCTATGCCCGAAACTACCTGCTCCCTAAAAAGCTCGCAATCCTGGCAACAGACAAAAACGCCAAGGCACTTGACCACACAAAACGTCAAATGGCCTATAAAAAGAACAAGGCTCTTGAAGCAGCAAAGAATATGGTAGCAAAACTCGAAGCACTTTCGATTGTTCTCTCGCACAAAGCGGGCGATGAAGGCAAGCTGTTCGGCGCAGTAACCAACATGGAAATAGCCGCCTTCCTGAAGGACAATGGCTTTGATATTGATCGCAAGAGTATCGTTCTTGCCGATACTATCAAGCACGTCGGTGAATTTTCCGTAGCAGTTAAGATCCACCCGGAAGTAACAGCTACACTAAAGATTACTGTTGCTGCGGCATAATCCAGCCTTACCATAAAAAAACAGCCCGCAGAATTTAATTCTGCGGGCTGTTTTTTTGCCTATTGCAATTCCACACTTTTCCGACCTGTTAGCCCTTGCCAACCTTGCGGTTACGTCCCGTTATGGTATGCTACACGCATGATTGCTTCTGCCATGACTCCGCATATTCTGGAATCACTTCTGGATCCGTCAGCATACCCGGTTCAGACCAGGACGGTCGAACTGATCCAAACACATATATCCTGGCTCTTTCTAACCGAAACCCATGTTTTTAAACTTAAAAAACCGGTCAACTTCGGTTTTCTTGATTTTTCAACACTCGACCGACGTTGTTTCTACTGCCACGAAGAGATTCGTCTCAATCGTCGTCTTTGTCCTGATATATATGAACAGGTTATAGAACTTCATGAAACTGTTTCAGGAGCATCTTTTGTCGATGATGGGGATGTGATTGAGTACGCTGTCATGATGAAGCGGCTTCCAGCCGACAGGATGCTTGACAGGCTCGTTGACGATGGAGCAGTTTCTATTGAAGATATAAAGAGAGTTGCGCGTACAATATGCAATTTTCACTCAAACGCCGGCACTTCTCCGTATATTTCAAACTTCGGCTCGCTGGAACAGATCCGGGCTAACTGGCAAGAGAACTTCGAACAGGCGCTGCCATTCCAGACCTCCACACTTCCGAGGGATATTTTCGAAACTATTCGCTCCTACGTTGATACTTTCACTGATACTCACAAGGCCCTTTTTACAGAACGGATTAAAAATGGCTATATCCGTGAATGCGATGGTGATATACACCTCGGGAACATCTGTCTGCTGGGTAATAAAACGTATATTTTCGACTGCATTGAATTCAATGAACGCTTCCGTTTTTCAGACACCGCCGCTGATATCGCTTTTTTTCTTATGGATCTCGATTTCCATTGTCGCCCTGATCTGGACAGGGCGGCGCTTGCAGTCTATATTGAGACATCCGGCGATGCGGGCATGGCGAAACTGATCACCTTTTACAAGGTGTATCGCGCCTTCGTGCGCGGTAAAGTTGAATCCCTGCAGTTCCAGGATGCCGGCATCGCTCCGACGGAGCGTACTGTCGCTGAAGAGCGCGCTATCCGCTACTTCCGCCTGGCGCAGGGGTACTGTTTGAGAAGCCGTCTCCCCCCTACCCTGCTTATCACCTGTGGCACAATGGGCTGCGGCAAGAGTACTCTGGCTGATCAGCTTGCATTTGAACTCGGTCTTGCAACCTTCAACTCGGACATCGTACGAAAACAGCTGGCAGGTCTACTGCCGGGCAGTGCGGTCCAGACTTCATTTGACAAGGGGCTGTATTCGACTGAAATGTCACAGAAAACCTACCGTCAACTGGAGCATTTGGCCGACACAGAACTTGCCTCAGGACAATCTGTGTTGATTGATGCAGGGTTCGGAACGGCTGCCAGTCGGGCCGGATTTGCCAGGCTGGCAGCTTCTCATAATGCAAGCTTTATCATTTTGTTCGTACAGTGTGATCAAGACGAACAGCGGCGGCGGTTACTGGAGCGCGCTTACCGGGGTGTCTCTGTTTCTGATGGGAGAGTTGAGCTGCTGGACCAACAGAAAAGTGTTTTTAAGCCCCCTGATGATTCGGAAGGAGAGATCATTTCAATCTCTACAAACGGGGCGTCAGAACAAGCATTAGACTCTATCTACATGAGGCTGTTCCGATCATGAAGCGACTATTCATAAAGATTATCAACTCAATGCAACTCCCCGAATCGTGGATTATTTTTTTCATCCTCGGCATTATCATGATGACATTCCCGTTTTTGGATATTTTCAACAAACCGGTACTTCTGTTTGGTGTGCCGTTACTGTTCTTATACTTAACCGCCGGGTGGATGATTTCAATTATCGTAATCTACCTTTTTATGCTTGCCAGCCGTCATGAAAATAAAAACACCGATGAAAAGAATGACGTATGAAAAACATTATCTCCTCAGTTGCAGCCATATCGGTTATCTATACTGTACTGATCTTTTTGATCGCATGGTACGCCCACCATCGCAAAGAAACCGGCCGGAGCATAATCAGTAATCCGGTAGTCTATTCTCTCTCTCTTGGCGTGTACTGTACATCATGGACTTTCTTTGGCAGCGTCGGAAAAGCGGCTACAACCGGGATTGATTTCCTGCTGATTTACCTTGGTCCCTCGTTAACAGCATTTTCCTGGCTTTTTCTTCTGCGCCGTATCATCAAGATCAGTAAAGAGCATAATATAACTTCTATCGCTGATTTTCTCAGTCAGCGCTATGGTAAATCTCCCTGGCTTGGCGCACTTGTCACCATAATAGCCTTCCTCGGCATCATGCCCTACATTGCACTGCAGCTGAAAGCAGTATCAACCAGTTTTTTTCTGCTTAGCGGTGTTGAAAAGGGCCCGATTGAATTTGTAAAGCTCGGCTCTACCACAACCATCCCGATCGCTCTGCTTCTTGCTTTGATCCTTGCCCTTTTCAGTATTATTTTCGGAGCCCGGAGACTGGTATCGTCAGAGCGACATGAAGGTCTGATTGCAGCTGTAGCATTTGAATCAATCGTTAAACTTGTCGCCCTGCTGGCGGTCGGAGTATTTGTCACCTACGGTCTTTTTGACGGATTCATTGATATCTTCGATCGTCTCAGGGTAATAAACCCTGAAAAGTTCTCGCAGTTGTTCACATTCAATACTTCAAAGAGTGATCCTAATTACATATCCACTTTTACGCTCCTGTTCTTGTCAATGGGCGCGGTTATGCTGCTGCCGCGACAGTTTCACGTCATGGTCATTGAAAATTCCGATGAGCGTCACATATCGACCGCGATGTGGCTCTTCCCTGCCTATCTGTTCCTTATAAACCTTTTCGTTATGCCGATTGCCATCGGCGGCATTCTCACCACCGGGGGCAGCAGCGGTGCTGACTATTTTGTTCTCTCCCTTCCCCAACTCTCCGGACATCGCAGCATAGCTTTACTGGCATTTCTGGGTGGTTTTTCAGCGGCAGCCGGAATGGTTATGGTTGAATCAATCGCCATATCAACCATGCTGCTGAACCATATCTTCATGCCGGTCATTGTCCGGCTTACTCCCAGAACATGGTTCCCCGTTTTACTGATAAACCTCAAGCGATTCGGAATAGTTCTGGTCGTACTGCTCGGATATTTTTATTACCGAATGATCGGTGATTCATACACTCTAGTAAATATGGGCCTCATCTCCTTTTCAGCCGCAACACAGTTCATGCCGGCCATGCTGGGCGGTCTTTACTGGAATCGCGGTAACAAGGCCGGAGCAATAAGCGGCATCCTGTTTGGATTTCTAGTATGGCTCTATACCTTGCTGTTGCCCACTTTCAGTAAATCGGGCTGGATCCCGGAGAGTGTGCTTACAAACGGCCCCTTTGGCATCACACTGCTTAAGCCGACCGAACTATTCGGATTGACCGGTATGGATCTCTGGAGTCATTCACTGTTCTGGAGCATGCTTTTCAATATCAGCTCATATATTATTTGCTCGATACTCTTAACTCAAAATGAGCAGGAGCGAGATCAGGTCCATAAATTTATAGGTGTTTTCAGTAGAGATGAGGCACAACGCCGTACCGAACGAAAACGACTTTCAAAACCCATGACTACCGACCAACTTGTAACTCTCATGAGCAAGTTCATCGGTGAAGCTGAGGCCAGAAAGTCGCTTGAACTGTATTCAAAGGGGCGTGATATCACAGGAAACGGATCAGTTTCCGAATTTGAGCTCCCGGATCTCAAGCGCTTTACTGAAAAGACTCTTGCCGGGTCTGTTGGTGGTGCAGCAGCCAGGGCCATTGTAAACAACTTTCTTTCTGACATCGGCTCAAGCATGGAACCTGTTTACGACATTTTCAGCGATGTACGCACAAATCTTGACCAAAACCGTGAATCTCTGTTTGTGCGCTTGAAGGCCTCAGAGATCATAACTCGTACCTTAGACCTGCAAGTTATCATGGATGATCTGCTCAGGTTGCTTGTCATGGAATTCAAATTTGATATTGCATTGATCATCACTAAAAATGATGCTGGAACTTTCTCGGTCAGCAGTATTCAGGGAGAAAATATCCAGGCTATCAACATGCCTCACTGGTATCTTGAGAATGTGCCGATTTTATATCTTGTCTACCACGACAAAAAAGCACATTTCATAAATGACCTCCGTCTTGATCATGCTGTCGCGACACTTGGTCAAACCTCAGCCGAAGGGTTTATTTCCTGTGCCCACATTCCGATATATCGTGAAGGGGAGCCGGTTATAGCCGTACTTTCCCTGTTCTCAAAATCTATTGCCGGTCTTTTTACCAAAGAATTCATAGAGTTGCTGTCAAGCCTTGCTGGCCAACTTGCCCAGGCAATTACTATTGTGCAGGAAATTGAAGCCAAACAACGGGAACGGAGTCAGAAAGAAGCCGCACTTCTGCAAACGGCCAGAATAACGCGCGATATGGAAATAGCCCAGCAGATCCAGAAATCTTTCCTGCCCGATTCTGCGCCAGTAATAGCCGGCATTGATATTGCGGGCCGCTGTATTTCCGCCGCGCATGTCGGAGGGGACTATTATGATTTTTTTCTCAGAAGTGACCAGATAATCGACATTGTGATTGCCGATGTTTCAGGTCATAGTGTCGGCGCCGCTCTGGTCATGTCGGAAGTCCGCACTCTGCTGAAATCAGAGGCCAACTCAGTCCGCAGCCCGAGTTCCATCCTTGAGACCCTTAACAACCAGCTGTATGACGACTTGACCCGGGCAGAACTGTTTATTACCATGTTTTATGCAAAATACGACTCTGAGACCGGTGTACTTAGCTATTCCAACGCCGGGCATAATCACCCGATCCTTCAGCGAACGCACGAACCACTCTCACTGGAGCTGGACACCGAAGGATTAATAGTGGGTGTTGAAAAAGATGTCTTTTTTGAAGAGTGCAGTGTTAAACTTTCAACAGGAGACATCCTTTTTTTCTACACTGACGGCCTGACAGAGGCGTGCAACAGCGAAGGTGACATGTTTGACACAGCAGGTGTGTACAACCATCTCAAAGTTTGTATGCAACTTTCAGCCGATGAAATTCTGGATTCGTTCTATGCTAAAATTCATGACTTTACAGGTATACAGAATCTACAGGATGATATATCGATGGTTGTTGTAAAAATACTCTGAAAAAAACGGGGATTATATGGATATTAGAACTGAACATTCGGAAGGAATTACCGTGCTGTATATCAAGGAGGACCGTCTTGATGCAAACAATTCTGAAGAACTCAAGATTGAATTACGGCGCCTTTTTGATAGCGGCACAAAAGATCTCGTTATCGATCTTAAGGAAATACATTTTATCGACAGCTCAGGATTAGGTGTACTGGTTTCGGGATATAAGAACGCTTCTACCGCTCACGGAACACTCAAGTTGACGGATTTACAGTCTCAGGTGAAGTCAATGTTTGAACTGACGAGACTTCACAGGGTTTTTGAAATTTTTACGTCTGTTGATGACGCACTGCAGAGTTACAGATGATTCCAGGGTTTAATTTGAGGTAACATTAGTGGTGGAAAGCTTATGAAAAACGACATAGATATTGATATCACGATACCAAGCCATACCCGCTATTTACGCATGATCGGCAGGATTGGTGAAAAAGTGGCAGAGGAGTTAGACTGTCCGAAAGATACCCGTGAAGCATTATCCTGCCAGCTTGCCGTCGTGCTGACAGAGGGGCTTGTCAATGCAATTAAACATGCCAGCCGCGCAGACCCGGACAAAGAAATTCATATCAGAATCAATGTATCCGATAAGAATCTTGTGGTTCGTATCTACGACAACGGTGTTGGCTTTGATCTGGATTCAATACCGACCCCCAATTTTAGTCCACATGGGTTAGAAGAGAAAGGGCGTGGTATTTTCATCCTTAGATCACTGATGGATACAGTAAAATACAAGCGATCTGATGGCGGGAATGTGCTCGAGATGAAAAAGAAACTGGCTTAGGCAGGCGTTGCCGCTATTCCCCAAGCAACCAATTGGGACAGTACGTTGGATACAAGGGTTTCAAGCTGAACTTTAACTTCAGCAGTCAGTCCTATTTTCATTTCTATTGATCCAGGCTGCACCCCGATCAGCACCATCTCTTTCGGTGAATGTCCCATCAGCTCTGACACCGCCAACAGATCCTTAAGCCCCATCTGATGCGGCGAAATTTTAGTCTGCAGGGCAATAGGCAGATCCTGCCCGCACAATCTTACACAGGTTCCGGCTGTTCTGCCGGTTTCAACAGCGTCTACCATGATAAGGTGTGTGATATTTTCAAGCCTGGGAAGTAAATCCAATCCAAGAGTACCGCCATCAAGAACTTCGACGTTATCCGCGAACCGATAACCCTGCTGAAGCCGCTGCGCAACCAGAACACCAACAGCATCGTCACCCATAACAAGATTACCGATGCCCAGAACCAGAACTGATATTTGTGGCTGAACCGCAATCATGGCAATCCTTATACACGGCCGCAGGTGGGAGATAATGTAATCTAATGGACATAAAGAGCGCATAACTGGGCCCTCTATGTCCACTTGCCGCATGAGTGAGCGAGACTATTCCCTGACGAACGTATCAATATCGGATTCGTGAACCATCCCCATCAAACGGGCGTATTCCGACTCAATAAGTTGGAAATGGTTGTTAGTTTCCTTGGCGTTCAACAGATAGATTTTTTTAATCTCCGGAGTATCAATCTTTGAAGCGGTCTCCAATAAGACTTCCTCAAGATTCTTTTCACGCTCCATGGCCAGCTCAAGCGCCTTCTGTTCACTGAAGTCGGCCGATATCAAACGGGAGATCATAGAGACCCAGCTCGATTCGTTGTCAGGTGGAGAGTCAAGAAATGTCTCGAGAGAAGGGATATCGCTACCTTGATAAATCTTGTAGAATTGAGACGCATGCTCCCGTTCTTCTTTCGCAAGCAGCTCAAAGGTGCGGCGCGCATCAGGATTGTTCATTTTCTGCGCGCCAAGCTGGTAAAAGTCCATCGCATTTTTTTCGGTCTGGATGGAGCGCTTGATCGCCTCCTGGATATTAATGCTCATGATATCTCCCCCTGTTCTTCTATAATACAGAAAAAGTACCACACCAGTTCTGACTGTCAAGAAAATGTGCATCCAGCATGTTACCCAAAGCGATTGACATCAGCAGGAGCCGGCGTGTAAAAAGAAACATACATTTCTGTTGAATCAGGCGGGGGAAACCATGGCTGTTGAACCAAACAAAATTATCTATTCGATGATGCGAGTCAGCAAGTTTTACGACAAGAAACCGGTTATAAAGGATATATCACTGTCCTATTTTTATGGTGCAAAGATAGGTGTACTGGGGCTGAACGGTTCCGGAAAATCGTCCCTGTTGCGTATCATGGCCGGAGTTGACAAAGAGTTTAATGGCCAGGCGGTTTTGTCGCAGGGTTATACCGTCGGCTATCTGGAGCAGGAACCTCGTCTTGACGAAACCAGGACTGTCCGCCAGGTTGTCGAAGAGGGGGTTCAGGAAACCGTGGACCTTTTGGCCGAATTCAACGCTATAACCGACAAGTTCTCTGAACCTGATGCCGATTTTGAAAAATTATGTGACCGCCAGGCGGTTCTCCAGGAGAAACTGGATCATCTGGACGCCTGGGATCTGGATTCGCGTCTGGAAATGGCGATGGATGCCCTGCGCTGTCCCGATGGCGATGCATCCGTTAAAGTACTTTCCGGTGGTGAAAAGCGTCGCGTTGCGCTCTGCCGTTTATTACTGAAAAAACCGGACATTCTTCTTCTGGACGAACCAACCAACCATTTGGATGCCGAAACAGTCGCCTGGCTTGAGCATCATCTGCATAACTACCCCGGGACGGTTATTGCCGTTACTCATGATCGCTATTTTCTGGATAATGTTGCCGGCTGGATACTGGAGCTTGATCGGGGTGAAGGTATTCCCTGGAAAGGGAATTATTCATCATGGCTTGAGCAGAAGCAAAATCGTCTGGCAAATGAAGAGAAGCAGGAATCCGACCGTCAGAAAACACTGCAGCGCGAACTTGAATGGATCAGGATGTCGCCGAAAGGGAGACATGCCAAATCTCAGGCGCGTATCAGCGCCTATGAGGATCTGGTTGCACAGGAGAGCGAAAAGCATGCCCGGGATCTGGAGATTTACCTGCCGCCCGGCCCACGCCTGGGAGATATCGTCATTGAAGCCGATAATGTGGCTAAAGCCTACGGCGACCGCCTGTTGGTCGAAGGCATGACGTTCCGGCTGCCGCGCGGCGGGATAGTCGGAATCATTGGCCCTAACGGCGCCGGCAAGACAACCCTGTTCCGCATGATAACCGGCCAGGAAAAAGCAGACTCCGGTTCTTTCAGAATCGGGGATACGGTTCAGCTGGCGTATGTCGACCAGAGTCGCGATGCGCTTAACCCCGACAAAACCATCTGGGAAGAGATTTCAGAGGGTCAGGAGATGATACAGCTCGGCAAGGTAGCGGTAAATTCACGTGCCTACGTTTCCCGATTCAATTTCTCCGGCAGCGATCAGCAGAAAAAAGTCGGAATGCTTTCAGGTGGGGAGCGAAACCGGGTTCATCTGGCAAGAATGCTTAAAAGCGGCGCCAATATTATTCTACTGGATGAACCGACCAACGATCTGGACGTCAACACTATGCGGGCTCTTGAGGAGGCACTGGAAAACTTTGCCGGCTGTGCCGTGGTCATTTCCCACGATCGTTGGTTCCTGGACCGTATTGCCACTCATATTCTGGCGTTTGAGGGCGATTCAAAAACAGTCTGGTTTGAAGGGAATTATTCGGAGTATGAAGAGGATCGCAGAAAGCGTCTTGGAGCTGCTGCCGACATTCCACACCGCATCAAGTACCGCCAGTTGACACGATCCTGACCTGGAGAAACAGATAAGCGTCTTAGATCTGTGCTTTCCGTACAACCTGCTATTCAGCGTTGCTGTTCCATACTGGCCCGCATCAGCTCAATGAAAGCCTGCCGGGTTTCCGGATCTTCAATGGAGGCTGATTGAGCTTCAATCAAAGATAGCTGCCGTGGGTTGAGAGGACGGGCTGTAATTATTTCATCCGGCACTTCAACAGGGGGCTTCTCAACCCTGCCGGCTTTAAGCACTATTTCACGCACAACCTCGGCACCAAGACAGCTGTTTAGTTTCTCTTTCATCATTGATGTCATGAAACGAAGTTCCTGCATCCATGGCGCGCTGGAGACAGCAACTGTCAACGTGCCGTTAATGATCCGCACCGGGCGGGCCCGGGAGGCAAGTGCCTCTCCGACAACATCAGACCATACGCGCCAGATTTCAGCTTCACGCAGTCGTTCAGCCAACCCGAGGCCAACCAGACTCTCATGCATCACCCCTGACAGTGGACGAGGAAATGACATCCTAGGGCGCTTCGTCATTTTGCTTTCTCCGGCGGCTTACGACACCGCCAATAATTTGACCGGCTACGGAGCACCCCAGAGTTAAGGGGATAAAATGCCAATTGAGCCCTGCTTTGATGCGCAACATCACAATAACCGGTATCGGTAGATGTATCAGTACCCACCACATGATAGAATATTTTGGGAAGCTCTGGCGGGCGTATCCACATGGAATACTGATTATAAAAACAATAAGAACCAACCCGACAAGGGAGATAATACTCTGCATATACTGCTCCTTTCCGGCATACTAGAAACTCACACGGTTTTTGTCAATTAGCATTACACCGATATAAGCAGAGAAGTCTCGAATAAGGGAGATTCATACTTGATTCAAAATGGCCAGTTACTTGCGGTATTCAACTCAGCACATCGAGTCATGAAAGCAGAAGCTGTTCTCAAAAGGCGAGGATTGGCTATTCTGCTCATACCTGCCCCCCGGGCGATTTCAACAGACTGTGGTCTGGCGATTCGGTATAACGACGATATTTACGACAATGTGCTTCAGACCCTTACAACAGAGAAACTTCTGCCGGACTTTATTTATCGGAGAGACAGCAGCTCTTGCTATGAGCCGGTCTGGAGCGCTGAAGACTATAAAAGTTCAGGCATTTAAAGCTCTAGTGTCCCGGAAATCCGGCCACATCACACGGAGTGCTCTATCAACAGAGGTAGAATCAACTCCGGCCGAATAACCAATAGAGCTTTAAAAACAAATAGTTCTTGACAGCAGCGGGTTGGCACCTTTATAGTGACCCCCTTTTGGAATAACTCTGTATTCGAGGCAGTATAATCAACGATGTTTGACAGCCTATCCGACAAACTGGAATCAGTCTTTAAAAAACTTCGCGGCCAGGGAGTGATGACTGAGGAAAACATCAAGGAGGCTTTGCGCGAGGTCCGTCTGGCTCTCCTTGAGGCAGATGTCAATTTCAAGGTTGTCAAGGATTTTGTTGAGAACGTACGGAGCAAAGCGGTAGGAACAGAGGTTCTGACCAGCCTCTCCCCTGGCCAGCAGGTAATCAGGATCGTCCATGACGAACTGGTAGCCATCATGGGAGGTGGTGAGGACAACTCCCTCGACCTCACGGCAAAACCACCGGTAGCTATTATGATGGTGGGCCTGCAGGGGGCCGGCAAAACAACTACATGCGGCAAGCTAGGGAATCTGCTCAAAAAGCAGAAACGTCGTCCACTGCTTGTACCAGCTGACGTTTATCGCCCGGCTGCAATTGAACAGCTAAGAACGGTCGGTCGGCAGCTCGGACTTGAAGTTTTTGCCTCAACCGCTGACCAGAAACCACTCGATATTTGTATCAGTGCCATGAAGTTCGCAGAACTGAATGGCTACGACACTGTTATTCTCGACACCGCAGGCCGTCACCAGATAGATGATTTTCTGATGAACGAACTGGGCGAGATAAATGGAGCCGTGCAGCCGCGCGAGATACTCTTTGTAGCTGACGCAATGACAGGTCAGGAAGCGGTTACTATTGCCAGCGGCTTTAATGATCGACTTGAGATCAGTGGCGTTATCCTCTCCAAGCTGGATGGCGATGCAAAAGGTGGAGCAGCGCTTTCCATCAAAGCGGTTACCGGAAAACCGATAAAATTTGTCGGACTTGGTGAAAAACTGGATGCATTGGAAGTTTTCCATGCAGACCGGCTAGTCTCACGTATTCTCGGCATGGGTGATGTTCTTACCCTCGTTGAAAAAGCACAGACACTTTTTGATGAGCAAGAGACTACCATTCTTCAGCAGAAACTGAAGAAGAATCAGTTTGATCTGGAAGATTTTCTCGCTCAGATGCAACAAATAAAAAAACTTGGATCAATCGAGTCTATCATGGGGATGATCCCTGGTATGGGCAAAATGATGAAGCAGATGAAGGGTGCTCAACCGAGCGAAGATGAAATCAAGCGCATTGAAGCAATTATCCGCTCAATGACACCTGGTGAGCGCACAAACCATGGCATAATAAACGGTAGTCGCCGTCTGCGCATATCCAAAGGAAGCGGCACAACTGTTCAGGAAGTAAACCAACTCCTTAAACGATTTACTGAAGCGCAGAAAATGATGAAGATGATGCAAAAAATGGGTCCAAAGGGCTTACTCAAGGGAATGGGCGGACTTGGCGGGGCTGGAAAAGGAATGATGCCATTCCGTTAGTTCTTTCTTTCGTGACTAGTTGTTCACAATAAATACAATCCAAAGAAGTACAAAATCAGGAGGAAACACCAATGGCTACAAAAATCAGGCTTGCACGCGCAGGCGCTAAAAAAAGACCTTTCTACCAGATAGTTGTTGCTGACGAACGCAGTCGCAGGGATGGCAGCTTCATCGAAAATGTCGGCACATACGATCCGACCAAAAATCCGGCTGTTGTTAAACTGAAGGTCGAGAAAGCTGCTGCTTGGCTCAGCAAAGGCGCCCAGCCGACTGATACTGTCCGTCAACTTTTAAAAAATGCCGGACTTATTGGCAAGGCGGTTGAACCAGCCGCCTAAAGTATCCATCTTCTCCGGTTCGCCGGTCACTCTATATGAAGCAGAGGATACCGCCATGAAAACTCTTGTTGAAAGCATTGCAAAAGCACTGGTTGATGACCCGACTCAAGTAAATGCAACCGAAGAGACAGAAGAGGATACTCTGATCATCAGCTTGAACGTAGCCAAGGAAGACATGGGGCGAATCATCGGCAAGGAAGGGCGAACAGCCAAAGCGATTCGTACCATTCTTAATGCTGTGTCTACAAAAGATAACAGGAAGGCAATCCTAAAGATTGTTGAATAAATGACAGATAATGATGAATTGGTGCCGGTTGGCAAGATCACCGGTACTCATGGTATTAAGGGCCTTTTAAAGGTCTACTCCTATTCCGGAAATATAGAGAGTTTACAATCTGCCGAAACAGCTTTCCTGAAAGGGAAGGACGGTTTACTCCGTGAGTATACCGTAAAGAGTGTTTCAGCCCACGGTGGCGGCTTCATTTTAGGCTTGGATGATTTTTCTGATATTAATCAGGTAATGTCCATGGCCGGATCAGAACTTTGTCTGAAGCGAAGCCAGCTGCCGGTCCCTGATAAAGATGAATATTACTGGAGTGACCTGATTGGTCTTACCGTTCATACAGACCAGGGGGTTGAACTGGGAACACTGGTTGATATTTTTGAGACCGGCAGCAGCGATATATACGTTGTACGAGGCGGTTCCAAAGAGTATCTGATCCCGGCCATTGCCGATGTAATAGCTCACGTTGACATTACGGGAAAAAAAATGATTATAACCCCTCTTGACGGCTTGCTGGATCTATGAACTTTAACATCCTGACTCTGTTTCCCGGGATGTTTTCCGGCCCTTTTGATGAAAGCATCATTAAACGGGCCAAAGAAAAACAGCTCATTGACATTTCGCTGCACAACATCCGCGATTGGGCAGTTGACCGCCATCAGACTGCAGATGATGCCCCTTACGGTGGCGGTGCCGGAATGGTCATGAAACCGGAACCTCTGGCGGCATGTATTGAATCGGTAAAGGCTCTACACCCCGAATCAACCGTTTTGCTGACATCCCCTCACGGACGCCGTCTAACCCATAGAGTTGCTCTGGAGCTTACGAAAAAGTCCGGTTTAATAATTGTTTGCGGTCGTTATGAGGGAATTGACGAGAGGATCAGGTCGATCTATGCCGAGGATGATATATCGCTTGGTGATTTTGTTCTTTCTGGCGGCGAAATAGCCGCTATGGCAATTGTTGATTCCGTAACAAGACTGATTCCAGGAGCTCTCGGCAGTAGTGAATCAGCTGAATCAGATTCTTTTGGTGACGGCCTGCTTGAGTATCCTCACTATACTCGCCCTCCGGAATTCAAAGGTATGACGGTTCCTGAGGCGCTGCTTTCTGGGCATCATGAACTGATCAGAAAATGGCGACGCAAGGAGTCACTGCGAAAGACCAGGACATTGCGCCCCGATTTGCTCTCAGATGCGGCGCTGACACGGGAAGACCGGAAGCTGCTGGCAGAAATTGAGCAGGAGGAAGCCAATGGGAGATAACACCTTGGCATCTAACAACCTGGCAATTGCCCTTGTTCATTATCCGGTTTACAACAAGCACCATGAGGTTGTCACTTCTGCTTTAACAAACCTTGATCAGCATGATATCGCCCGCTCATCAAAAACGTTCGGGCTCGACCGGTTTTATATTGTGACCCCTTCCGAGGAACAGCGTAAACTGGCTGAACGCATAAGCGGCCACTGGCAGCAGGGTTGGGGAGCCGGGTATAACCCTGACCGCAGACAGGCACTCGATATTGTGCGGGTAACTCCGACTGTGGCATCTGCAGTAGCAGACTTTCAAAGCGGATTCAGTAAACCGGTAAAAATAGCGGTCACTGGTGCGGCATTGCGCTCCGGTTCGACATCGCTGGTGAGTTTCAGGGAGCTTTTACAGGAGTCTGATCAGCCGTATCTGCTTCTGCTGGGTACCGGATGGGGATTGACAGAAGAATGTTTTACAACCGCGGATCTTATACTTGAACCAATTGCAGGAAACGGAATATACAACCACCTCTCTGTTCGTTCCGCAGCGGCAATAATGCTTGATCGACTCAGAGGAATAGAACGCGAAGATACAAAAACTCACAAACAGAGCATCATACAGGAGGAAGGTAACCAATGAACACAATTGATTTTCTGGAATTTGACCAAATGAAGAAGAATGTAATCCCTTTCAAGGTCGGGGATACTGTAAAAGTACACGTAAGAATCGTTGAAGGTGACAAACAGCGTATCCAGGCCTATCAGGGCGTTTGTATTGCGCGCCAGAACGGTGGCGTTCGCGAAACCTTTACGGTTCGCAAGATTTCCAACAACATCGGAGTTGAAAGGACTTTTCCTCTTCACTCACCCAATATTGAAAACATTGAAGTAATGGTTCGTGGTCATGTCCGTCGCGCCAAACTCTACTACCTGCGCAAATTACGCGGTAAGGCAGCCAGAATCCGCGAGAAGAAATACGTACCTGTTGCCAAATAGCTCACAAAAAGCCCCGCACCTGCGGGGCTTTTTGCTTTAACAGGCTATATCGTACAATAGAATTCAATCCCGCTTTTCTTAGTACTTTTTTTACCACACTCATCTGTTTATCCGGGTCAGGACTGATTATGCAACATCAAGGAGAACTATTTTCAGCGACACCCCTCGACACTCTGTTGTTCGAAAAGACTGCGTACAGAAGCGGCTTTACATATGTAGCGGGAATAGATGAAGCCGGGCGCGGACCGCTGGCTGGTCCCGTAATGGCTGCAGCTGTTATACTGCCAGCAGGCCTCTCTATCATCGGCGTCGATGATTCTAAAAAACTCTCGCCGGAAAAGCGGGAGAAGTTATTTGAGATAATCATGGTACAAGCGCTTTCAGTTGGAGTCGGCATCATTGGTCCAGCTGAAATAGACCAGGTCAACATCCTGCAAGCCACCCGCCGTGCCATGCTGGCTGCTGTGCAGCAGCTTTCACCTCAACCGGACTGCCTTCTAATCGATGGGATCAGTACCATAGGCAGCACTGTGCCCCAGAAAACCATTAAAAAGGGTGACTCCTTAAGCCTTTCCATAGCTGCTGCCTCGATTATCGCTAAGGTAACCCGTGACCGGTTTATGATCGAAATGGATTCAAGATACCCTGAGTATGGATTCTCCCAACACAAAGGATATGGCAGTGCCGCTCACCTGGACGCAATCAGGAGGCTCGGCCCATCTCCCATTCATCGCCTGACATTTGGTGGCGTTAAGGAGTATGCTGTTTGTCCCTCTTCCTGATAACATTCCTGACGATCTACGGCGGCATGCACCTTTACGTTTTCTTCAGACTGCGTGATGCCTTTCGCCTCCGGAATCACGTCTCGCGGCTCTTGATGTTATGGATGATCATCATGACGGTCATCCCGCTTCTTGTTCATGCAGCAGAACAATTTAGGATGGAGAATACTGCACTGGTTATCGCCTGGCCGGGCTACCTCTGGATGGGCTTCCTGTTTATCTTTACCTCGCTTATGCTCTTTATAGATGCTGCCGGCTACTTTTATCGCCTTGTAGTATGTCGTATTTTTAGACGATTACCAGAATTCGTATCCTCACGTAATACCTGCAGGATTATACTTATCCTGGCCATGATCTCCAGCACTTATGCCTTTATTGAGGCGGGACAGATCCGCAGCGAACATGTTGTTATCGCCTCATCCAAACTCCCTCCATCCACTTCCAGGGTCAGAATCGTGCAGATATCCGATGTGCATATCGGTCTGCTATGGCAAGGATATCGACAGAAGCAGATTCTAGAAAAAATCAGGGCTGCAGGACCTGATATTCTGGTCTCTACCGGGGATTTAGTTGACGGCAAACTGAACCGTGACTACGGAATATCGGAACTCGATCCACTGGCTGCATCACTGGCATCGATCGTAGCACCATACGGCAAATTTGCCGTGACCGGCAATCACGAGGTGTATGCCGGGCTTCCACAGGCACTTGCCTTTACCCGTGCCGCCGGCTTTACTGTTCTCCGGAATCAATCAGTTACACTTAAGAGCGGCATCACGATATCAGGCGTTGATGATAGCGCCGTTAATCCAGGGGAAATTACCGATACAAACAGTGAAACAGCTCTTCTCAACATGGTCCCACACAATTATTTCCACATACTGCTTAAGCACCGACCGGATATCCTTCCTGAAAGTGACGGCCGCTTCGACCTGCAACTCTCCGGCCACATTCATGGCGGGCAGATCTTCCCGTTCAATTTCCTCGTCAGACTCAGATATCCTATTCCATGCGGAACAATATTAACCAAGGCAGGTTCCCGTATCCATGTTTCAAGGGGGACTGGAACCTGGGGACCTCCCATGCGCCTGTTTGCCCCGCCCGAAATTACGGTTATCGACATTGTATCAAAACAGGCGGCGAAATAACGTTTGCAGAATATTCACCGTATTTCGATGAATAATTTGCGGCCACAAAAATTCAATAGAGAATGCGCTGTCTGCATTTACCGAGGAT
The DNA here is from genome assembly GCA_028686055.1 of Desulfuromonadaceae bacterium. GTDB lineage: Bacteria > Desulfobacterota > Desulfuromonadia > Geobacterales > Pseudopelobacteraceae > JACRCG01. The sequence goes on from JAQUCU010000019.1 coordinate 19,642, forward strand.
GGCTGGCGAGTTGTTGAGATAATGAAATGAACGTATATGTATGTAGAAGGATTACCTGAGGTAACGTACAACTGCCCGATTATGCTCATCAAGAGTACGTGAAAAATAATGGGTACCATCCTGGCGTGCGACAAAATAGAGATAATCGGTAGCTGCCGGATTCATTGCAGCCTGAAGAGCGTCTCTCCCCGGGTTACCGATTGGACCGGGGGGCAGGCCTTTATTCAGATAGGTATTGTATGGTGAGTCGTGCTGAATGTCAGCTTTGCTCACTTTGCCGGTAAAAGCCCGAACTCCGTAAACAGCCGTCGGATCACTCTGAAGCGGCATGCCGATTCGCAAACGGTTGTAAAACACCGATGCTATCAGAGGCTTTTCGTCAGCCGTAACAGCCTCTTTCTCAATCATTGATGCTAACGTAATTATTTCGTGCCGGGAAAGCCGGCGAGTCCCCTCCTCCCCCTTTATACCAGCATAATTCTTGTTGAATTGCCCAACCATCTGCTCAAGCAGCTGTCCCTCACTGCCGCCACGAGTAAGATTGTAGGTGGCAGGGTATAGATATCCCTCAACACTGGATTCTTTGAGACCAAGGCGTGATAACAGCCCCTTGTCCCTGCATTTTTCAAGAAAGACAGCCTTCTTGAAATATCCCTTCTGCTCCAGCAACTCAGCGGCCTGATACATGGAGTAACCTTCAGGGAGGGTAAATTTACGATAATCAACATCCCCTGAAACAATTTTCCTCAGAATCTGGCTAGGGGTCATAGCGTCGTTAAAGCGGTATTCACCAGCTTTTAAACGGTTGGCGTCTCCACGCAGCCTGGCCACAAGAACAAAGTGCCACGAGCTGCGTATAACTCCGCCTGCCTTGAGTTCACTGGCCAGCTTGCGGACACCGTTGCCTGGAGGAAACGAAATCACAGTGACAACAGAACCGTGGCCCGGGGAGACAAAAAGACAGAAAAGATACCATATGAGGCATATCAGCAGGAATATACGAACAGAGTTCACGTAGATGGTTTTGGGTAAGAGACGGGCGAAAAACATTTAAGTATTATGGTAATATTTCCAAGAGGTGTCAAGACCTACCGGATTATTTACAATAGGGCATCCGAATTATAACGGATGCCCTTTTCTCTTCAGTTGGGTGCCGTATCATCTAAGCATCGTGGCCACTAGTGCGTGCCCATCCACAAGTAATCCGGTGCTCTTGGCCTGAACCTCGTCATACGACGAAGCACCATTCCCATCCCCTGCTCCGCTCCGGTAGATAACAAAAGGGACCGGGTCAGAAGTATGAGTCATCAGTTTTACCGGCGTCGGATGGTCGGGCATACAGAGAATGACATAGTCACCGTATTTCTTAACTCCTTCCAGGACGGTTCCAACCACTTGGCGGTCAAAATCCTCAATAGCCTGGATTTTATACTGCATGTTGCCGGCATGAGAAGCCTCATCAGGAGCTTCCACATGGACGTAGACGAAATCGTGATTCTCAAGGGCACCCAGGGCCGCCTGCCCTTTGCCAATATAATTGGTGTCAATATACCCTGTGGCACCTTCTACATTTATGATATCAAGCCCGGCACAGATTCCGATCCCCTTGATCAGATCAACGGCCGAAATGACCGCTCCAGTCAGTCCGTATTTTTCCTGATACGTTTCAATCCGGGGAATCTTGCCATGCCCCCAGAGCCAGACCGAGTTGGCAGGCATAAGGCCCTGTTCCTTGCGCCGCACATTGATCGGATGATCATGAAGCACCATCTGTGCATGATTCATGATGTTGTTGAGCATATCGGCACCATCGCCGCTCGGGAGTGAACTAAGTATTGCCTTGCCGGTAATGTCATGGGGAGGTGTAGCGCACATGCCGTCCTTGCCACCACGCCAGACCATCAGATGCCGGTACCCTACACCGGCATGAAACTCTATTTCAGCGTTACCGAGCTCCTTCTGGAGTGTTTCAACCAACTCTCTCGCCTCATCAGTAGAGATATGACCGGCAGAAAAGTCCTGCATGTAGATCGAGCTCCCGTGTGCCTTGAGAGTAACCAGATTCATGCGGAAGGCAACATCATCCGGACCGAGGACAACTCCCATACTGATCGCCTCCAGCGGCGAACGTCCGGTGTAGCAGGTACGTGGATCATAACCAAATACAGACAGGTTTGCTACGTCGCTTCCAGGCGGCAAACCGACTGGAACCGTGTGAGCCAGCCCTACCTGACCATGCTGAGCCATAAAATCCATGTTGGGTGTTGCAGCGTATTGCAGAGGAGATTTATTATCGAGTTGGCTGTAGGAGATATCCGACATACCATCGCCGAGCAGAATGATAAACTTCATAAAAACCTTTCAAGGTAAAATGTGTTCCGTGGACATCATATTAGTTTCCAACTCTACCGTTTGTCAATCAATTGGACTATACATCCCTTTCAAAGCGACTCTATTTGATGAAAGCCTAAACCAAATGTGGTTCCCTTGCCGGCATTAAAAAAACTTCCGAGGAGCAGCAGAGACAGCATCGGCTCAACAAGACCAGAACATTCGACCGTACCAGTCAAACCTGCCCTGTTCAGCCGCTTGGACCATAGCGGCTGAGTATAGCGTGTTTTATCGTCGAGAATAGCAACATTTTGAGCGGAGTCAGAGAGTCGTGTAAAATCCAAATCAAGCTCTCCGGCACCGTAATAGGCGCACAATGAAGAACAGCGCCTCAATTGTGCACGAAAAAACATGCCGAAATCATATCGGTGAGCAATTGAGCCATTGCTTAACAGACGCAACGGCGATTTCAGTGACAATATGACAGAGTCGGAATGAACCGTATTCTGAAGAATATGCAGTCCGGAGAGAAGGATTACACTCTCTGGCAATGATGCAGCATGGGTAATCTCATGCCTGACACCTTGGTAATCAAGGCTATAGGAGCGCAGACTAACTTTTGCAGGTGGCAGAACTGTATAGACAGCTGCTTCAACCATACGGAGTAACGCCGTATGAAAGAAACCAATATAATTGACCGCACGTCCAATAACGACCATGCCAACGATACAAGACGTTGTGTTGCCGTCTATCCCATTTATATACAGAGAAAAAGGTAACGATGGTTTTTGATGAAGCCGCACAATCTCAGGGTCAGACGACAACTCTTGTCCAAACACTATCTGATAAGGACACCCTGCGTGCAGGTTGCAGGAAGTACACGGTTCCTGCTGGTTCAGGCAGCATAATGCCTTAAAGTGCAGTTCAAAGTTCCGCAACGAATCGTAGAGTGAGGCGGTCAGTTGAGCGGGGATATCCGAACCAACTTCACATTCAATGCGAACAAAGTCTAAATCCACAGAATCTCGGCTCCAAAAAAAGCGGGGCAGCCCTGAAAGGCCGCCCCGACGGTAAAATACAGAACATCAGATAAAATCAGGCAAACTGTGCCTTGAGAAACTCACGATTCATCCTGGCGATAAATTTGACGTTTATCCCCTTCGGACATGCAGCCTGGCACTCGTAGTGATTGGTGCAGTTGCCGAAACCACATTCTGCCATGGCAGCGGTCATGTTTTTGACGCGGGCCGCAGCTTCGGGCCTGCCCTGTGGCAGCAGCGCCAATTGTGACACCTTGGCGCCGGTGAACAGCATGGCAGCGCCGTTAGGACATCCGGCAACACAGGCGCCGCACCCGATGCACTCGGCAGCATCTGTAGCCTCTTCTGCTATCGGCTTTGGAATCATGATAGCATTACCGTCCGGCACACCACCAGTATGGCAGGATGTATAGCCGCCAGCCTGAATAATCGTGTCGAGTGCGGCGCGATCAACGATCAGGTCGCGAATGATCGGGAAGGCACGGGCGCGCCATGGTTCAATGTAGATGGTATCACCATCCTTGAATTTCCGCATATGCAGCTGGCAGACCGTTGTACGCTCCTGCCCGCCGTGCGGCGCTCCGTTGATAACCTGTGAGCACATACCGCAGATCCCTTCACGGCAATCGTGGTCGAACACAATTGGTTCCTTGCCGGCATGGATCAGGTCTTCATTGACACAGTCAAGCATCTCAAGGAAGGAGTGGTGATCGGTGATGTTTTTTGCGGTGTATGTTTCAAATTTACCAGGATCGGTGGCGCTCTTCTGGCGCCACACGATCAGTGTCAATGTCATGGTCTTGTGATCGCTCATTATTTGTAGCTCCTTACCGCGAGATGAATAGTCTCGAATTTCAGAGGTTCCTTGTGCAGTTCAGGTTCCTTGTTATTCCCCTTGTACTCCCATGCGCCAACGTAGGAGAAATCGGCGTCATTACGCTTAGCTTCACCATCCGGGAGTTGGTGTTCAACCCTGAAATGGCCGCCGCACGACTCTTCGCGGTGCAGGGCATCGCGAGCGAGCAGTTCGCCGAATTCAAGGAAGTCAGCCACACGGCCGGCATTCTCGAGCTGCTGGTTGAGCTCAGCGCCCGTGCCGGTAACTTTGACGTTTTTCCAGAAGTCATCACGAATTTGCGGGATAACCTTGATCGCCTCGGTAAGGCTCTCTTTGGAGCGTGCCATGCCGACATTTTCCCACATGATTTTGCCCAGTTCGCGGTGAAACTCGGTAACAGTCTTTTTACCGTTAATCGAGAGGAGTTTGTTGTTAGTAGCCTTAACATCCTCAAGAGATTTTTTAAATTCAGGGTGGTCGGTAGTGACCGCACCCGGTTTTACGGTTACCAAATAGCCACCGATGGTGTACGGAATAACAAAGTAACCATCGGAGAGACCCTGCATAAGAGCAGAAGCACCCAGGCGGTTTGCACCATGAACAGAGAAGTTGGCTTCGCCAAGGACAAACAGGCCGGGGATGTTGCTCATCAGGTTGTAGTCAACCCAGAGACCACCCATCGCATAGTGAGGTGCGGGGTAGATACGCATCGGCCGCTTGTAAGCGTTCTCGTCGGTGATTTTTTCATACATCTCAAAAAGGTTGCCGTAACGCTCACGAACCGTATCTTCGCTGAGACGGTTGATCGAATCGGCAAAATCAAGATAGACACCACGTCCGCCGGGGCCGACACCAAGGCCGGCATCGCATGCTTCTTTGGCAGAACGGGAGGCAATGTCGCGTGGTGCCAGGTTGCCGTAGGATGGGTACTTGCGTTCGAGATAGTAATCACGATCTGCATCTGGAATCTGGGCCGGAAGCTTGCCCACATCTTCCTTCTTTTTTGGAACCCAAATACGACCATCATTACGCAGAGACTCTGACATCAGTGTCAGTTTGGACTGATATTCACCGGCCTGAGGTATACAGGTCGGGTGGATCTGGGTGTAGCAGGGGTTGGCGAAGAATGCGCCTTTTTTGGCGGCACTCCAGTTAGCAGTAACCGAGCAACCTTTTGCATTGGTGGAAAGGTAGAATACATTGACGTAACCACCGGTTGCAAGACAGACAGCATCAGCCGCGTAGCTTTCCAACTCGCCGGTAATCAGGTTGCGCACGGTGATACCACGTGCCACACCGTCAACAACGACCAGGTCAAGCATCTCGCGACGTGTATGCATTGTTACCGAGCCGGCCTTGATCTGGCGAGAAAGTGCGGAGTAGGCACCCAGCAGCAACTGCTGGCCGGTTAAGCCTCTTGAGTAAAATGTACGTGAAACCTGGGCACCGCCAAAAGAACGGTTGTCAAGATAGCCGGCATAGTCACGTGCAAACGGAACGCCCTGTGCCACGCACTGATCGATGATGTTGTTAGAGACCTGCGAGAGACGCCATACGTCAGCTTCACGAGCGCGGAAGTCGCCACCCTTGATGGTGTCATACATCAGGCGCAGAATTGAGTCGCCGTCACTCGGGTAGTTCTTGGCAGCGTTGATTCCCCCCTGAGCAGCAATGGAGTGGGCGCGGCGAGGACTGTCCTGATAACAGAAAGCCTGGACATTGTAACCGAGTTCGCCGAGCGAAGCGGCAGCAGCGGCGCCGGCCAGGCCGGTACCTACCATAATGATGTTATACTTACGTTTGTTTGCAGGATTGACCAGCTTCAGGTCGAAGCGGTGCTTATCCCAGCTTTTTTCAATAGGTCCGGTTGGACATTTTCCATCAAGTATCACAATAACCCCCTTAACCTTTCAGAATGCCGGCAAAAATTGTCAGCGGGATGGTAACATAGCCAAGGAAAAGAACGAGAGCGACCAAAGTGCCGAGCTTAATAATAATCGGCTGACTCTTGTCACAGCTCCACCCCATGGTTTGGAAAAAGCTCTGAATGCCATGTGAAAGGTGCAGGAACAGGACAATCATCGCAGCGGCATAGATGAATGATACAAAGAAATTATTGAAGCCGGCAACTACCATTCCCAAAACATTTGGAACCATCTCATTGTGAAGCGGCACCAGATGCTGAAGAGCTGCACTTTCAGGATTTATAACCTGAAATGTGAAGTGAGCCAGATGATATACCAGGAAAAGCCCCAGAAGAGCGCCGGTCCAGATCATGTTCTCGCTGGCAAAGGTTGCTTTCTGGGTAGATTTGACTGCGTACTGCTGGGGACGTCCCCCTCGGTTTTCAATGGTCAACTGGATACCGAACCAGATGTGAACACAGACAAGGACCAGCAGGACCAGACGGAAACCTATGATTATAGGC
>JAQUCU010000162.1 GCA_028686055.1 Desulfuromonadaceae bacterium
CCGGATTCTTCACGATCCACCTGCCGATCAAAGACCATATCCTGTCACGGGAGACAGCCCGCCTGGTACTGATTTTCCGCAACGAATCCGCAGGGTGGAAGATCTCGCACAGCAGTATTTCCATCCCTTATCATCTGGTGCACGAAGGTGAAGTCTATCCGATGCAGGAGCTGGTGGAGCGTAATCAGTTCCTTGAAGAGCTGGTTGGCGAGCGGACTACTCAGCTTTCCGCGGCAAACGATACGCTGCAGCGTACCAATAAAGAGCTGGCGAGAGAGGTTGCAGAGCATACGCAGGCCGAAGAGGCGCTACGGGATAGCGAGGCCCACTACCGCCTGCTGGCGGAGGAGGCGTCTGATGTGATCTGGCAGCTGGACAGTGGCTATCGTTTTACCTATATCAGCCCGGCGGACGAGCGACTGCGTGGGTACAGGGCCGACGAAGTGATCGGTCACCATGTTTTCGAATTTCTTAACGAAGAGGGGGTCGCAGAACTCAGGAAAATGGCCCGACGTCGGCTGGAGGCTGAACAGCACGGAATAAAGACAGGCACCCACACCTTCGAAGCGCAGCACCAATGCAAAGACGGTAGCTGGCTATGGGTGGAAATAAAGTACACCTCCAAGCGTGATGCAGCCGGTGCCATTACCGGATTCCACGGAATCTCCCGGGAAATAACGGAACGCAAGGAGCGTGAAAAAGAACGGCTGAAGATGGAACAGCTGGAATCCCTTGGCGCCCTTGCGGGAGGCATTGCCCACGATTTCAACAACATCCTGACCGGCGTCATGGGCAACATATCCTTTGCTCAGCAGTTTCTTGATGCCGCCCACACGTCATTCAAGCCGCTGGTTGAAGCCGAAAAGGCAACGTTACGGGCCGGAGATCTCGCCCACCAGCTCCTGACCTTTGCCCGCGGCGGTGAACCGGTAAAGAAAGCGGTCTCGCTCCCGCAGCTTGTCAATGAAACCGTTTCGTTTGTCCTGTGCGGATCAAACGTCAAGGGGACCATCGAGATCCCGGACTCGATGCATGCCATCGAAGCGGACGAAGGGCAGCTGGCCCAGGTAGTTCACAACATAACCCTCAACGCCATGCAGGCGATGCCGGAAGGAGGGATGGTGACGGTCACCGCACAGAACGTGACGCTGTACGACGGGAACATCATGAATCTTCCGGGCGGCAGCTATGTAAGGTTGTCATTCGCCGATCAGGGGTGCGGGATATCGGATGGTAATCTGAACAGAATCTTTACCCCGTACTTTACCACCAAGGTGGCAGGAAACGGCCTCGGTCTCGCCTCGGTCTACTCGATAGTAGCGAGACACTGCGGGCATATCGGTGTCAGTTCCGTACCGGGCAGCGGGGCGGTCTTCACACTCCACCTGCCCTCAACCGGTGAAACATATTCGGGGCATCAGGCCGTCCCTGGCGAGCAGACCTCCGGCGACCACGCGGGCGGCTCCATTCTTGTCATGGATGATGAGGCTGCCATCCGTGATGTCACGGCGGAAATTCTCGAATATCTGGGATATCAGGTGACAGCGTGTGAGGATGGCGCAGAGGCGGTAGCCCTGTACAAGGCTGCAAAGGAGTCAGGCGCGATTTTTTCGGCCGTTATCATGGATTTGACAATACCGGGTGGCATTGGAGGAAAGGAAGCGGCCCGGCAGATTCTTGCCGTCGATCCGGACGCGTGCCTGATTGTGTCGAGCGGCTATTCGGATGATCCGGTCATGTCCGACTACAGTGCCTATGGTTTTAATGGTGCGATGGCGAAGCCTTATCAAATGGCGGATTTTGGGCAGCTGCTGAGCTCGGTGCTGTCAGCGCACGAGAGGACGGATCAGCCCGTCATGCAATGAAGGCGGCCGGTCGGCCGCCTTCATTGCATGGTGAAAAATCCGTCAGTCTCTCGGTATCGCCAGCATCCGGTCCAGCGCCCCTTTCGCCCTGAGGCGGATATCTTCCGGGACGGTGACGACCGGTGCCAGCGTCTGCAGCGAGACCAGCACATCCTCCAGCGAGGTCAGCTTCATGTTGGGACAGAACAGCGCCGGTGAGGCCAGGATGAACTCCTTGTCCGGGCTTTCCAGGCGCAGCTTGTAAAGGATCCCCGCCTCGGTCCCGATGATGAACGTTGCCGCCGGGCTGGTGCGGCAGTAGTCGTACATGCCGCTGGTGGAGCAGACATGATCGGCAAGGGCCGAAACCTCCGGGGCGCTTTCCGGGTGGCAGATGAAGAGTGCGTCCGGATGCTCCGCTTTCTTCTGCAGCACCGCCGCCACGGTCATCCGCTCGTGGGTCGGACAGAACCCCTCCCAGAAGATGAACTTCTTTTCCGGGACGAAGCGGGCGACCCAGCGCCCCAGGTTGCGGTCCGGCACAAAGATCAGCTCGTCCTCCTGCAGCGACCGCACCACCTTCAACGCATTGGCCGAAGTGCAGCAGATATCGGAATGGGCCTTGACCTCCGCCGATGAATTGACGTAGGTCACGACCGGCACGCCGGGATGTCCGGCCCGAAGCGCCTCCAGCTCATCTGCCGTGACCATGTCGGCCATCGGGCAGCCGGCATCAGGGCGGGGAAGCAGCACCTTTTTGCCCGGCGAGAGTATCGCCGCCGATTCGGCCATGAAGTGCACGCCGCAGAAGACGATCACGTCGGCCGGCGTCTTGGCCGCCTCTATCGAGAGCGCCAGTGAATCGCCGGTGATGTCGGCGATCTCCTGTACTTCATCGCGCATATAGTTGTGGGCCAGAAGCACGGCGTTGTGCTCTTTGAGAAGGTCTCTTATCTGCTGCTTTATCGCGTCACTCATGCTTTCAGCTCCTGCTCCAGAGAATCTGTCATTACATGCCGGCCTGAACAACCGGTCAGCCCGGGCCGCCGCTAGTTGTTGCCGCTCTCCTGCGCCCGCAGCTTTTCAGTCGGGCTGATTTCCAGCTGCACCCGCCTGTTCAGCGCGCGGTTCGCCTCGGTGTCGTTGGGGACAACGGGGCTGCTGGAGCCGTAACCGATTGCCGTCAACCGGGAAGCCGGCACGCCTTTGGAAACGAGGAAATCGCGCACGTGGGCGGCCCGCCGTTCGCTGAGCGGCTGATTGATCGCCGGGGAGCCGGTCGAATCGGTATGCCCCTGGACGATGATGTTGGTCTCGGATGCTTTCAGCGTGGCGGCTGCCTTGCTCAGGGAATCCTTCGCCCCCGGCTTCAGCGCGTCTTTCCCGGTATCAAAGAGGATCCCGGAGGGGAGCGCCACGTACACCTTGTCGCCGTCCCGGACGACTTCCGCATCAGGGAGGTTCTTCTTCAGGGCCGCTGCCTGACGGTCCATGTAGTTGCCGATGCCGCCGCCCACGACCGCTCCGGTCAGGCCGCCGATAGCGGCATTGCGTCCCCGGTGCGTCTTGCCGCCGACCAGCGCTCCGACGCCTGCCCCCAGGGCGGCTCCGCCGAGCGAACCGATGGCGGTCCTCTTGAATTCGTAGCTGCCGTCAGGGTTTGTCGCGCAGCCGCTCGCCAGCAGCGCAACTGCTGCCGACCCGGTTATAACCTTCGTAATAAATTTCATGTCCATTGCTGTTCTCCCCTTCTGCTTTGATGTATCGCCTGCTGACAGGCCCGTTGGCATACAATGCCGCAACGCTGGTGCGGCCGGTACAGTACCTGAAACTCTTCAAAAACACAAGATGTGGTGCACAGGCTGCCCTGTATGTCAAGATCAGTTTGGCCGCGGGATGTCTTTCCTCTTGACAAAAAAACTCCGAAGCGCTAGAAAAGTCATTCTTCGGGATGTAGCGCAGCCTGGTAGCGCACCTGCTTCGGGAGCAGGGGGTCGCAAGTTCAATTCTTGTCATCCCGACCAGCAAATTCAAGGAGCTGCAGATTATTCTGCAGCTCCTTTTTTGCGATTGTCAGGCACAGGGTTTTCAAAGCTCTCCTGCCTGGAAACAGATCCAAAGATGAAGGCAAAGGAATAAAAACTATTATCGACTGGCACTCCCACATACTCCCCGGGCTCGATGACGGATCGAAGGGGATCGAGCAATCGCTGGCCATGGCACGGCTGCTGGCGGAGCACGGTTTCACGACGGTCTACTGCACTCCGCACCATCTGCGCGGCGCCTACGAGGCGGGCAACGACCAGGTGCGGCGGGCGGTTGCAGAGCTCCAGCTGCAGGTCACTGCCGCTGACATCCCGCTGGCTCTGCTCCCCGGCCGCGAATACTACCTGGATGAATACCTCTTGTCCGCGCTGGAAGACCCGCTCACGCTCGGTGACAGCAGGCTGGTCCTTGTCGAGATCCCCGCCACCATAGCCGTCGAAATGGTGCGGCAGCTTTTCTATGCGCTTGTCCGCGCCGGCTTCACCCCGGTGATTGCCCACCCTGAACGCTGCCCGCTGCTGACTCCGCTCCGGCGCCAGGCGGCAAAGGGCGGCATGTGGGGCGCCCTGGGGCGTCTTATGTCCGGCGGCAGGCAGCAGGAACCGTTGCCCCGTGCCGGTGAGGGGAGCGGCAACCCGCTGCTCGATTATCTGCGCGACCTCGGCTGCTCATTCCAGGGGAACCTGGGGAGTTTCACCGGTTTTTACGGCGACCGGGCGCAGAGCGCCGCCGAAGCGCTGCAAAGCCTGGGGGTATACGACCGCTACGGCAGCGACCTGCACGCCCCGGAACACGCCCGGCGCATCCTCGGCCCCACTCCGCCCGACTCCCTCCCGTGAAGTAAAAAACGTTGGATCATGGAACCGCCGATGCCCGCCGATAGAGTCACAATCCAAAGGCTTTTCACACGGATCTGACGGATGACACGGATAAAGGCGGATTAAAGACTGGTTAAACCTGTTAACCTTTGATTCTGATTTAACCCCAAAGCCTGGTTTTATCCTGATCAGATTTTATCCGTACCATCCGTGTTAATCCGTGTGCCGGTTACAGACTGTTCCCCTCAGAAGTCTTCGGTTACGGTGACGGTGCCTTGCCATTATTTAGTTTCTCATTATTGACATTTTATACGTAATGTATATAATGTGAATCACTATGCCAGCCAAACCCCCTATCATAAGCAGCACAACTGCAAACCGGCTGGCTGCTCTCGGACAGCAGATTCGTGCCCATCGCAAGGCACTCCGGATTAGTGCCACTACGGCAGCAGAAGCCGCGGGCATGTCGCGGGTCACTTTGCATCGCATTGAAAAAGGCGAACCGGCCGTGACCATGGGGGCCTATGCAAATGCCATGGCTGCGCTGGGTTTGGACTTCGGACTGGTCACGCCTGCAGCGTCGATCGCATCACAGCAGGCAGTGAACCGGGAAGGCTGGATACCCGCACGCATTCCCCTGAAGGACTATCCGCAGCTCAAGCAGCTTGCCTGGCAGGTGCACGGCGCAGAAACCTTGTCGCCCGCAGAGGCCTGGGATATCTACGAGCGCAATTGGCGGCACATGGATGAACAGGCTCTGACGGTGTCCGAGCGGCAGCTGATCGACGCATTGCGTCTGGCGTTTGAGGGTGGTGGCAGCCATGTTTGAGCGGCCCCTCCACCAACGTATTGCCCGGGTTCTCTGCGCCCTGAACGGGGCGCTGCTGACAGAACACAGTTGCCTGTTCGCTGGCGGAACGGTAATTGCGCTCCGTTTCGGCGAGTACCGCGAGTCGGTCGACATCGACTTTCTGCTCTCGGATATGACCCACTACCGGAGCCTGCGTCAATTGTTGACGGGCGCTGATGGAATAAACGCCATCCTGCTGGCCGGGCAGCCGTCCCTGGTGCAGTTGCGCGACATGAGGGCCGATCAGTACGGCATCCGGACAATGCTTTCGGTTGCCGGGCAGCCCACCAAATTCGAGATCGTCCTGGAAGGGCGGATAAAGCTGGCCGCGCCAACAGCGCACGATGTTATCTGCGGCATTCCCACCCTGACGGTTCTGGACATGGCGGCGAGCAAGCTCCTGGCGAACTCCGACCGCTGGGCTGACGACGGGGTTTTCAGTCGCGATCTGATTGACCTGGCCATGATGCAGCCCGGGTTGCCCCTGTTGCGCAAGGCCATCGCAAAAGCCGAGGCAGCGTATGGGCAAGCTATCCGCGTTGACCTGGAAAAAGCCATTAACCAGCTTCAGCAGCGCCAGGGGTTGCTCGATCGCTGTATGCAGGCAATGGCCATGACGCTGCCAAAAGCGCTGGTCTGGCAGCGGGTGCGTAATTTGCACAAGGCATTATCCGCCTGCGAACC
>JAQUCU010000163.1:0-3461 GCA_028686055.1 Desulfuromonadaceae bacterium
GAAAGCGTTGGGTAGTAACCGGACCTGGCTGACTGCACCACTGCGCGCGCCTGACGGAACCGGGCCTCGGCAGCAGCGACGTTGAGGTTCGATATGGCGACCTCTCTTTCCAGGGAGTTCAGGACAGGGTCACGGTACAGTTCCCACCATCGTTCACCCATTCTGACGTCGCCGGGTTGTGCCACCTTCCACCCTGCCTGTTCCTTGAAAGTTGCCGGCATGGTTGCAACCGCTGCCGGCCTGACATAGTCAGGACCGACCATGCAGCCGGCCGCCGGCAGCAGGCAGACGGCCATGATAATCCTGATTGATAAACCTGTATGTTTCACGAGACCTCCCGTTTCATATCTAACGTTCTCCAACCCGGTACTCTTTCCGCCTCTTATCAACCCAGATACGGAAGCGGTCAAGATACAGGTATACCACCGGTGTGGTATAGAGGGTCATCATCTGGCTGAATATCAGTCCACCGACAATGGCAATCCCCAGTGGCCGCCTGAGTTCGGAGCCGACGCCGCCGCCAAGCGCCAAAGGCAGTGCGCCAAACAGAGCCGCCGTTGTGGTCATCATGATCGGCCGGAAACGGAGCAGGCACGCCTCGTAAATGGCATCCCGGGGCGGTTTCCCTTCACGCCGCTGGACTGCCAGGGCAAAATCCACCATCATGATGCCGTTTTTCTTGACGATGCCGATCAGCAGGATCACGCCGATAATGGCAATCAGGTTCAGATCGGAGCCGAAAACCATCAGGGCAACAACCGCGCCCACACCGGCCGAGGGGAGTGTCGAGAGGATGGTCAGGGGGTGGACATAGCTTTCATAGAGGATCCCCAGCACGATGTACACTGCCAGCAGCGCCGCCAGAATCAACAGCGGCTGGCTTTTGAGCGAATCCTGAAATGCCTGGGCCGTGCCGGCAAATTTTCCTCGAATACTCGCCGGCATGCCCATCTCACGCGTGGCTTTTTCAACCGTTTCAACAGCCTGCCCCAGTGAAACCCCCGGCGCCAGATTAAAGGAGGTGGTCACCGCGGGAAACTGGCTCTGGTGATTCACCGCCAGGGCACTGGCATTGGTCTTGAACGAGGTAAAGGCCGATAACGGCACCATCTGGCCACTCGACGAGAGCACCTGAATGTCCCGCAGCGTGTCCGGCTGTTGCCAGAATGAAGGTGCTGCCTCCATGATCACATGGTACTGGTTGAGTGGTGTATAGATGACGGATACCTGCCGCTGGCCAAAGGCATCATAGAGCGCCTCATCGATCTGTTGCGGCGCAATGCCGAGCCTGGAAGCGGTCGGGCGGTCAATAACCAGATCCGCCTCCAGGCCACCGTTCTGCTGGTCGCTGCTGACATCCACCAGGCCGGGCAGGGTACGCATCTTCTGCAGCATTTTCTGCCCCCACCTGTTCAATTCGGTGACATTTTCTCCCTGCAACGTATACTGGTAGAGGCCATTGCCCATCCGTCCGCCTACCTTCAGGTCCTGCACCGGCTGCAGAAACGTCGGGGCGCCGGGGATGTGGGCCAGTTTCCTGCGCAGCCGGGCAATTACCTGACGGGCCGATACGGTGCGCTTTCCAAACGGTTGAAGCGAGATGAACATGCGCCCCGAATTGACCGTGGAGCCACCTCCGCCCCCGGTAAAACCGATCACATATTCCACATCAGGATCCTTCTTGATAATCCCCACAATCTGGATCAACTTGGCACGCATCGCCTGGAACGAGATGTCCTGGGCCGCCTGGATACTTCCGGAGATTCTGCCGGTATCCTGCTCGGGAAAGAAGCCTTTGGGGATGATGACAAAGAGCGAGATGCTCAGCACCACTGTTGCCACCATCACACCGAGCATGATCCGGCGATGGTCCAGCGACCAGCGCAGAGACGTTTCGTAGTGGTTGTGCAGCCAGTTAAACATGTTCTCGCTGGCCCGGTACACACGACCATGCGGCTTGGCGGATTCGTCTTTGAGGATGGTTGCGCACATCATGGGGGTCACGGTAAGAGAAACCGCCAGGGAGACCATGATGGCCGCCGAGAGCGTCACGGCAAACTCCCTGAACAGACGCCCGACCATCCCCCCCATCAGCAGGATCGGTATGAAGACGGCCACCAGCGAAACGCTCATGGAGAGGACCGTGAAGGCAATTTCCCTGCTGCCGTTAAGCGCCGCCTGAAGAGGGGACTGCCCCATCTCCCGGTAACGGGTAACGTTTTCCAGCACGACGATGGCGTCATCGACCACGAATCCGGTCGCGATCGTCAGAGCCATCAGGGAGAGATTGTCGAGCGAGTAGCCGAACAGGTACATGACCGCGAAGGTACCGATGATGGATGACGCCACGGCCACGGCCGGAATCATGGTCGCCCGGACATTGCGCAGGAACCAGAATACCACCAGAACCACCAGAACTCCGGACAGAAGCAGCGACATTTCAACATCATGCAGCGAGCCGCGAATAGGAGGAGTCCGGTCAAGCACGACCGATAGCTTGACCCCTTCCGGCATGGCGGCCGCCATCTGCGGCAGCAGGGAGCGGATGCTGTCCACGGTATCAATGATATTGACGCCCGGTTGCCGGAAAATAATCACCATGACCGCCGGGGCGCCATTGACAAAACCGCTGACCCGCAGATCCTCCACCGAATCCTCGACGCTGGCCACATCGGACAGCCGTACCGCTGACCCGCCATTGTAGCTGATCACCAGGTCGCGATAGTCGGCGGCCTTTTTCAGCTGATCATTGGCATGGATCTCCCATGCGGTTGTGTCGTTGGAGAGCTGCCCTTTGGGACGATTGGCGTTGGTGCCGGCCAGTACGGCACGTACTTTGGCGAGGCTGATACCATACTTGTTGAGCGCCAGGGGATTCAGCTCCGCCCGGACCGCCGGCAGGGCCCCGCCGCCGACGAAAACCTGGCCGACCCCTTTTACCTGTGACAGCTTTTGTGCAAGAATCGACGAGGCGGCATCGTACATCCTGGGCTTGCTGACACTGTCCGATGTCAAGGACAGGATCATAATCGGCGCATCCGACGGGTTTACCTTGCGATAGGACGGGTTGCTGGGGAGATTGGCCGGCAAATAGCTGCGGGCTGCATTGATGGCCGCCTGAACATCCCGCGCCGCGCCATTGATATCCCGATTCAGATCAAATTGCAGGGTGATGCTGGTAGTGCCGCGATTGCTGACAGATGTCATTTCGGCCACCCCGGCGATCCGGCCGAACTGCCGCTCGAGGGGTGCGGCTACCGAAGTGGACATGGTCTGGGGATCGGCGCCGGGCAGTGAGGCCGAAACCGAGATGGTCGGAAAGTCAACCTGGGGCAGCGGCGATACCGGCAGGAGCCGGAAAGCGATGATGCCGGCCAGCAGCAGCCCCAGGGTCAGGAGCGTAGTGGCCACCGGGCGGCGTATGAAGATGGCGGAGATGTTCACAATTCACCTCCCCTTCC
>JAQUCU010000163.1:3561-6241 GCA_028686055.1 Desulfuromonadaceae bacterium
GCCATGGTGGTCATCATGATCGGCCTGAAACGCAGCAGGCAGGCCTGATAAATGGCATCCTGCGGGGATTTACCCTCAACCCGTTCCGCATCCAGGGCAAAATCGACCATCATGATGCCGTTCTTCTTGACGATACCGATCAGCAGGATTATGCCGATAATGGCGATGACCGTGAGATCCTGACGGAACAGCATCAGGGAAAGCACCGCCCCGACTCCGGCCGACGGCAGCGTTGAGAGTATGGTGAGCGGATGGATGTAGCTCTCGTAGAGCACACCCAGCACGATGTAGACCGTGATCAGGGCCGCCAGGATCAGGATCGGTTCGTTGGAGAGTGATGCCTTGAAAGCCTGGGCGGTCCCCTGGAAACTCCCCTTGATACTGGCGGGAAGCCCCATCTTCTGGATAACGGTTTCGATGGCATCCACGGCATGTCCCAGGGATACGCCCGGCGCCAGGTTGAAGGAGGTGGTCACCGCCGGAAATTGCCCCTGGCGACTGATGACCAGTGGCCCCTTGGTCTCGGTTGATGAAGCGATGGCTGACAACGGCACCTGGCCGCCGCCGGTGGAGCGGACGTAGAGCGCCTGGAGCCCGCCGGGATCCTGGCGGAACTGTGGCTGGACCGCCAGAATCACCCGGTACTGGTTAAGCTCGGTGAAGATGGTCGAAACCTGGCGCTGGCCATAGGCATCGTAGAGGGCATCATCGATATTCTGCGGGGTGATGCCGAAGCGGGCGGCAGTGGCGCGGTCAAAGTTCAGCAGCAGCTGCAGCCCCTGATTCTGCTGGTCACTGCTCACATCCCGCAATTCACTCTGTCCCTGCAGCCCTTCCACGACACGCGGCGCCCAGATCGACAGCTCGTCCGGGTTGGGGCTTTCCAGGGTAAACTGGTACTGGGTGCGGCTGACCCTGGCATCGATGGTAAGATCCTGCACCGGCTGCATGTAGAGGGTGATTCCCCCAACCTGGGCCAGCTTGGGCTGCAGCCGGCGGATGACCTCCGTGGCATCGGCGTCCCGATCACTCAACGGTTTCAGATTGATCTGAATCCTGCCGCTGTTGAGCGTGGTATTGGTACCGTCAACACCGATGAATGAAGAGAGACTCTCCACGGCCGGGTCTGTGAGAATCACCTTTGCCAGTGCCTGCTGCCGCTCGGCCATGGCGGGAAACGAGATCGCCTGCGATGCCTCCGATATACCCTGAATGGCCCCGGTATCCTGAACCGGGAAAAAGCCCTTGGGGATCAGCACGTAGAGCAGTACGGTCAGGAGCAGGGTGCCGGCTGCCACGACCAGGGTGGCGCTCTGGTGCCGCAGCACCCATTGCAGCGAACGGCCGTAGGCGGCGATCAGACGCTCGAAGAACTGTCCCGAGGCATGGTAGAAGCGCCCCTGACGCTCCTCCGGCACATGTTTCAATATACGGGAGCACATCATCGGGGTCAGGGTCAGCGAAACAAAGGCCGAGATCAGGATCGTGGCCCCCAGGGTGACGGCAAACTCGCGGAACAGCCGTCCGACCACATCACCCATAAAGAGCAGCGGGATCAGCACCGCAATCAACGATACCGTCAACGACAGGATGGTGAAACCGATCTGTTTGGATCCTTTGAGAGCGGCCTCCCGCGGGGAATCACCCGCCTCGACATAGCGGGAGATATTCTCGATCATGACAATGGCATCGTCCACCACGAAACCGGTGGATATGGTCAGCGCCATCAGCGTCAGATTGTTCAGACTGTAATCGAGCAGGTACATGACGCCGAAGGTACCCACCAGGGAGAGGGGCACAGCCACACTGGGGATGGTGGTGGCCGGCAGGTTGCGCAGAAAGAGGAAGATGACCAGTACCACCAGGGCGACGGACAGCAGCAGTTCGAACTGGACGTCCTTCACCGATTCCCTGATGGTGACCGTCCGGTCGGTCAGCGGGGTTACCTTCACCGAAGCTGGCAGGGCTGCCTGCAACTGGGGCAGCAGCTGTTTGACCCGGTTGACGACCTCGATGACGTTAGCCCCCGGCTGGCGCTGGATGTTGACGATCACCGCCGGTGTCGAATTCATCCAGGCTGCCTGGTTGACGTTTTCCGTGTCGTCGATGGCGTCCGCCACGTCCTTGAGCAGGACCGGGGCTCCGTTTTTCCAGGCGATGACCAGGGAACTGTACTCCTTGCTGGTAAAGAGCTGGTCGTTGGCGCCGATGATATAGGATTGCCGCGACCCGTCAAAACTCCCCTTGGCCTGATTGACGTTGGCGGCCACCAGTGCGGCGCGCAGGTCTTCGAGAGTCAGGCCGTAGGACGCCAGCGCGGTCGGATTGGCATGGATCCGCACGGCCGGACGCTGACCGCCGCTGATGCTGACCAGGCCGACACCCG
The DNA here is from genome assembly GCA_028686055.1 of Desulfuromonadaceae bacterium. Taxonomy (GTDB): domain Bacteria; phylum Desulfobacterota; class Desulfuromonadia; order Geobacterales; family Pseudopelobacteraceae; genus JACRCG01. The sequence goes on from JAQUCU010000163.1 coordinate 5,948, forward strand.
GGAGCTGTGATATCTTCTGGGCAAAGCGGGTATCGGCCAGGTCCTCCACCTTCGGCAGCGGCAGGGAATCCGAGGAGAGCGCCAGGGTCAGAATCGGCGTATCGGCCGGATTGACCTTGCTGTAGACCGGCGGATTGGGCAGGTCTTTGGGAAGGAAGTTGAAGCCGGCGTTGATGGCGGCCTGGACCTGCTGTTCAGCCACATCCAGGGGGAGTTCGAGCGTGAACTGCAGGGTGATCACCGAACTGCCGTGAGAGCTGGAGGAGGTCATCTGGGTCAAACCGGGCATCTGGC
>JAQUCU010000164.1 GCA_028686055.1 Desulfuromonadaceae bacterium
GCAGAACACTCCGAAACCCAAAACGGCGGTTCAAAAGAGTGACGGCTTCGTGCGTTTGCGGCGGGAAGTCAAGGGACGCGGCGGCGGCACCGTTATCGTCATCAGCGGCATCACACTTTCCGCAAACGAAATCAAGGAACTGGCAGGTGCACTGAAGAAAAAGTGCGGCTGCGGCGGAACCGTCAAAGACGGCGTTATCGAGATTCAGGGTGACCACCGTGATGTGCTGTCAGCTGAATTACAGGCTCGCGGTTTCAAGGTGAAACTGGCGGGCGGGTAACAAAACTGTCCTTATGCTGCATACAGTTCACAATTCCATGACCTGTCCACAAATATCACCTGTCTTTGTAAATCTTTTTATCCATGTTTTAGATGCACCTTTAACTCGTCTTAGCAATCCCCTATTTTGTTATGTGCTACCTATATTTCTCAGCCAGAGTTGCCGCCAACTGTTCAAACCGGCGATGGACGTCCAGCCCGATATCTTTTTCCACCAATTCAAATCTCTTTATCAATTCTTGCTGTTCCTTCTCGTTCAGGATCTTGTCGGTCATGGGAAAGAGTAGATAGTCTTCCTTCCAGATATGGTTAGGGTAGAGGTTCACCAATCCGCGCATGCTAGCGCACAAGAGCTCATGTCCCTTTAGACTATCCTTTTCGTATACTTCGACGGCTTCAGCTAACTCCGCAACGAGCTTTCTGCCACTTTGATGTTCATGAATGAGAATCCCCAGAGGACAGCCGTTAACCGGTACTCCTTTTGCTTCAAGGAGCGGGAAGAGGATCTTCTCTTCCTTGCCGTGATGGCATTTATCGGCAAAAACTTGCATGAACTCCGCGAGATTCCGAAGGGTATCAGCCTCCGGTGCCATCCCCTTATCCATATTTTCCGCCAGAGCGGCCATAGCACCCACAACCGTCTGAATGATGTGATGTTCTTCTTCGAGTGTTTGTGTTGCCTTTTTTTCCATTCATTGCCTCCTCAATTTTTTCCGGACTGTCCATTGGTTTCTTATTTACGCAACCCAATTCGGCAACCTAACTGCCATTGTCACAGCAGTGGTGCCATCAAGCGCCCCTTTCTAATTCCTCGGCACGCTCTTTTATCCGCTGCATCTCTGTCTTTATTGCCGATACCATTTCTTTTTCACGGTCGACTATTCCTTTAGCATCTGCTGATTTTGATACCAACATCATGAAAAATTACAGATCAATCGGTGCCATGAGGTTCTGAGCAGAATATTAACCATGACAGCACCCCGCGACATTGCTGATCAGGACCTGGATTACCGGCAGCAGAGCCAAAATGTGGAATTTTTCCACTGGTCGATAGTCGTTTGCTGTTAGTCAACCGGATTACCTTTTGTTTCAACATCGAAGATCGTCATGAGCGTTTCCGGTGTGTAGCCGCAAACCTGAGTTTTTGTACCGGTTTTCCCCTCGTGCACCCATTCGACATTGTCGCCAGTAGTATCGTGCACCAATTTCACACGTGTTCCAGCAATCCGTTTCAACTCATTCCACATATCATTCATGGTCAGCAATTCAATGCCTCCCAATTCCATGTTACTGCCGGCATTTTCTACGAACCTCTCGATCAGGTCATAATCGACGAAATCATTTTCTTTTCGCCAAAACTTCACAAAACGGTGGTTTTCGTTGCGACGATCTTCAATCATTTTTAACATTTCATATTCTTTCACATCACACCTCCTATGACCGTATAACCCGACTTTGCCGGGATCTAGCTCAGTTCACGCCCAGTGTATTCGAACGCCATCCTTTGCTGCCACCAGTCACTCTATTTACTTAAGAGAGATACTTCATAAATTCCTTGAGTTTGTTTAGCGCCATTTCTATCTCGCCAAGGCTTGCTTCCAGTTGCTTTAAATCATTTGTATCCAATTGAGGTGCTAACTCCTGTATTATTGCTATTTGCTCCGAAAACACCTCGTTTATTCTACAGTTATTCTCTGCCAGACGCGTAGTCAGGTGATTGATGCTCTGCTCGTTGTCATTCATGTTTTCACCTTTGTATGTTCGTAATGGCTTTAAAGAACTTTCTTTATCAGTTGCAGATTTCTCTCCAGCTGATGCAGGTTACCGGACAGACAGCAATGGCCTGAATCTGAATTTCCTCTTCAGTTGCACCGTCTGGATCAAAACATTCTGCTTTGCCTTGAGAGTTTAAATGAAATACATCGGGAAGATTGTCGGCACAGATTCCGCACCCGATACACATATTTTGATCTACAAATGCCTCTTTTGTCATGGTAGTCCTCCCGCGGGTTTTTCTGTCATGGACCAATATCAAAGTGCACCTATCGAATGTATGACAACTTCTTTTGTTTCAGCTGCGTGTCACGTTGATGATATTCTCTTCGTAGTTCGCCAGGTCAGGATCGATGCGACAAACAGCGGAAATACGCCCAGACCGATAAAGACAAGGTCGCCCGGCATACGCAGCCATTCAATCATGCGCGGGATTTTCCCCTGCAGAAATTCCGGTCCCCGGGCATGCCAGTAGCCGTTGTTGAGAACGTCGATAAACTGGAGCACTCCGCCAGGAAAAAGACTGGTTACCACCATCAGGGCCAAGCCGATATTCAATCCCCAGAATGAGATCCGTATGAATTTCTCCGGAAGAACCCATTGTTCATCTGTTGATACCTGCCGCATGGCAAAAACCATAAGTGCCACAGCGAGCATGCCAAAAACTCCCATCATCGCGGCGTGACCGTGGTTCGGAGTGAGCATGGTGCCGACCTCAAAATAACTGACTATGGGGAGGTTGATAAGAAAGCCGAACACTCCAGCACCAACAAAATTCCAGAACCCGACGGCGATTAAAAAATAGAAAGTCCAGTGATGTGGTACAGAAATTGGCTTGCTGCAAACATCACAAGTCCCTTTGGTCAGCTTGACGAAGTCCCACGCATCCAGGGTGAGGAGAGTGAGCGGAACCACTTCCATAGCGGAGAAAACCGCCGCCAGGGCCATGGTGACATTGGACTGACCGGTCCAGTACCAGTGATGCCCAGTACCGATGATGCCGCTCCCGAGGTAGAGGATGGCGTCAAGGTAGACAACCCTGGCTGCCGTCAAATGAGAAACGATGCCAAGCTGGTAAAAGACGATGGCGACCATCACCGTCACGAAGACTTCGAAAAACCCCTCGACCCAGAGATGAATGATCCAGAAACGCCAGGTGTCTACCACCGAAAAATGGCTGGCACTGTCGAAAAACATGGCAGGGAGATAGAACAGGGGAATGGCGATTGCCGCGTACAGGAAGAGCGAGGCAATTTCCCGTTTCTCATGGTCTTTCCGTGCCGGGGCAATGGCTCTGAAAAGAAGGAATACCCAGAAAGACAAACCGATCGCCAAAAGAATCTGCCAACCGCGCCCCAAGTCGAGATATTCCCACCCCTGATGACCGAACCAGAACCAGAATTTTCCGAGTAGCTGGTTGATGCCGAGGATTTCTCCGCAAAGGCTCCCCACAACAACCAGCACCAGGGCGCTGAACAAGACATTGACCCCTTTGGCCTGTCCGGCAGGTTCTTTCCCTCCGAGCGATGGGGCGAGGAGGAGTCCGCCGGCGACATAGGCGGTGGCAATCCAAAAGATCGCCAGTTGAAGATGCCAGGTGCGCAAAATGTTGCTGGGGAGAATCGTGGAAATGTCGAACCCGTAAAAGCTTGCCGAGTCGACCCGGTAGTGGACTGTGGCACCGCCCACCAATGCCTGGCCGAGAAAGAGGAGGGCAACGATCACGAAGTATTTGATTGTTGCCCGCTGGCTCGCAGTGGTCACGCCGGGGAGGAGCTGCGGGTGGACGTGCTCCCCCTTCCTCTGCCATCCCAAGAAATCAAACTTGCCGAAGGCAAAGAGGACGCCTGCCGTCCCGGCAAGAAGCGTGATCAGGCTGAGGGCGCTCCAGAGAACGGCATCGCTGGTCGGTGTGTTGCCGGACACCGGGTCGTAGGGGAAATTATTCGTGTAGGAGTAGGACTCGCCGGGACGGTTAGTAACAGAAGCCCAGGCGGTCCAGGCAAAAAAAGCGGTTAGCTGGCGCAGCTCTTCCGGGTCCGTGATGTACTTAACTGGCAGGCCGCCGTTCCCGGCCGGTTTGGAGAAATAGGTGGTCCAGACGGTGATCTGCTTCAGGTATGAGGTGGCTTCAGGTTGAGTAAAAATCAAGGTTTTTGTTTGCGGGTCGTAACGGTTCTCCTTGAGTACCTGACCGGTTTCCGCATTGGCAGCATCCCGTTCTGCCGCGCCGAGGTTCGCCGAAGCCTGGTCGAATCGTTTCCGGGCGATCGCATCTCCCGTTTCGATGCTGAGCGCATGAAGGTATGCTGCGGAAAAATCAGGGCCCAGATAGGCGCCGTGCCCCCAGACAGTACCATTTTCCATCAGGCCGTACTTGAGAAAAACCTGTTGGCCGGACACGATATCAGCCCGGGTAAAGAGCACTTCTCCTGTTGGCCCTACAACATTTACCGGGATCGGCGGGGCATCTTGGTAGCTTCTGACCGCAATCCAGATTAGAACCGTGAACCCCATCATCAGGACGAGGATTGCGGCATTTCTCCACCAGGGTGAAAGCCGGGTTACCTGCCCATCTACATTTACGGCCGCACTTTCCATTTAACACCCCATTCGCCGTTGAATAGAAGTTGTTTTTGTCTCCGACCTGATTTTTTTCACCAAGGCAAGGGTGGATACTCTTGAATATATACCACTAAAAATAATGTTCACAATGTACAGTAATTTTTATTGTGTTAAGCCAAACAGCACACGTTGTTGCGGCCAGAAACTGTTCAAAGCAATACTCCTCTACGCTGGTCAGGAGAGATGCCCGGCAGCCGTTAACCGGTCAAGGAGAAAATGAAAATAGATGGGTCTCCCATACGGCTTTCCAGGCCTCATTCCATTTTTGAATAACACTTTTTCCTCTCGGTTATTCCTGCCAGTGGATACAAGATACCGGACATATGTCGATGGCTTCCTGCTGAATAGTGTCTTCAGGAGCCCCCGCCGGATCATAGGCCTCCGCTTTACCGTCATCGGCAAAACGGAACACATCGGGAACATTGGTTACACAAAGCCCGCAACTAATGCACATATCCTGGTCAACCAACACTGTCTTTATCATTTTTGCTTCCTCCCTTAAAAAAACTTTTTTGTAACGACAGACTAGGAATTGTCGTCCAATCTTTTTTCAATAAACGACCGAAGTGCCAAGGCATTGTTGTGTTCAATGTCATGTGCACTGAAGAGCAAGGTGATGTCCTGCTTTTTCGCCTTATCCAGGAGGGGGCGCCAGGCTTCATCGTTAGCTTCAAGTTCCGCATCGTAGCGCAGACAGAACTCATCCCACTTGCCCGGATCATGCCCGAACCAGTGTCGCAATGCATCGCTAGGAGCAATATCTTTCAGCCACCCATCCATTTGGAGGTTTTCTTTCTTCATACCTCGTGGCCAGACTCGATCCACAAGGAATCGGGATCCGTCGTCCGGCCCATGCGGATCATACACACGTTTGACTCGTATCATGATATCTGCCTCGATAACTGGGTACAGTGCTATTTATTCCTGTTCGGATGCCGCCAGAATAGTGAAGAGGTTTTTAATTCAGGATCTGCGGAGACTGCTGCAAGTTTTTCATAGGACTTCCCGGAGCCTTCCTCCCTTTTGATAGCACAATCAAAAAGATTCATAACGAACTCCTTTTCGTTTATTCTTGCCACTGTATACAAGAGACCGGACAGACGTCGATGGCCTCCTGCTGGATAGTATCTTCTGGCGCTCCCGCCGGATCGTAGGCCTCCGCTTTACCGTTGTCGGCAAAACGCCAGGCGTTTACCTGGACGTCGCTTCTTCATCCACCCATCCATATACAGACTTTTTATTTATTCTCTTGAAGCATATATCCATTTCTTTCGCATGCAACTGGCAGGTAACGAATTGCGAAACAACAGTGAAGTCAAAAAGGTGAGCATTATTTTCAATCCACATACAATCACGTAGCACCTTCCATCTGAATGTATTATGGGTATTGCAAACAATATTGATAGAATTATTCACGATCATCCCCCAACTGCCAAAACGTTGCTATAGAAACGTCACTTGACGTAGCAACCAGCTTATGTTATTTATTTACATTCTTCTGAAGCCTTGTAATCAGGCTTTCAGAAGAAAACATCTTGAAGTGTCACGCGGA
>JAQUCU010000165.1 GCA_028686055.1 Desulfuromonadaceae bacterium
TGGCAGCAAACTTATTGCCGCTGTGGGCGTTAAAATTGGGAATCGGCGGAGTGGTGGTAGCTGGATTGAAGATCATGTAAGCCATAGGAAGGCTGGAGCCAGGCCAATTGACTTCCGTATAGCCATAGGTGGTGGAGAGATCCAGGTCTTGCAATACCCAGGGAGGGAATGTGCGGCTAAAATCCAGATAGCCCTCGAAACTATCTTCCAGCAAGGCCGGAGGCGGTCCCTCGGGAGAATGCCAACTGAGCTGTACATCGTTGTCTTGTACTGTGGCAGTGAGGTTTGTGGGAGGATCTCCCTCTTCCCTGGGGTTTGCAGCGGCTTGTTCAGAATAAAGATCAGATAAACGGAGCTGATTGTGAGGATCTGCTTCACTTTTCACCAGCTTGAGAGAACTCTTTGTGGGCATCTCTCTAGAAAAAAACTCATCCTGAGCAATCCTGACAGCAAGGCATAGCTGCAGGCTTAAGATGAACAGCACCACGATTAAGACACGTTTCATGGTCTTTCCTCCCTTCGGGGACTCTTGAGATTGGTTGGCAAGATAAGGCTGACGAGTATCTGCTGCAGAAATTGCTGTATGGCAATTGCAGGGCTCTTCATTCGAGAAAAGATAGGACAGGTCTCGTCGTAAGTCATTTTAGCTCCTTGATGCTGATGTGCAGAGGCACGAACATTCAAGCTCTAAAACCATAATATGCACCCCTCTGAAAGGTGTCAAGGAAAATATTGAACGACATTCCCCTTTTCCAACAGAAACTGTTCAAATCCTTTAATCATTACAAGCTGTCTTATAGCTATTTCTATAGAAAAGCAGGGCGAGGCCTGATCAGTTCAGCTTCTCTGATCGGATTTGTCAGATCTCCTCCCATCGGCTACCCGCTAATTATACCTCAAATACGCTTTGCATATTCAGCTCAAGAATATGAACTTTATAGCTATTTTGGACGATACACCCCTTTCCCTTGATCTTGACTTTAACACATCTTCGACTCGAGTTGACTTGGGATTTCGAGTGAGTTCGAGTCGAAGGCAGGTTAAAATCAAATTGAAGGCACAAGGGGCAATGTATGAAGACATGAGGGCTTATCAATCCTGAGAGCAGGACATCTATAGTAGCGCCTCACCCAGTTTCTTGTCATAGCAACAACGATATATTGGAAATTAATAGCAAATTATTGAACAGTCTCTTTTCCAAAAACCTGATTTTGATCTGTTCTCGATTTCCCCCCTCGCGATATTCATTTGACATAATAGAGCCCTCTGAGAATCTGTGCTCAATACTTGTTACAGAGGAAACGCCATGTATAGAGAACCTTATTCTTTTCCTCTTGAACGCTATATAGAGCCTTCAAGATTTGCTCAGATCAAGAAATTTACCCAGGACATGCCCACTCCGCTCCTGGTGATGGATACCAGCTTGATCGAGCACAAATATGATGAATTGAGCGCAAATTTCCCTAACGCGGATCTTTATTATGCCGTGAAGGCAAATCCCATGCCTGAAATCCTGAGATTGCTCAAAGACAAGGGGGCGCACTTTGATATTGCCTCCCGTTATGAGCTGGATTTGATGCTGAGCTTGGGCGTTGGGCCCGAAAGAATCAGCTTTGGCAATACCATAAAAAAGAAAAGCGACATTGCTTACTTGTATGACAAGGGAGTACGGCTTTTCTCTACCGATAGTGAGTCCGACCTGCTCAATATAGCCGAGGCAGCGCCACAAGCCAGGGTATTCTTCAGGATCTTGACGGAAGGGACAGGGGCGGACTGGCCTCTTTCCCGGAAATTTGGTGCCCATGCCGACATCATCTACAATCTCATCCTGCAAGCGCGGGATTTGGGTCTGGAGCCTTACGGGCTCTCCTTTCATGTGGGCTCACAGCAACGCGACATCGGACAATGGGACGACGCTATCGCCAGATGCAAATACCTTTACGATGCCGTGGCGGAAGATGGTATCGAGCTGCAAGTGCTGAATCTGGGGGGTGGATTTCCCGCCAGCTATGTGGATCCCACCTTTTCCGTGGAGGAATACGCCACTGAGATCATGCGCTTCATCGAAGAGGATTTCGGTAATAAAATGCCTCACATCATCCTGGAACCCGGCCGGTCTTTGACAGCAGATGCCGGCATTATCATCGCAGAAGTGATCAATATCAGCCGGAAATCCAAGAACAATATGTATCAATGGGTCTATTTGGATATCGGGAAATTTGGCGGTTTGATCGAGACTATCGACGAATCCATCAAATTCCCCATTTATTTTGAGGGCGAAGGCATGGGAGATGAGATCATCCTGGCCGGGCCGACTTGTGACAGTATGGACGTTCTCTATGAGAACTATAGGTACCATATGCCCGAAAACACCCAAGCTGGTGATAGGGTATATATCTTTACCACGGGGGCCTATACCCGAAGCTATTCTTCCATCTGTTTCAATGGTTTCCCGCCTCTGCACGCAGTAATCTTTAACGAAGGAGTAAACTCATGATGTATCTACCTGTTAAGCAAATGCACGAATTTATGATCGCCGTCTTTAACAAAATCGGTGTCCCTTTGGAGGACGCCAAAATCTGCGCTGATGTGCTGATCGCAAGCGACCTGCGAGGCATCGAATCCCACGGCATTGGCCGGCTGAAGATGTATTATGATCGCATCAAACTGGGCATACAAAGCCCTGAGACCAAGATTGACATCATCAAAGACCGCTATGCCACAGCAGTGTGGGATGGCAATCACGGAATGGGACATGTGATTGCCCACAAAGCCATGCAAACAGCCATCGATAAGGCAAAGCTGTATGGCTTGGGCTCTGTAGCCGTGCGCAATTCCACCCATTACGGGATCTGCGGTTACTATGCCGATATGGCTACAAAGCAAGATATGATCGGGCTTACCTTTACCAATGCCCGCCCCTCGATCTGCCCCACCAATGGCGTAGCTCCGATGCTGGGGACCAATCCCATCTGTTTCGGTGCACCTACCAACCTGCCCTATCCCTTTATCTATGATGCCGCCACCTCCATTTCACAGCGCGGCAAAGTGGAGCAATATGCCCGGGAAGAAAAGCCAACCCCGCCCTATTGGGCTATCAATCGCCAAGGTGAACCTCAGACCGATACGCAAAAGCTCTTGAAAGACCTGGTGGATCAAAGCGCCAGCATGCTGCCTTTGGGTGGCACTGAAGAAGTAACCGGAAGCCACAAAGGTTACGGCCTGGGTATGATGGTGGAAATCCTTTCCGCTGCGCTGCAAAATGGCAGCTATCTGAATGGCCTCTGGGGACAAGACAAGGATGGCAAACCGGCACCTTACTGCTTGGGACATTTCTTCCTGGCCCTCAACATCGATTTCTTTACCGAGCTCGATGATTTCAAGAGAATCAGCACAGATATCTGTAAACAGTTGCAGGCTTCAGAACTCTTTCCAGGACGTGATCGCATCTGGGTGGCCGGTGAAAAGGAATATGAGAACGAACTGCAAGTGCGCAAAGAAGGCATCCACATTGTCCCAAATCTGGCCAAGGATATACGCGTGATGCAAAAAGAACTTAACCTGAATAATATCGACATCTAAGCTTCCGCTTGCTTAATCAGGAAATTTGTTTAAACTATTATACATAACTGAATATAGACAAAATAGGAGTCTAAATAATGAAAAAACTAATCCTTCTACTTATCCCACTCATGCTGATCGCGGGATTATCAGCAATAGAATTTGACATCAGCGGAGAAAACAGAACCCGAGCTGCCCTCTATAATGATTATTACGAAAAAGATGGTGGCCACGTTGATAACCGCCTGAATATCGGCCTTGATTCACGGTTTCACAAGAACCTGAATTTCAGGCTTGCCGTGGAAATTGGCGATACCGTGTGGGGCAATGACGGTGGTGGCATCAGCACTGGCGAAAGCATCCGCGTCACAGAAGTTTATCTGGATTATCTCATTGATGCCATGGCTGCCAGGATCAGTCTGGGTCAGATGTATTGGGCAGACCCTATGGGCCTGGTAATGGATGATTACTTTTCCGGACTTAAGTTCCAGAAAACCTTTGGTGACAAGCTCAATACCGAATTCATCTGGATGAAAATGAGAGAACATGATGAGACCAAGCAGGATGATAGCGATGAGTTCATACTGCACGCCATGATGGATTCAGAGATGAAGATTGGTGCTTATCTGATGTTTGGGAACTATGAGAAGGCGGACTACCAAAATCTAACCCTTATGCCTTATCTCAGCATGGAAAAAGATGCCTTGAGCTTGGATGCAACAGCTTTCATCGATCTTCAGATGCATAAAGATGACAATGAGTCAGGTCTTGGTGGAGCATTGAAAGCGAAGCTGAATATGAATACCTTTGAACTGGGCGCAGACCTCCTGGTGGCCACTGAAAACGGTCTTACCACCATCAGTCCCTGGTATCAAAATGGGCTTTACATCTATGGTATTGGCCAGCATCATGATGGCCTCAATCTATATTGGGGCGCTCCATATCAAGAAAACTCGGACCTCTTTGCCAGCCTCGTTGGAAACGTCAAAGTCCCGCTTCATGAAAGACTCAGCGTCTTTGGAGCAGCAGGCTTTCTCACCGATCTGGGCATGGAAGTAAATGCGGGAATGGAAGTTGGCTTGATTCGCGATCTGCTGAATATGCAGGTCTATGGTGCTTTTGGTGTTCGTGACGATGATGACAGTACCAAAAACTATGCAATTGGTACATCTTTAAAAATAGAGTTTTAAACCGCTATAAAACAAAGCCGTTGCATCTGATGTTGCAACGGCTTTTTTGTGTCTTTGTAATACTGGGAAAGTCTGTTATAGTAGCTGGCTGATTGTGGTTTTCAACTGTTTTAACGTGGCTTCATCAGTAGCTTTGGGGATCTGTAAGCCACCTTGAAAAAGCCCTGCTTTCATCACTTCTACCCGATCCGAGAGCTTGATGGCTTCATCGATATCATGAGTTACCAAGAGCACCGTAAGCTGTAGTCTCTGCACCACTTCGCCGATCCAATCCTGTAAGGAAGCGCGAGTCAGGGCATCCAGATTCGCCAACGGTTCATCCAAGAGCCAGACCTTGGAGCCCGTCATGCAAGTTCGGGCCAAAGCCACTCTTTGCCTAAGACCGCCGGAAAGCTGCCAGGGTAGATATTCAGCATAGCTTTCCAGGCCAAAAACGGGAAGCAATTGCAAGGCTTTCTGCCTTTCAGCTTTGATGTCCAGGCCTTTGATGCGGCAGGGCAAGAGGACGTTGTCGATCACCTTGAGCCAGGGGAAAAGCAGATCATTCTGGGGCATATAGCCCAAATAGCCGGCTCTGCCGGTAATCTCCTCTCCCTGATAATAGATGCTGCCACTATCCGGCAGGGTGATGCCCGCAAAAAGCTCCAATAAAGTGGTCTTGCCACAGCCACTTGCGCCCACAATGCTGACAAATTCGCCTTGCTCAAGGCTCAGATCGATGTCCTTCAGCACTGGGGAAATGGCGCCCTTGAAGAGATAGGACTTCTTCAAACCGGTGGCAGAAAGGATGCTCATCAGGGTTGCAAATACTCGTTTGTAAAGGCCTGGTCTATGCTTATGGGCTTTGAGATCAGCTTTTCATCACTCATCCAATTCGTAAAGCCCTGCCAGACCTCAGACTGTTGCATGCCCCAATAGGCAGCTTCGGCCTGATATTGATCAGCGAGATAGCTCAAGCTGGCTTTCACCTGCTCGCTATTTAGCTCGGGAACGTGTTTGATCAGAATGTCGGCAGCTTTTTCAGGCTTCGCTATGCAATATTCATAGCCCTTTTTCACGGCTTTGAGGAACTTTTTGGTAGTCTGGGCATTGTCCTTCAGATAGTCCTCGCTGCTGATCAAGACAGGGGTGTAGTAATCAAAGACGGGATTCAGGTCTTTTAGCGGGATGTAATTGATCTCCACTCCTCGCTGAGCTGCGATCACACCATCCCAACCGTAATATATCCACTCAAAATCAGCATCTTTGCCGATGGTGGAAAAGAAATCATAGACCCCGGAGATGACCTTAACCTTAGCAATATCGGCATTTGCCGTTTGCATGACATTGTTTAAAATGGCAAGCTCGGAAGGGCTGTCCCAGCTGCCGTAGCGCTTGCCTTCAAAATCCTTTACGGACTTGATATTCGCCTCTTTCAAGGAAGCAAAACCGGAAGTATTGTGCTGGATCACAGCAGCGATACTAACCAAAGGGATGC
>JAQUCU010000166.1 GCA_028686055.1 Desulfuromonadaceae bacterium
CCGCCGAGGCGGTCATGCCGGACAACAGCTTTGGGTCGATTACCCTTTCTGCTTTCAAGGGTAAATATGTTGTGTTGTTTTTCTACCCGCTTGACTTTACGTTTGTCTGCCCATCAGAAATTCTGGCTTTTAACAAAAAGGTAGATGAATTTAAAACCAGAAACTGCGAACTTGTCGGAGTTTCCGTCGATTCAAAGTTCACTCATCTGGCATGGAAGAATACTGCTATCGAGAATGGAGGCATCGGTAACATTCAATACCCGCTCGTTCAGGACCTGAACAAGGAGATTGCCAAGTCATACGGAATCCTTTTTGGAGGTTCGGTAGCCCTGCGTGGTCTGTTCCTGATCGACCCGACGGGGACTGTCCGCCACTGCGTGATCAACGACCTGCCGCTAGGCCGCAACGTTGACGAAGCCCTCCGGATGGTTGATGCCGTTCAGTTCTCTGACACGCATGGAGAGGTATGCCCGGCTAACTGGAAAAAGGGTGAAGAAGCGATGAAACCGACCGCTGAGGGGGTTGCGTCGTATCTGGCCAAGCACGCAAAATAGTATCTCTCTCGTCTCATAGAGAAGATTTGCGCGGAAGATCGGCTCAGATAACAAAACTTCTTGACTTTAAGAGACTAATTTTTCTACTATGTCACAAATGTAAAGGCAATGAAGAGGAGTAGTAACCATTTACATGCTTTTCAGAGAGCCGGTGGCTGGTGCGAACCGGTAAGCATTGTTGGTGAACTCGCCTTGGAGCCGCTCTGGTGACAGGTAGTCAGAGTCGTGAGCCTGCGTTAAAGGTATATAAGGCCCGGTGTTTGTACGGGTGAATTGGGTGGTACCGCGGATGGTTCAAAACCTCTGCCCCAAATATGGGGCAGGGGTTTTTTTATTTACGTAACGGGCAGAATCTCTGCGGTAAAGCGCATTAAAGTCGAAGGACAATGAAAGGGGTGCAGACAATGGCAAAGGCAGTGAAGAAAGATGACCGTCAGATTATCAGGATTTTTGATACGACGCTGAGGGATGGGGAACAGGCACCTGGCAACAGCATGAATATCGAGGAAAAACTGCGGATCGCCAGGCAACTGCAGAAACTGAATGTCGATGTCATCGAAGCCGGTTTTCCGATCGCATCCGAAGGTGATTTCGAAGCGGTTAAAAAGATCGCCCAGAACATCAAGGGGCCGGAAATTGCTGGACTGTGCCGTTCGAGTGAGAAGGATATTGACCGTGCCTGGGAAGCGCTGAAATATGCCGGCGAGAAGGGGCGTATCCACACCTTTATCGCTACCTCCGACATCCATATGAAATACAAGCTGCAGATGGAGCCGGACAAGGTTCTTGCCTCGGCTGTCAAGGCGGTCAAGCGTGCCGCTTCGTATACCCCGAACGTTGAATTTTCGTGCGAGGATGCCGCCCGTACGCGGCTGCCGTTCCTCGCTGAAGTTGTCGAGGCTGTCATCGCCGCTGGTGCGACGACCGTCAATATTCCGGATACAGTCGGTTACACGATTCCGTTTGAATATTTCAACATCATCAAATACCTCAAAGACAATGTGCCGAATATCGGCAAGGCGATAATTTCGGTTCACTGCCATAACGATCTCGGACTGTCGGTGGCCAACTCTATTGCCGCGATACAGGCCGGCGCCGGTCAGGTTGAGTGCACGATCAACGGCATCGGCGAGCGGGCCGGAAACTGTTCGCTGGAAGAGTTTGTCATGGTTCTAAAAACCCGTGGCGACATCCTCCCCTTTGCGACCAACGTGGCAACAGAGCAACTTACGCCGGCAAGCCGCTTATTGACCGCGATCACCGGCATTGCGGTGCAGCCGAATAAATCAATCGTCGGCGCGAATGCCTTTGCCCACGAGGCAGGTATTCATCAGCACGGCATGCTGATGGAAAAGACAACCTACGAAATCATGACCCCTGAGTCGGTAGGCCTCTCGGCAAGCGCCATTGTGCTCGGCAAACACTCCGGTCATCATGCTCTCCGCAAGCGGCTTGTTGAATTAGGCCACGACCTGGATGATGAAAAGTTCCGCCGCACCTTTGACAGGTTCAAGGAGCTGGCTGACCTGAAAAAAGAAATCTTTGACGAAGACCTGGATGCAATCGTCTCTGATGAAGTTCGGGAAGAGGCCAAGTACAAGCTGGACCACGTCACCGTAACCTGTGGCTCTTTTGCTGTGGCAACGGCAACTGTCCAGATGGAGATTAACGGCGTCACCGTGCGTACTGCAGAACTGGGTGACGGCCCGGTTGACTCGACGTTCAAGGCGATCAAGAAGCTGACCAGAACGAAAGCGAAGCTGACGCAGTATAATGTCGGCTCCATTACCGGCGGGACCGATGCGCAGGGTGAAGTTACCGTGCGAGTCTGCGAAGGGGACCATACCGTTGTCGGCAAAGGGGCCTCGACCGATATTATCGTAGCCTCGGCAAAGGCGTATATTCACGCTCTGAACCGGTTGAGCAGCAAGCAGAAAAGGGTGGTTGACGCTATTTAATCCTGGAAACAGTTTCCTATGGTAACTGAGGCCTGACAGGCTTGTGTCTGTCAGGCCTCAGTTTTTTACCCGAAAAAAAGATTGACATGTTTTTTACGATCCTGTAATGATATTGAAAATCAATTGCACTGAGTGCCGTTAGTGGCATGGCCTTATCGAATAAGGCGCTCGTTTTGTGTAAACTACCTACTCACACCATGCTTGCAATTTAGCGATCTGCCTGACTGCACACCTGATGCTGAATGGCTATAGGGTGTGTGACGTCAGCCGGCCGGCTAAGCTGGTATAGCCGGCAATTACCCGATATGGTAGCTTCATAATGAAGCGTTTGCCCTGTATGCCCGAGGGCATTTTTTTTGCCGGTTGCTGATATGAATTTTCAATATCGAAAATGGACAGCCTATGATTTTTCAGGAAAGGAGGCATATGTTTAGCGCGACGAAGCGTACAATTACCAGTGCAGAACTTTTTGACGAACAACAGGAGATAATCATACTGCACGCCGGTGAAGAGTACCGCCTGAGAATTACCAGCAACAACAAACTGATCATGACCAAGTAAAACCATCCCAATCACATCAAGCAAGCCACGGGTGTTTTCCCCACCACGCAGCCAGCCAGAACATGCTCAATCAAACGGAGACGTTTATGACTGTACTGCGTCCAACCACTCTTCGCACCATAACTGCCGCCATTTTCTGTGCCCTGATGACTGCCGGTACGGCCCTGGCCGGGCCTCCGCTTGCCACCGATGATGCCGGTACGGTTGACGTCGGCAAGGTGGAGATGGAACTTAACGCCTCCTACAGCCACGACAAAGAAACCGTCACCACTGTTACCGCCAAAAACACCTCCGCTGCCGAAATGAAGATAACCACCGGGCTGTACGAAAATATGGGAATCTCGTTGGTAATTCCGTACACCGTCCGTGAGCGGGTCAAAGAAGATGACCAGTTGGTCGGAAATAACGATGGTTTTGGCGGCATGACTGTTGAGATAAAGTACATCTTTGCCAGGCAGAACGGAATCAACCTGGCCATCAAGCCGTCCGTCATAATCCCGACGGGCAAATCCGATTTGACAGAAGGCCATTGGCAGTTCGGCACCACCCTGATAGCGACCGGAAAGTTTGATGAAGGCAAGTATGCCGTGCACGTGAATCTTGATTACGAACACCACGCCTACAACGATGATGAAGCCGGAGTCCGTAGCGATCTCTGGTCAGGTTCCATTGCCGGTGAGATGGAAGTAACAAAAGGGTTGTGTGCAGTAGCCGGCTTTGGGCTGGGCACCAATCCGGACAACCGATCGGATGATCCGCCCGCCTACACTCTGGCCGGGGCACGTTATGAGATTAACGACCATCTGGATGTCAATGCCGGGATTAAGTTAGGCCTCACCAAGCCGGAGGATGATATCAGCATCCTGTACGGTCTGGTTCTGAAATTCTAACAATAAACGGAGAACTAATGGGCCGCTTGAACTACCCACCCCCGGCAAACTGGGCGAAATAACTGAAGTCAGAGATTGCGGCGGTTGTGACAGCAATTGCTACCGTGGCGGACACCACCATAAGTCACGGGGTATTGAAGTGGAGGTGTTATGAACGGGCAGAGAGAGGGCCAATTTTTCAGTAAGGGCTTTCTGCTCAGAGCTTTACCGTCTTGTACAGGAAATTTTTGAACCGGAACAGCTGTCGCTGTTCCTCGTCCTTGTCCAGGCCCTCGGCAATAGCTTTAAGATAGCGCGCCACCGCCGGCATTGTCTTGCCGGCGGTGGCGCGCGACTTTTCTATCACCAGCCGCACCGTTTCGCGTGAAATGTCATTACGCGAAAATGGCTCGTAAACATCTGACCAGAAATCACCACCAGCTTCGATCTTTCCGGTAATTTCACCGGCCAGTCGCTGGTCCAGATCATACGTGACTGATGGGGTCGTGCTTGCTTCCAGACGCCCGGTCCCGGCGATCGCTTCGCTGATAGACTCGCCTGTTATGACGCTTTTTCGCCTGAAAAACAGCGCCCGCAACAGGATGCTGCGCAGCTCGCGAATATTGCCCTTGTAACTGTGGCGCATGAGAATGTCTTTGGCTTCTGCGGTCAGGTAGGGTGGGTTTTCCTCTGTATCGTTTTCGGAACGGTAGGTGCGGTATAGTTTTCCGAGGAAATGGACCGAAAGATCGGGGATGTCCTCGCGCCGCTCGTTTAGTGACGGCAGACGAATCGAGAGTTCTGAGAGCCGGTGGTAGAGATCTTCGCGAAAGCGGCCGGCGGCAATCTCGTCAGCCAGATTTTTGTTGGTTGCTGCAACCAGCAGAACCCTGCTGTAGCGCTCGGTATTCTCGCCAAGCCTCATGAAACCGCCATTGTCCAGGAAGCGGAGCAGCTGCACCTGGGTTTTCGGATCGGCATCACCGATTTCGTCCAGAAAGACGATGCCGCCGATGGTCTCTTCCAAAATTCCGCGCCGGTCCGAATAGGCTCCGGTAAAAGCGCCCTTTTTATGGCCGAAGAGCTCTGAATAGGTTAAATCGCCGGAATATGCTGCGATATTTGTTTTTTTGACCGGCAGTTCACCGCCGGGATTAATATCGCGCCGATACAGCTCGTTAAGCTTGTTGTAGAGGTTGTTGAAGAAGAACTCCTTGCCGGAGCCTGTCTGACCGGTAACCAGGATCGAAGGGAGACCGATGGTCGCCTCCTGCAGGATATTGCGTGACCAGAAGAGGATGCGATTGAAGAGCGGCGGAGAAACGGTGTTGATAAAATTAATCATCTCCTGGGATTTCTGACTGTTGCCGATTATGTTCCCGAGCCGGTAGGAGGAAACATGGGGATCCTTGTAGGCAACATCAGTCTGCAGGCGGTTTACTTCCCCCTGAAGGCGTTCGATACGCTGCAGATCAGAGATATGGCGCGCCGTCAGGGAGCCTATGATCTGCAGTATGCGGCGGTGCTCCTCGCGGAAATAGTCGTACTGCAGTGAATTGAGGCAGATGACGGCGATTACTTCATCATCACATATTATCGGCACCGCAATCTCGCTCTTCAAAAGGGCGCTCATGGAACGATGAAATCCGTCTCTCTGTAGTTCGGCCTCGACCCTGGAGGTGATTCTGGGTTGTTTTGTAAAAGCGACATATCCTGTCAGGCTGCGTTCCTCGCGCGGCAGTTCATTGCCGCCGACCTGAAGCGGTGGAATGTACTTCTTCAGCCATTCCTTATTCTTGGCGCCAATAATGACTCCGTTCTCATTCTCTACTTCCAGCCATTTTGCGCCGTCCCTCTCGACCACGATGGCGATGCTGCCGGTATCGGCCCCAATCAGTTCCGTTGCCTTGGAAAGAACTCTGGTTAAAAACGGCTGCAGAGTCTCGGTCCGTTCATTCAGAAGATCACTGATTTCGGATAATACGCGGATTTCAAGGTGCTCACTGCCGACCTCGCTGATGACCTTTTCGACCATTTCGGCATGCGTCTGCAGCAGGCCCATCTCGAAATCGCTAAACTGATACAAATCATGGGAATAGTAATTAAGCAGGCAAATTATGCGACGTGTTTCAGGATCAAAGCGTGGTACCAGGTACAGGGAACGGAGATCCATTGATTCGGTCAGTGCGCGCTTCTGCAGGTTATGCTGTGTCAGGTCAGGTATGAAAAGCGGTTTCAACAGGCGTTCATCGGTAATAAGCCCCTGATCGTTAATAAAGTTGGAA
>JAQUCU010000167.1 GCA_028686055.1 Desulfuromonadaceae bacterium
TCCGTGACCAGAACCTGAAACTGACCATGGAAGTATCAAAGACCAACTTCGACAAGGAAGGAACGGTCAGTGGAGTGGTTAGCAAGGATTTCACGACCTTTGTCACCCAGTTGCAGTTGATTTTCTAATTCACAATCAAGGCTGGTTTTGCAAAAGTGACCTGACAGGCATTCATAGCTGTCAGGTCACTTTTTTATTCAGGATACTCAAAATGACGTGCTATAGTTTTGCCAATTTCAAGGACTCAAAGGCCTCCTGCTCAAATGCTCATCCGTACTGCCGGTAATGTCAGATTTCATATCGCACTTCTCCTTCTGCTTTGTCTCCCGTGTTTTATCTCCGGGTGTCAGACCGGAACAAAACAATCCTCCTGCGTTCGCTGCCACAAAGGTATCGAACATGTTTCCCAAACCCATGGCGACTGCGTTTCCTGCCATGGCGGCAAACCGCTGGAAGATATGAAAGAAAAAGCACATCAAGGCGTGTTCGGCATTGCCAACCCTGAGTTTATCGGCCGCTGGGAGAACGGCTGCGCGCCGTGTCATCAGTATCAGTTCGGGCGGATGAAGAGCAACCTGATGTACACTGCTGCCGGGATGATCCGCAATACCCAACTTACCTGGGAGGGTGAGGACGGCAACAGTTACACCACTCATGGCGAGCAACAGTTCGACGCCGATGGAAAACCGTACTCACCCAAACCGGTAGCCGGACTTGACAACCTCTCCGGCGAGCTGTACCGCAAGTTCTGCGCCCAATGCCATGTTGGCGCGCAAACAGCCGGTGTCTACAGCGCCAGCCACGCCTCCGGCTGTGCCGCCTGCCATTTCCCATGGAATAGCGAAGGGATCTACACAGGGAACGATAAAACCATGAAGGGGAAGACGGGACACTCCGCGACCCATGCCATGACCTCCCTGCCGGACGTGAATGTCTGCTCCCGCTGCCATAACCGGAGCGGCCGGATCGCGTACTCGTATCAGGGATTGTACGACGGCAATAACGGCTTTGTCCCGACCAGAAGGGGCGAAGGTGGGCCGGTGACGGCAAGCGGCGCCCGCAATCTTACCCATATCACACCTGATGTTCACTTTGCAGCGGGGATGGAGTGTATCGACTGCCACACATCGCGTGACGTTATGGGGGACGGCTATGCATACCGGAACATGTATCTGCAGACGGAGGTATCATGTGAAGATTGCCACGGCGGAGCCACGAAGCTTCCGCGCTACCGTGAGATCACCCGCGAAAGTGACGAAGCACTGCGGGAATCGAAAAATTACAAGATTCCTCTTACCTACGGAATGAAGATGATTCAGACATCCAAAGGGCGGAGCTACTCCAATGTCTTTTACCGCGACAAAAAGATCTGGGTGGTCGGCAAAAAAAACGGCACGCTGCACCGGAGCAAGGTTATCACCGGAACACCTGCGCATAACGTTGCCGGGCATGAGCGGCTTGAATGCTACAGCTGTCACTCCCGCTCCGTGCCGCAATGCTACGGCTGCCATACCACCTATGACAAGGAGCAGAACGGTTATGATTTCATCAAGGGGACTGAGACACCCGGCGCTTTTAGTGAGAGCGAAGATTACCGGATGCCCTACCCGTTTCCGCTGGCACTCAACCAGCGTGGGCGCATCTCTCCCGTTACCCCGGGCTGCCAGACGTTTATAACCGTTATCGAGCCTGACGGCTCACAGTCAAAAACAGAGTACGTAACAAAATTCAAAGGGAAGCAGCAGCTCCGCTTTGCGCCGTTTTACTCCCATAACACCGGTAAAAAGGCTGTCGGCTGTGCCGAATGTCATGGTAATCCGGCTTTTTTAGGTTTTGGTCAGCATGTGGTGGAGGGAAACAGCATCAAGGGAACACTGATCTGTGAACGCTCGGACAGCAAACCGCTGGATGGTTTTCTGACGCTGGACAAGGGAAAGGTTAACGCCTATTCGGCGATTACCCGTGAGAATGCCCGGCCGCTTAGCGGCAAAGAAGTAAAAAGGACTCTGGCGGTCAACCTCTGCCTCCCCTGCCATGACAAACCTAACGACCCGGTCTACCGGAAGAGACTCAATTATCGGGCACTAGAAGATGCCCTCCACCGCCGCCTTCTTTCCGGCAGATAGAAGCATCACCGTAGCCCAAACTCCACAGAAGAGGCCTCTTCAGAATTTATAATTCAGAATTCAAAATTTCCTGTCACACCCATTCATCGATTGCAGTCATCAACTTGCTGCAGATCTCACTCAGCTTTTCAGGATCGGTGATTTTAAGGCCGAAAATATCCCGCACATAGAATACGTCGGCAACTTGGTCGACCTTTGTGGATATCTTGGAAACACCGATATACAACCCCATTTCAGCCAGTGTGCTGGTAATCAGATACAGCAGCCCGACCTTGTCGTGTGTCAGGATATCAATAACCGTATATTCTTCGGAAACTTCATTGTCGATATCAACCTTGGTAGCAAAGCGGGGTGCCGGACGCACCGTAAGTAATGTAGGGCGCTTGCGCCTGGCAACCAGTGCCGACACCTGTACTTCGCCATGGATAACCTGGCGCATATCATGCTCGATTTTGTCCCAGCGTGCCGAATCGGTGACCAGATTTCCCTGCGGAGAATTAACCTGAAGGATATCGAGCACCTTGCCGTTTTTGCTGGTGTTGATGTGAGCCCCCAGAATATTTATGCCGTTGGCCGCCATAACACCGGTAATCCTGGAAAAAAGCCCGGGCGTATCGTGAGCGCAGATAGTGTATTCGGAGCAGTCACTCTCCGGCTGATGAGAAAGCCGCAGCAGTATATCAGACCGTTCCAGCCCCAGCAGCAGTCGAACCTGTTCTGCGATCAGAGTGGGCGGATTGGAAAGAAGCAGCCGCACCGGCATGGATCTCAATTCCTGCCGGACCTCTGCAGCGGGGAGATCGTTTTCCAATATGGCGGTGACTTTTTTTATGACCGCGGTGACCCGCTCACTGCTGGCTTCCTGCTGGAATCCGCCACGGTCGAGAACAGCGAAGGCTTTTTCGTATAATTCCTGAAATAGCGACGCCTTCCAGTTCGTCCAGACATCTGATCCGACAGCCCGCACGTCGGCAACCGTAAGCAGATACAACATTTTGAGGTTTTCGCTTGTCTCCATCTGGTGGGCAAACTGGGTTATCATCTTTTCATCGTTCAGATCGCGGCGCTGTGAAATATGGGCAAAGAGTAGATGGTAACGTACCAGAAATTCCAGACGTTCACTGCCCTCGCGGGAAAGCCCCATCCGGCGGGCAATCGTCGGGATCATGGCTGCCCCCTTCTCGGCATGCCCCCCTCCCGAACCCTTGCCGATATCGTGAAAGAGCACCGCCATAATCAGCAGTTCTGGTTTGTTGATCTCAGCAGCTATCGCGCATGGCAACGGCATAATCGTCTTGAACTCGCCGCTCAGCATCTTTTCAGTCTGTTCGACGGCAAACAGCGTATGAATGTCTACCGTGTAGATATGGTACATGTCGTGCTGGACCTTGCAGTATATATTCTCCAACTCGGGTATATAGCGGTTCAGAAATTCCAGATGATGCATCAGACGGAGCGTCTCGGCAACACCCTTGGCCGAGCGCAGGATGTTCAGAAAAGACTGATTGACATCACGGTTGCGCCGAAATTTATCATTGACCAGGGCAAGATTCCTCCTGATAACCCCCTTAACCCGGACATTAAGCATTACGCCGTGCTTCTGGGCCAGCTCGAAGATTTTCATCATTACAACCGGATTTTTTTCAACAACGGATTCATCCGGGATGATCAACTCTCCCTTGAGCACGAAACAGCCGTCGCCAACCGGCCTGCGCACAAAATAACCCAATATCTTCAGCGCCCCCTCATCGCGCCATATACAGCGCGAGATCAGGCTGGAGGTGAAATGTTCGACCTTGTTGGCGTGACGGTAGTAATCCCTCATAAATTCTTCCACCGCCAACATCCGACCGCTGTCACGGTACCCGAGAAAACCGGCCAGGTGTACCTGGGCATCAAAGGTAAGCTGGTCATTTTTGCGACCGTTGAAATAATGCAGTTCATTGCGAATGCGCCAGAGGTAGTCAAGCGCCGCGTAATAACTCTCCAGCTCTTCATCGTCCAGGATACCCTTGATGATCAACTCACGCAGGTCGGAAAACTTGTACTTGACGCGAGCCACCCAGATTGCAGTCTGCAGATCTCTGAGCCCCCCCTCCCCCTCCTTCAGATTAGGTTCCAGCAGGTAGACCGTAGAGCCGTACTTTTCACGGCGGCTCTTCATATCGGCAATCTTTTCCTTTATGAATGAGTTACTGGACTTAGGCAGAATCTGGCTGAAGATAACCTTGTAAAGTACATCAAACAACGGCCGGCTGCCGGAAAGAAAACGGGCATCCATAAGTGCAGTCTTTACCGTGCCGTCGCTCGCGGCCATTTCGACACAGTCAGCGATCATCCGTACCGAATAACCGACATCCAGCCGCATGTCCCACAGGAAATAGAGTAATTTTTGAGCAATATCCTCAACCGTTGCAACTGGCAGAACGCCGTCATGCAGAAACATGACATCAATATCTGAATAGGGGTTCAGCTCCCCGCGACCATACCCACCCACCGCTACCAGCGAGACATGCTCCAGCATGACGTCGCCGCCACCCAGATCATAGACGATGGAAAGAAAAAGCCGGTTATGCAACGCGTCCATCATGTCGCTGAGCAGGTGAGCAACATCGCTGCCGCTGGCACCAGCCTGATGCAGGCTTTTGATCTCTTCACGGTAATGTGCCAGAAATTTTTTACTCCCGGAAAGATACAGCGGGCGTTTCTCATCAAAACCGGCCATACCGGCGTCGCCAACGGCATCAATTGTATCCGGGAAATAGGAATCGATAAAAAATTGCATTCATGTTCCTTGTGAAGCGGTCAATTAGGAGCGGCAGGCGTCAGTGGCAACCGGTCGGGAACAAATTATACGTCAGGCGCCCTGACGAGTCAAAAGCAATAGTTTTTTTATTTGTTGTACAGCGAACATGTACTCTTCAGAGTATATACATGTTTATATACATATAATAATTATTGGCACCTAATTACAAGTAGTTACAGACCATGCCCGTTCGCTGTGCAGTCCGCTAAAACCCCGAATAATACATGACAATTTTGAAACTTGCCGAAAGTACCAACAGGGTTATTAACAATTTTTGTGGAAAGCCCTTTACCACCTGTTTATGGTCCAATCCAGTACGTTAAACTATGTATATATCTTTCGCTGGACCATTAAAGAGACTTGCATCCTTCCCGCAGCTTCATTCATACTGCAAGGTATGCGTATCGCCATTATCTCTCCTTATTCCATCGGCCCCATACGGGGCAACATCACGACAGTCAAGCGTATCAGCCGTTTCCTCACCCGGGCCGGAGTGGAGCTCCTGGTTCTGCCGGCAGATGTCCTTTCACCCGCAGAAATGGAGCATCGGCTGACTTTCTTCGCCCCGCAGCTGATCCACGCCTTCCATGCCAGCTACTGCGGCGGGATCGCCCGACTCCTGGCAGAACGGTTTAATCTGCCGTTCATAATAACGATCACCGGCAGCGACCTGCATGACCCGCTGCTGCGCAACCACCAGGATACGGTTCGGGCCATAACGGCTGCGCAAGCCACCGCCTGCTTCGATGGTAATGAGGCGGCAGAGCTGGCCGGCTATTTTCCGCAGGTTGCGGATCGGGTTGTTGTGGTTCCCCAGGGAGTAGAAGCTCTGCATGTCGCTGCAGCAGACAGTTTCGGATTGGCCGATGACGCCTTCGTGCTGTTGCTCCCTGCGGCCATCAGACCTGTTAAACAGATCGAATTCCCGCTGCAGGCTCTGGCGCGGTTGGCGACCAAAATCCCCGCCATCCGGCTGGTCATTGCCGGGGGAATCATCGACCAGGATTATGCCGCCACCATCCGCAGCCTGCTCTGCGATGCATGGTACGCCACGTGGCTGGGCGAGATCCCGCTGAAGCGGATGGGCGTCCTCTATGCCCGCGCCGATGTTGTGCTTAACTGTTCGCGCTTCGAATCGATGCCGAACACCCTGCTGGAGGCCATGGCTATGGGACGCCCGGTACTGGCGGCCGATATCCAGGGTAACCGGACGCTAGTCCGCCACGGTGACACCGGTCTGCTGTACCGGGATACGGACTCCTTTACCGAGTCTGTTGTCAGGCTGGCGGGAGATG
>JAQUCU010000168.1 GCA_028686055.1 Desulfuromonadaceae bacterium
TTTACAGAAAAATATGACGAGATGGTTTTAGTTAAAAACATAGATTTTTATAGTTTATGTGAACATCATATGCTTCCGTTTTATGGAAAGGTTCATGTTGCTTATATACCTGATGGTAAAATTGTTGGACTTAGCAAAATTCATCAAGCGGGTGATTGATGGTGACTATCATCCCCATCTTCATAAGTGATTTAATCAGATCGTTTGCCTTGATGCCGAGGCGTTTGGCAAGATCCCCTACCGAAATGCTTTCTGTAATCTTGATGATACGCTTGATCGCTTTCGGTACGGTAATTTCAGTTTTCTTGGTATCAGTAACCCGTTCTCTTCCGCCACGCTTCTTTGACCCTCTATAGGCCGGATCAAAAGCGCGTTCGCGTTTTTCAATAATTTCATTCTTGCGCGGCTGTTCCTTTTTCTTGGCCGGAGGGGCTCCCTTCTTAGCCCCTTTGCTAGCATCTCCGTAGCCGGGCCCTTCCTTCTTCCCGCCACGTCGGATATCACCGCCAGGAAGTGCCGCCGGAGCAAGCTGTACCTGTTTCATGCGTGATCTGTCCAGTTCGGTTGTCGGAGCAGTCGGGGCCGCAGATGCAGGACGTTTCTGATCGTAGCCTGCTGATGGACGTCGTGCTTCTGAACCTGGTGCGGGTCTTCGCTGATCAGCGGCAGGTGCGGGTCTCCGCTGTTGCGATGCATCCTGGCCAGGGCGCTGAAGAGCACTTCTCGGCGTAACCGGAGTATCCTTTGTCACAACCCGGGTAGGACGGTTTGTAACGCCGGGAATCTCCATCATGCCAAGAATTCTGGCCTGATTTGGTCCAGCCTTGACAGGCTCTGCAGTTTTGACCGGTTCTGCTGCCTTGGCAGGCTCTGCTGTTTTGACCGGTTCTGCTGCCTTAACCGGCTCTACAGGCGCCTCAGGTACCGTTATGCCAACTGCAGCGGTAACTTTACCCTCTTCCACATGCCGGACAACAGCTGCAACAGGTGCCTCTACAGGTAAGACCTCAGCCGGAGGCGCTGTCACAGATGGTTGAACTGGCGTCACTTCGGCGGCGGCCACTGCTGTTTCGGCACTTTCCGCTGCCGGAACCACCTTGGCACGCCGGCGGATGATATTAGACGCTACCCTTACCTCATTGGTGCCGGTATCTTTTGGCTGGGGGGCTGTCAAGCGCGCAACGACATCCTCATCAACCTGCGACGTAGCCGTTTTTGCGTCAACACCAATTTCCTTAAGCTTGGCAATAGCATCCTTGGGCTCAACACCCAACGTTTTTGCCAAACTTCCCACACTAATTTTACCCATACCCTTTATACCTCCCCCAGGAAGTTTTTGTATCTGTCAATAGCGTTTATAAGCTGCACCACAAAACCGCCTGGTGCCACGGCAACCGCGCTTCTGGGCGCTTTGCCTAAAATTAATCCAAAATCATCTTTTGATACGGCTGTCCGATGCGGTACATGATTTGCTGCCGCAGCATTAACAATTTTATCACCAATCGCCCCAGAAACATCAGTTGCAACTATAATGAGACCCGGCTTTTTTTTGTCCCTCAACGCATCAATTACCATGGACCCGCCGGAAGTGATCAGTCCCGCTTTGTTTGCAAGGCCGATAAGGCCGATAATGCGGGCATGTAACTGCTGACGGATATGCTCAACCAGTTGCCCTGACGGCATA
Organism: Desulfuromonadaceae bacterium; assembly: GCA_028686055.1. GTDB lineage: Bacteria > Desulfobacterota > Desulfuromonadia > Geobacterales > Pseudopelobacteraceae > JACRCG01. The sequence goes on from JAQUCU010000168.1 coordinate 1,685, forward strand.
ACCGACAGATCGTGTTTAAAAGAGCGCTTAAACTGTCGCTGTTCAATCGCAGCGGCCACACAGTTTTTATTAATACAGGTGTAAGCCCCTCTACCGGGAAGACGACTCTCCAGATCCGGCATAATTTCCATCTCTGGTGTCAGGACAAAACGGATCAAAAGATTCTTGTCCCTGCTCGTTCTGCAGCCTAGACAACTGCGCTGCGGAGCCTCTGCATTCCCTTTACGGCTCATGCCCATTATTACTCGTTGGCTGCGTCGGCGCCATTATCGACGACAGCGGCATCCTCATCATGAACTGGCTCTTCGTCAACTTCTGTGCCATCGAACGACGAAAATTCCTGTGCCTCTGTCTCAGCCATTTTTGACTCGCTTTTGATATCAATCCTGCAGCCGGTCAGGCGAGCAGCCAGACTGACGTTCTGGCCTCGTTTGCCGATAGCAAGTGAGAGCTGATCGTCTGCTACAACAATTTCAAGGGCACGCTTTTCTTCGTCCACAAACACTTTGGAAACCTGGGCCGGAGACAGAGCATTGCAGGCAAAACGGGCAATATCTTCCGACCAGGGAATAATATCTATTTTTTCACCGCGCAGTTCAGAAACGACATTCTGGACACGGGCGCCACGCATCCCGACACAGGCACCAACCGGATCAACATCACGGTCATTTGATGAAACCGCAATTTTAGCACGGCTACCTGCATCGCGCACAATGGCATTAATTTCAACTATACCTTCTGCAATCTCCGGCACTTCAGCTTCGAACAACTTGGCAAGCATGCTGGGATGAGTACGGGAAAGCATAATCTGCGGCCCCTTGGTAGTCATGCGTATATCCGTGATAATCGCACGAATACGGTCTCCAGGACGATACACCTCACGCGGCATCTGCTCCTTGGCAGGTAGCACAGCCTCTGCCCGTCCCAGGTCTATAAGCAGTTCTCCCTTTTCAAAACGACGCACCATGCCGGTGATAACTTCCCAGATACGATCACTGTATTCGTTATAGATTGTTTCACGCTCGGCATCGCGCACCTTCTGAATAATGACCTGCTTGGCCGTTTGAGCGGCGATACGGCTGAACCCGCTGGCATCCAGCTTTTCACCCAATGAATCACCAATTTCGGCTTCAGGATCAATCTCGTGAGCTTCATCAAGACTGATCTCCTTATAGGAATCCTCAACCTCATCCACAACCGTTACAAACTCGAACAGTTCAACCTCTCCGGTTTCATGATTGTAATGAGCTTCAAGATCGCGGGTATTGCGGTATTTTTTATTGGCTGCCGTCAAAACCGCCTGTTCCATGGCCTCCAGAACAATCTGGCGTTCGATGCCCTTCTCTTTTACAAGCTGGTCGATAGCGTGCTTAAGATTAATAATTGTATCCACGGTTACTTCTCCTTGCTGGCATATATGGTTATTTCAGATCAGAGTTCAAATTCAAGATTGGCCTTGGCAACCTGGTCAATCGGGATGGAGGCGGTCTGCCCCTCTGTGAGTGTCATTTTGACGATACCGTCTACAAGTCCATCAAGCTTCCCGAGAAAAGTCTTACGTTTGTTACCGCTATCATCAAGGAAAGGCTGGTAGGTGCGGACTTTAATGAGGCGTCCGGCAAAACGTTCGTAATCAGCCTGTTTTTTAAGCGGACGATCAAGCCCCGGAGATGAGACCTCCAGAGTGTAGTTACAGGCAATGACATCCTCCACGTCAAGAACCATTGACAACTCATGGCTAAGCGCAGCGCAGTCGTCAAGCAACACTCCGCCTTCTTTATCAATAAACAGACGAAGCACGGCATCCGGACCGACTCTTCCGAATTCTATATCAACCAGCTCAAGTCCCATTGATTCAAGTATTGGCTGGGCAATACGGCTTACGACTGTACATGTGTCTTCTTTTTGAGCGGCCATATCAATCCCGATTGGACAAAAAAAAGTGAGCCTTGCGAGCTCACTTACTGAGTGAACATAAATTGTTCTCTTTCGTACCATGCCGACGTGTAGAATGCAAGCATATTATTACATAAAACTGTTATTTTATGCAGACTCGACGCACTTCCTGAATGTATGTAACAATTATTTTTTACATCTTATTTTAAAAATGCCCTTCTTAAAATTTCTGCCTGCTGTTCTGCGTGAATATGATGAGACCCGACGGCCGGACAGGAATCCGCCGGACGGCCGATATAGTCTAAAGAAAATGATAATTTCCTGAAATGGCGCTCAATATGATGCCAGGCACCCATATTTTCCGGCTCCTCCTGGACCCAATACAGGCGGCAGCCAGACCCGCACAAATCGATGGCACCCTTAATGGCTGCAAGATCCAGGGGATATAACTGCTCGATCCGTACGATTACGGTATCGCTTCGTTCCAACCGGACACGCTCCTCTTCCAGCTCGTAATATATTTTACCGCTGCAAAACAGAACCTGTCCGGCGCCTGAAAGATCACCAGTATTAACAATACAGGTTTGAAAGGTGCCGGTGCTTAATTGGGCAACCGCAGAAACACAGGCCGGGTGGCGCAGCAGGCTTTTAGGAGTAAACACCATCAGAGGTTTGCGGAATAATTGCAGCATCTGACGCCTGAGAAGGTGGAACATCTGCGCAGGAGTCGACGGGCAGGTCACGATCATGTTTTCTGATGCGCACAACTGCAGATACCTTTCAATACGGGCGCTGGAATGTTCGGCTCCCTGTCCTTCGTAACCGTGCGGAAGCAGCATCACCAGGCCGGTGGCACGGTTCCATTTGGTTTCGCCGCTGGCTATAAACTGGTCAATGACAACCTGTGCCCCATTGGCGAAATCACCAAACTGAGCTTCCCAGAGCGTCAGGCAATGCGGCGTTTCCAATGAATAACCGTACTCAAAGCCAAGGACACCGAATTCGGAAAGCAGGCTGTTCCATGCCTGAAAGCTGGTTCCATCACTAACAACTGTTTCCAGCGGCGTATAACTGCGCTCGTCGTTGCTGTCGATCAAGACACAATGACGATGATTGAACGTACCGCGCTGTGAATCCTGACCGGAGATCCGGACGGAATACCCCTGACCCAGCAGCGTTGCATACGCGAGCGTTTCGGCATTCCCCCAGTCGATCCCCACCCCTTTAAGAATGGCCTCAAAACGTTTCTGAATCAAGGTGCCGATTTTAGCGTGCGGCATGAAGCCGGAGGGTAAAGCAGCCAGGCGCCTGGCTATCGTTACCAGCTTTTCTACTGATACAGCGGTCTCGACAGGCTCTGCACTGTAACCTGTGCTGACCGTACTCCATTTATCTAAAAAGCCGACCGTCCCCTCCTTGGGACTTTTTTTGAAAGAAGATTCCAATTCTTCATTAACACGCCGTTCAAGCGCTGCCAACGTATCCGGAGAGATACCGGCTGTTTCTGCCAGAGTAGCCGCATAGATGTGGTTCACCGGGGGCCGGGCTGCAATCTGCTGATACATTACAGGTTGGGTGAACGCCGGTTCATCACCTTCGTTATGACCATGACGACGGTAGCAGATCAACTCAATTACAACATCGCGACGAAATGTGCGGCGATATTCCATGGCAAGATCAACAACATGAACGGCCGCCTCCGGAGCTTCCCCCTGCACGTGAAAGACCGGGCAGGAGAGCATCTTGGCAACATCAGTAGCATAACGGGTGGAACGAGCATCCTTTGGTAGCGTGGTAAAGCCGATCTGGTTGTTAAGCACAACATGAATCGTCCCACCGGTACCATAACCGGCCAGCTGCGACATATTGAAAACTTCCATGATGCTCCCCTGTCCTGCGAAAGCGGCATCACCATGGATCAGGACCGGAAGCACCCGCCCGGCGCCATCAGCTCCATAGCGATCCTGCCTGGCGCGACTTTTACCCTCAACTACCGCATTCACCGCTTCAAGGTGGCTCGGGTTTGCAGCAAGTGTCACATGCAGCTGATGTCCGTCAAGGTCAATATCACACGAATGTCCCTTGTGATATTTCACATCACCATCCCCGATAAAACCGGGTGAAAGGCTCTCCTTAAATTCTGCAAACAGGGATTCATAAGGCTTGCGTAAAATATGCGCCAACACGTTCAGTCTGCCGCGATGTGACATACCAATTATCACGTCACTGATTCCCGCCGCCGGGCAGCTGTGAACGATCCGGTCCAGAACCGGAATCAAAATTTCGCCCCCTTCAAGAGAAAAACGCTTCTGTCCGACAAACCTGCGATGCAGAAACAGTTCGAACAGTGCGGCCTGATGGAGTTTTTTCAGAATATGCAGCTTATCGTCAGTGGAAATAGCGGGATGATTTCGACAGGGCTCCATACGGTCAATCAGCCACTGCCGTTCATCCGGTTCCTGAATATACATAAATTCAACACCGGTTTCCCTGCAATAAGTCTCGCGCAATGTTTCCAGAATCTCACGCAATGTTGCGCGCGGCGTCAGAAATCTTCGGCAGGCAAATGATGTATCGAGATCGCTTTTATCAAGTCCGAAGGTG
>JAQUCU010000169.1 GCA_028686055.1 Desulfuromonadaceae bacterium
GTTGAGTCCATGGCTATGGTACGTACCGAATTCTCGCCAAGATGCTGGGCAACTTCCAGTACCAGATTGTTTTCTCGGTCATCAATGGCCGGATTTGTCACGCGAAGTGCGTGGTAGATCTCCGGCAGCTTGCCGGGCTCGAATTCGACGTCGATAACAGCGCCGACGACCTGCGAAATTTTACCTGTGTTCTGACTCATTGAACGGTGTCCTCCTGCGGCCTTGCAGCCTCATATAATGTTTCGTTACGCTTTATTATCCTTTGATCGATTCGGAGCCGGAGATGATTTCAGTCAACTCCGTTGTAATGGCAGCCTGACGCGCACGGTTATACTGGAGTGTCAGTTTGCCTATCATTTCGTTGGCGTTCTTAGATGCGCTGTCCATAGCGGTCATACGGGCACCGTGCTCACCGGCTACCGTCTCCAGCATCGCTTTAAATATCTGCACCTCAATATTTTTAGGCAGAATTTCAGCCAATAATTCGCCAACAGACGGCTCATAGATGAACTCGACCGGAGTTTCATCTGCTGCAGTGCTTTCTTCCGGAACTACCGGCAGCAGCTGCTGGAAAGTGATATCCTGGGTCATGACAGTACGGAAGGAGTTGAACAGCAGTTCAACCTGGTCGTACTCCCCGGCCACAAATCCGTCGATTACTTCCTGCCCCATCATCGCAGCGGTCTGATAATTAGGTTTTGCCAGCACATTGGCAAAGTTCCGGTAAATCGTATAACGGCTGCGAAGGAACTCATTCCCTTTGCGCCCGATTGTCATGACGCTGATCTGCTCGTATGACGCCGATTTTTCCTTGATGTAGCGATCTGCCGCCTTGCACAGGTTGGTATTGAAACCGGCGCACAGGCCGCGGTCCGAAGTAAGTACAATAAGAAGCAGCTTCTTTGCGTCACGTTTTTCAAGCAACGGGTGGAGATCACCCTCAAGGTTAGCCGACAGTGACTGCAGAACTTCACCCAGTTTTTTTGCATAAGGGCGGGCAGCCACAACGTTTTCCTGGGCACGACGTAACTTTGCCGCCGAAACCATTTTCATGGCCTTGGTGATCTGGCGAGTATTTTTTACGGATACGATCCGTTTTTTAATGCTTTTAAGGCTTGCCATATCTCAAACCGTCCTTGTTTACGCGGTAAATTCCTTCTTCAACTGTCCCAGAGCGGCAATGATTCTGCCCTTCATATCATCATCAATGGCTTTTTTGTCGCGAAGTTCTGCCAGCAGTTCTGCCTGACGGTTATCAAAGAACGCATACATCTCGGTCTCGTACTTTCTGAGTGCTGAAACCGGGTAATCATCGAGGAAGCCGTTGTTGGCTGCAAAGATAACCAGAACCTGCTTTTCATTCGGAATCGGACGGTACTGCGGCTGTTTGAGGATTTCAACAAGACGCACACCACGCTCTAGCTGCATCTGGGTAGCCTTGTCCAGATCGGAACCAAACTGGGCAAAAGCAGCCATCTCACGATACTGGGCAAGGTCAAGGCGCAGTGTGCCGGCAACCTGCTTCATCGATTTGGTCTGGGCGGAACCGCCGACGCGGGAAACCGAAAGGCCGACGTTGATTGCCGGACGCACGCCGGAAAAGAACAGGTCGGATTCCAGGTAGATCTGGCCATCGGTGATGGAGATAACATTGGTCGGGATGTATGCGGAAACGTCGCCGGCCTGTGTTTCGATAATCGGCAGTGCAGTCAGTGAACCGGCACCGCGGGCATCGGAAAGCTTGCAGGCACGCTCCAGCAGACGGCTGTGGAGATAGAAAACATCGCCCGGATATGCTTCACGTCCTGGCGGGCGACGGAGCAGCAATGAAAGCTGACGATAGGCGACAGCCTGCTTGGAAAGATCGTCATAGATGATCAGGGCATGCTTGCCGGAATCGCGGAAGAACTCTCCCATTGTTACGCCGGTGTAAGGCGCGATGAACTGGAGAGGCGCAGATTCTGATGCTGTTGCGGCAACAACAATCGTGTAATCCATTGCGCCGTGCTCGGTCAGCTTGGAAACAACCTGGGCAACAGTGGAACGTTTTTGGCCGATGGCTACATAGATACAGACGACATCGCCGCCCTTCTGGTTGATGATCGTATCGATAGCAACAGCAGTCTTGCCTGTCTGGCGGTCGCCGATGATCAGCTCGCGCTGGCCACGCCCGATTGGAACCATGGAATCAATGGCCTTGAGGCCGGTTGCCATAGGCTGATGGACCGATTTACGGTCAACGATTCCAGGAGCCTTGATCTCAACCTTGCTGAAGCTGCTGGTATTGATTGCACCCTTGCCATCGATCGGCTGGCCAATAGCGTTGACAACACGACCGATCAGTGCATCGCCTACCGGGACTTCGGTAATGCGGCCGGTACGCTTAACGGTGTCGCCTTCCTTGATCTCGGAGAATTCTCCGAGAATGGCGGCGCCAACGTTGTCTTCTTCCAGGTTGAGAACCATACCGGTAACGCCGCCCGGGAATTCCAGCAGCTCACCGGCCATGGCGCCAGCCAGGCCGTGAATACGGGCAATACCGTCACCGATGGAGATGATAGTGCCGGTTTCAGACACTTCAACCTCTTTGCCATACTCTTTGATCTGTTTTTTAATGATCTCGCTGATCTCTTCGGCTCTGATTTCCATGAATGCTCCTACCCCTTCTGTAATATATCTTTAATCCGTTTAAGCTGAGTCTTGACGCTGTTATCATAGGCAATGTCACCTATCTGGGTTACGATGCCGCCCAAAAGGGAAGCATCGACAACCATCTGCGGCACAACCTTCTTGCCTGTTTTTTTCTCCAGTGCACTCTGAATAGCAAACATCTGGTTGTCATCCAGTGCAAAGGCGGTCTTGATGACCGGACGGATTACTCCGGAAAATTCATCGGCAAGCTTCTCGTAAGTCTGAACGATCTGTCCCAGAAAGGCGACGCGGTTCTTGTCGACCAGCAGCAGCAGAAAGTTGCCAACCAGCTCGGAACACCCTGTCCTGGCGACCAGTTCTTTCATGATGGACTTCTTCTGCTCCGAAGTAAGCGCCGGGTCTGCAAACGCGGCCCGCAGCTCGCTATTAGTCCTAAAAAGGCTGTCAACTACGGACAGCTCATCACGGAAGCGATCGATCAGACCACCCTCCGAGCCAAGCTGCACAAGCGCTTTGGCGTATCGTCTCGCAATCGCGTTATTGATCACTGGATCTGTACCACCTTGTCAAGATATTCGCCGACAAATCGGTCGTGGTCGTTCTTCTGTATAGCTCCGGTCAGCTTGCCAGTCGCTATTTCAACCGCAAGCCTGGCTGCTTCGGCGCGCAGTTCATTGCGGGCTTTCACCGTCTCCTGTTCGGCAGAAAGTGCGGCCTGGGCAACAATTTTTTCAGCTGCAATGCCGGCTTCAGCAATAATACGGCTCTTTTCCTGCTCACCCTCTCGGACGATAGCGGCATGGAGCTCATCAATTTCTTTCGATGCCTGATCAAGCTTTACGCTGTATTCACGCAGTTTCGCTTCGGCGGCATCACGAGCTTCCTCAGCATCCTTGAGGCTCTTCTCGATGCCGGCCTGACGGGCAGCCAAAGAACCTTTGACATCAGCTTTTTTGAGAGCCCATACAACTATGCCGACAAGAACGGCGAAGTTGAGCACCCTCCAGCCGAAATCCTTCAGCTGAGCGCCGCTGTCAGGGTGGTGTGCCCCGCCCCCTTCAGAAGCAAAACCAACGGTAGCCAGAAGGACGATGCACGCGATATACGCCAGCGTGATAATTATTTTTTTTGAGCGACCGGATACCATATGCATAACTACAGGTTCCTCCCGAGGATTTTCTCACAGATATCACCGGACAGAACCTCGGCCTGCTTTTTCAGCAGCTCACGTGCTTCGCCAGCTTCTTTGGCAACTCTCTCGCGAATCGAAGCAAGTGACTCGGAAGCCTGCTTGCGTGCCTTTTCAAGCACCGCAGACTCCTCTGCCTGAGCCAGCTTCATGGCTTCGGCACGACGGGCACCAGCTTCGGCTTTGGCTGCATGCAGACGGGCTTCATACTGCGCCATCTTGGCCTGCACCTCGGCGTCAACCGAAACGGTCTTTTCACAGGCCGAGTCAATTACCTGACGGCGATCAGCCAGAACCTTGCGGATCGGCTTGTACAGAAAGACGTTGAGAACGAGAACGAGGATGCCGAAATTGATCAGCTGGATAAAGAAAGACAAGTTTAATTCTATCACGACCTACCCCTTACAGGCATGCTAAATTGTATACTGTATCCCAGAGACGGGCGTAAAACAGCCCGTTAGCTACCATATATTTTCAACACATGTCAAGATATTTAACGGCGACAACAATGTTTTCCGGACTTTCATATTTCCAACATATCGATAATGCGGGTCAATTCATCTGAGTCGCTGAAATGGATTTCAAGGCGCCCCCCCCTGGGGCCAACCTTGCGAATCGCAACCCGTGCCTGAAAGCGCTTCTGAAGCTGCTCTTCCAGCGCCGACATCAACAGGTCCGGCTGCTGCAGACGTTTGGCCGGAACCGGATGCGGGTTTGTTTTCAGCCGGCGCACAAGATCTTCGGTAGCACGGACACTTAACTGACGGTGCAGTATCTCATGTCGCGCTTTTTCAATCAGCTCGTCGCTTTCAAGTGCCAGCAGCGCACGGGCATGTCCCATACTGAGGCGTTCTTCAACAATATCCTGTTGGATACCATCCGGCAACTTGAGCAGCCGCAACGAGTTGGTAACGGTTGTGCGGTTCTTGCCGACCCGACGCGCCACATCCTCCTGAGAGATGCTGAAATGCTCCACAAGCGAACGATAGGCCTGCGCTTCTTCGATAGCATTCAGATCCTGGCGCTGGATATTTTCAATCAGAGCCAGCTCCATAACCGCATCCGGAGTTGCCTCGCGGATAACGACCGGAATTTCGTGCAGCCCCGCTTTCTGAGCCGCCCGCCAGCGACGCTCACCGGCAATAATCTCGTAGCCGCCATCTACCCTGTTAACAACCAGCGGCTGGATGATCCCTTTTTCGCGGATCGACGCAGCCAGCTCCTCCAGCTTTTCCGGTGCAAAATGCTTGCGGGGTTGATTGCGATTGGGACGAATTTTCTCAATCGGACAGATAAAGTAGTTTTTTGATTCATCGACCGTTTCTGTAACCTGCAACAGCGCAGCCATCCCTTTGCCGAGGCCGCCTATTCTAGCCATTTATACTCTCCCTCTGTATGATCTCACGGGCCAGCTGAAGATAGCTGGAGGCACCGCGCGAAGTGATGTCATAATAAATGATCGGTTTGCCATGGCTGGGCGCCTCCGCAAGACGGATGTTGCGGGGGATGACAGACTCGAACACCTGACCGGGAAAATGGCTGCGAATTTCCTCTGCCACGTCCTTTCCCAGGTTGCTGCGGGCATCGTACATCGTCAGCAGGATGCCCTCGATCGTCAATAACGGATTGATCATTTTCTGGATCAGCCTGATGGTACGCAGTATCTGCGAGAACCCTTCCATGGCGTAGAACTCGCACTGAAGCGGTATCAGCACCGAGTCGGCAGCGGTCATGGCATTTATGGTCAGAAGGTTCAGTGACGGCGGGCAGTCAATAATAATATATGAATAGCGTTCCGCCAGGGACGACAGAACAAATTTGAGGCGCTGTTCCCGCCCGATCTCTGCGGCCAGTTCCAGTTCGGCGCCTGCCAGATCCGAGTTAGCTGGCAGGATGTGCAGAAATGGGTGGCCGGTGTCAACAACCAGCTCGAGCGGGTCGACCTCATTGATTAATGCATCGTAGACAGTCCGCTTCATCGAAATCTTGTCAACCCCGACACCGCTGGTTGCATTGCCCTGCGGGTCGATATCGACCAGCAGCGTCGGCCTCTCCGCAGCGGACAGACAGGCGGCAAGATTGACGGCGGTTGTCGTCTTGCCTACACCGCCCTTCTGATTGGCGATACAGATTATTTTGCATTTTGCTTTCAAGGGGGGCGTGCTCTTTTCAGCCGGCATTTGGGGTGATCCTTCCGGGAAGATGTCTCCGGGATTTTCGTGGCGAGAATGTAGCACAGCAGATTGCCTTCGTCAAAGGAAAGACCAAACATTAAAACTTGAGCGCTCCAGCCCTGCTGTTTTCATTGCATCTTCAAAACCACATGCTAATGCCCGGATGC
>JAQUCU010000170.1 GCA_028686055.1 Desulfuromonadaceae bacterium
CCAGTTCCAATAGCCTGGTGCGACAGAATTCGCCATGTCAACGGGGTCATATCGGTCCGGCCACGCCTGTGGGGCTACCATTATGACAGCGTTTTTAAGGCCAATTACACCCTGATGGTGCCACCTGAAAATCCTCCTGAGTCGGGCACTATAGATATCGGCAGCGGCATATCCAAAATGCGCGGCGCCAGCGTTGGTGACATCATGGCCTTTGCCGGCCATGACGGCCTGGTGCGCAGTTTTTCCATAAGGAAAATTTTTGACAACGAATCGCAACTGCTGACCAGTGATCTGATCCTGCTCTCGGAAAAGGATTACCGTGATTTTTCCGGTATACCGGCAGATATGGCGACAGATCTGACTCTGCGGGTGCGTAATCCTAAGGAGTACACTACCATTGCCGAAAAGCTTGTCCGGATTTTTCCGGATTCGCGTCCCATAATGCGCTCCGAGATACTGCGTACCTACGATGCGGTATTCGGCTGGCGTTCCGGGTTGCTAATTATCATATACAGTGCTGCTGTACTTGCCTTTATCATCTTTGCCTGGGACAAGGCGACAGCTCTTTCCGCTGAAGAGCACAAAGAGATCGGTATTCTAAAGGCAATCGGCTGGGAAACATCCGATATCCTGCTAATGAAATTCTGGGAAGGAACCGCTATTTCTCTAACCGCTTTTCTGGCGGGGGTCATCCTGGCATACCTCCATGTTTTTCTTTTGCCTACGCCGCTTTTTGCACCGGTGCTCAAAGGATGGTCAACTCTCTATCCCGCTTTTCGCCTGACGCCGTTTATCGACTTCGGCCAGGTGGCAACAATTTTCGTTCTTACCGTCGTTCCCTACACCATCACAACAATTATCCCCTCGTGGCGGGCTGCAACCATTGACCCCGACGCGGTCATGCGCTGAGGAGATAAAATGATATCAGCACACAACATCAGCAAGGTTTTCAATGCCGGACGGTCAAACGAGTTCACCGCCCTGCATGATCTTTCGATTAATATCCGGCTGCATGAGTCAACAGTTCTTAAAGGGCCAAGCGGTTCAGGCAAAACAACTCTGCTCGGCCTGCTGGGATGTATGGCTCGTCCCACGTCTGGCCGCATCTTTCTCAATCACCGCGAGATTACCAGCCTGCCGGAGCGGTTTCTGACGGATATCCGCCGCTCGACCTTTGGCTTCATCTTTCAGCAGTTCAATCTCATCAAGGGGATTTCGGTTCTGGAGAATGTGATGGTTCCGGCCTATCCCAAGGGAGAAAAATTTTCTCTGCTGCGCAATCGGGCAATGGAGACTCTGGAGATGTTCAAACTTGACGAACGCGCTCATGCGAAGATTGAATGGCTCTCTGGCGGCGAAGCCCAGCGGGTCGCCATTGCACGAGCACTGATCAACAACCCTGCCGTTATCATCGCAGATGAACCGACCGCCCATCTCGATTCAAAGCTGTCTCACGAATTCATGGCTATCATGGGCGAGCTGAAGACCAAGGGTGCTACCATCATTCTGGCCAGTCATGATCCCATTGTCTACGGCTCTGAACAAATCGACAGAGTTGTGGAAATACGCGACGGTCAGCTTGCACCCGAGGATGAACAGTAGTGATCCTCCATCCCGGCATCATGGCATTGCTCGTCTCATCTGCATTGATCAGCATTATGATGTTCTACGCCGCCTGCTATGGTATTCTTATCCTGAGGCGGTGGGACATCACCAGCGGCAGTGAGTTGCAACTTGCCCTTGAACGCCGCACATACCTGATCTCCACGATCGTCAGTTACTTCCTTATATTTCAACTGGTGTCACTGTTTCTGTTCATCCAGACTGCCGACAGCATCTGTCACCTGTTCGTGGGGGCCATGTGCGCAGTGGGGACACTAACAGTCAGCAACTTCGGTTATACGGTCCTGTTCCTCAAGGTTGCCACCTTCATCATGGCAGGCCTGTGGCTGATCCTTAACCATACAGACAACCAGGGGTATGATTATCCGCTTATCCGTCCCAAATACATGCTACTGCTGATTATGGCCCCTTTCACCGTTGCCGAGACCGTTGTTCAGGGGATTTATTTTACAGGACTCAATCCGGATATTATTACATCCTGCTGCGGCACTCTTTTCAGTCAAAGTTCACGCGGCATTGCTGCAGATATTCTGGCTTTACCGGTCACTCCCATGAGAATACTCTTCTATGTGTGTATGGCAGCAACGTTTGCATTTGGTGCGAGGCTTTTGTGGGAGGGAAAGGGTGCCTATCTTTTTGCCGGCATGAGCGGGGTGACATTTGTGGTTTCAATCATCTCTATCATATCATTCATCTCCCTCTATTTTTATGAGATGCCCTCCCATCACTGCCCGTTCTGTATCTTGCAGAGAGAGTACGGTTATGTGGGATATCCTCTGTATATTTTTATTCTTTCAGGTACGGTCGCCGGACTTGGATGTGGACTTTTGCAACTGTTCAGGAAAAAAGAAAGTCTTGATACAATCATTCCGGCAGTACAACGGAAGCTTGCGGCCATAACGGTTATATCATTCATGCTTTTCACTGTAATTGTCACCTGGCAAATATTGTTCTCCAGCTTTAAGCTGGACAGCTATTGACTCCACCTCTCCATGCGCAAATAGTAATTGCCGGATAGAAGATGTCAGCGGCAAATTGTCAGTGGCATAGTGGTTAATATACCTATCAATTAACCTGGTAACAGCGTACACTCAGCACACTGATCACCATCCGAAATCATTTCTCTCAGTCATTTCGACACCCCTATTTTACGACCATCTCCAGCCACCTCTCTCCCGAATCCTCCGGATCAATCTAAACGGTCCCTTTTCTCGCTCTCGCATGGGAAAACATCAAGTACTTAACAAACATATCGATAGTAAGTACCATATAAATATCATCTTTTGAGAGGATTGCCACATGCCAGCATCACCGCCCATTTTTGATCATGCATATCTCGACGAAAGCAGCAGGTTGCGCCAGATTGAGTCCAACCGTCGTGAGTACGGCAGCCGGTACGATTTACTTAGCTTTGCCGGTCCTGAACAGCTGGCTGCAGCCCGTGCAGAACGCACAGAGCTGCTGCAGTGGCTGGAACAGCGCACCCGTATCGGCTATTCCGGGACCAAGGTGGACTGCAACGGTCTGTCTCCCGGATGTCGCTGCTGCGGTGACGGCGGCTGGTCCTGTCTTTTTATCAATGGCCTCTGCAACGGGCACTGTTTCTACTGTCCTACGGCACAGGACGATGACGGCCCGCCGGTCACTAATGGCCTGGCTTTCACCAGTCCGGAGGATTATGCTGCCTATGTGGCCGCTCTGGGGTTCAGAGGCGTAAGCATCAGCGGCGGCGAGCCGTTGATGACTCCGGATCTTACCCTGGCCTACCTGAGCGCCGTTCGCAGACGGTGCGGTGAGGACATCCATCTCTGGCTCTATACCAACGGCACCCTGCTGACGGCAGATCTCTGCAGTCGCCTGCGGGATGCCGGCCTGGACGAGATCCGCTTCGACGTGGGAGCTGTTCGCTATAACCTCAAAAAACTTCGCTTGGCGGTAGGGTGCATCCCGACGGTGACGGTTGAGATCCCAGCGGTGCCGGATGACGAGGAACTGCTGAAGCTGAAGATGGTTGAAATGGCAGAAGCAGGGGTAAATCACCTCAATCTGCACCAGATGCGCTTGACGCCGTACAACTTCGGACCGTTGACGGAGCGGGGCTATACCTTTATTCATGGCGAGAAGGTCACACTGCTGGAGTCGGAACTCTGTGCCTTGCGGATGGTTCGCTTCGGGCTGGAACAGGGCATTTCCGTGCCGGTTAACTACTGCTCATTTCCATACAAACGGCGCTTTCAGCAGGCAGCCTCACGGCGGCGTGCGGCCCTGACTGTCTGCGCTCCCGGTGAGGTCGTTACGGAATCCGGCTATCTGCGGACACTTTCTACAACCGGTGTACGTTACCATGAGGCAGCACTCCTAGAGAATCCAAGCTACAGCTACCCTTTTGAAAAGATCGTACTCGAAACCGGCCGCGCCCTGTATATGGAACGCCGGCCGCTGACAACAGAACTGGAACTGTCGGATACAGAACGGGCTGCTTTGGAGTCAGGCAAGCCGCCGGAGAAGATAGCCCGTTTTGAAAGGATTGAGACCGGTTTGGCAGAATATTTCTGATTTGTGATAATTATCCTGTTTTAAACTCACCTTGCGCGGCACTGCTTTTACTGCATAATATACCGATTCTACGTGCCATTATTGATCGTGGCCGGTAAAACGTTCAAGTGCTGCATGAAGATTTGTCAGTCCTACTTAAACTCCAGCTTATAGAAGAGGTCCACACCGCTCTCGCTGCCGGTCTGGGTTTCAATCTGCCACTGTTTGAAAATATCGTACCGTAACAGGAACAGGCTAGTTCCGGTAAACAGTGACTTGCCGTAACTGATATAGAGCTGCGGAGTTAAAAATTTACCCACAGTGAGCACCGTCTCGGAAATGCCGGGCTGTACCGCTGCCGGTATGGCACCTGGAGCGGTCACCGGGAGCGGTTTGTACCCCATTGGGCTGGCGCTTCCCCTGACGACGCCCTGAATTTCCAGTGTACTCAGCCCGAGACGGTTTTTTAGCTGTTCCTGCAGATCCGATGCCTTGCTGGAGGTGAGCAGTGCACCGGCAGCCTGGGCCATGAGACCGGCCTGTTCGCCGCTGCTGCCGAGCGGATGGCCGAGGACGATATAGGCCAGAATGTCAACATCCGGCATGGCGGGCTCGGAGTAAAGTTTGGTGACCGGTCTCTGTAGAGTCCCTGAGACCGTTACTCCCGCCCGCACGTCGCCAACCGTGCGCAGAGCCAGAAAATCCAGAGACGGGCGATTAATGGGGCCACCAGCGAAGAAGAGTCGTCCGCGGACGATTTCAAGGTTCACACCATAGGTGCGGTAACGCCCTTTGACCACCTTTATCTCGCCTTTGCTGGTGATCCTGTCGAAACTGCTCAATGACAGGTCCATGGCTCCGCCCAGCTGTGCGTCGATTCCCGAAACCTTAACGAAAACCTGGTCACCGAGCAGTACTCTGACGCGGACATCCATAACCAGAGGAGAAGATTTAGCGGCCGGTACGACTCTTCCTTCCCGTACGACATCGCTGCTCGGAGCAACAACCGGACTGGTCTGCGCCCCGATTATGTGAACGTCGGGCAGGCGCAGTTCACCGCGCATGGTGAACTTTTGAGGTGTTCCCTCAAAAGTGATATTCGGCGTGCTCAGGACTTGTAGTTCGGGGAAAAAGACCGCTTGAAAATTTTCACCGCGTATGGTGCCCCGGTAGCTCGCCACCTGCCAGCCGGTCAGGGAGATGAGTGCAGTTCCCTCGATATGACCGGGGCCGGAGGCAGCTTTAAAAGAGTCTATGATGATGAAATTCTTTTTCAGGCGTGCCGTGAGCTGTACTTCCTTAAGATGGATGCCGGCGGTCGGCAGATAAGCCCCCGCCTTGGCCAGTTGCAGTTTTCCTTCGACGAGCGGCGCTTCCCATGTACCGCTGATGCCAAGATCGACATCAAGATCTCCGGAGCTTTCCTGGACTAAACCGGGGAACATGGCGGTGATTATTCCCTTTTCCTGGACCTTGCCGGCCAGAGATGCACGGATGGGCCCCTTAGGATTGACTGCAACCGGGAAACGTGCCGGAACCGGCAGGTTGAAATTTCCCCGGGCCTGACCGTACTCAGCCATGGTCAGGGAGAAGTTACCGGAGAGTGTTTCTCCCCGCCATCCCCACGAGGTTGTTGCCGATGTGAAGGCAAGGTTCAGTTCCCCGTCAGGCCTCTGTTGGTGTAATTTCCCTCCGGAAATTGAGGCAGTGCCGTCCAGTTCAAAGTGTTGGCCCGGAAGCATGCTCCCTGTTGCCCGGCCGCTGATGTGTCCTTCGAGAACGGTGCCACGGGGAAGCCATGGTTTGAGGAGCGCCAGGTCAATCCCGCTCACTTCCGCCGTCATTTTTCCCTTTTCAGGCATGGTCAGGCTGAGCGGAGCCGATGATGAAAAGTTCCCTTTTAAACTTCCGCCGTCCGCCGTACGGAGCTCTATAGCAGCGCGCATCCCCTGTTCACCGCCGTCAAAGGTTACCCGGCTCTGCCGGATAGTCATGCTGCCTCTCTGCCC
>JAQUCU010000020.1 GCA_028686055.1 Desulfuromonadaceae bacterium
GGGGACACTTTTGCCGGAGGTTTTATGGGCAATCTGGCAAATACGGGGGATCTGTCGGAGGAGGGGCTGCGTCAGGCGATCATCTTCGGCAGCGTAATGGCCTCTTTCAACGTAGAGGATTTCAGTCTTAACCGTATGAAACGACTCGAATATAAAGAGATACAGGCCCGTTTCGGCAACTTCAAGGCGCTGACAAGCTTCAGAGATATTTCTTCTTGATTGTGAGCTGCCCTGTGTAGGGAGGATGTACTTATCCTCTCTGTCAGGGCCATGGACATACATATAATGAAAAGCGTTTTCAGTACCACAGCTGCAATGTTTCTGATTTTGACCGTTTCCGGCTGCGTATCCCGCGGGGGACAGGGCAATTTCAAGCCGGATCCTGCTTCCTATCATTATCAGATGGGAATCTCCTATCTGGGAGAGCAAAATTATACCTCGGCTTTGTTTGATCTGACGGAGGCCGAGAAGCTTGATCCGGAAAATCCGGATGTACTCTATAATCTGGGCAAGGCCTTTGTCGGGAAAAAACGCCCTGATCTTGCTGAAAAAAAATTCCTGAAAGCCATCCGTCTTAAACCCAGCTTTTCTGCCGCCCGCAACGATCTGGGGGTCGCATACCTCGATATGCAACGCTGGGACAGTGCCATTCAGCAGTTCAAAGTTGTAAAGGACGACCTTTTTTACGATAATACGGTAAATGCTTCCATCAATCTGGGGTTGGCCTATCTGGGAAAAGGAGATTACCCCAGGTCGTTGACAGAGCTGCAGGCGGTGGCAGTCATGAATCCGCGTAACCCGGTTGTACATCTTTGCATCGGCCGGGTCTTGTTTGCGATGGACAAAAGTGAACAGGCATATACCGAATATGCCAAGGCGCTTGAGATGTATAGTGATTACGGCGCAGCCCATTACTATATGGGGCAGGCACTGCTCAAGCTGAACAGGGTGGACGCCGCCCGTGTCTCATTCAGAGAGGCGGTGCGCCTTGTCCCTAATAGCGAACTGGGTCGCTCTGCCCTTAGATATTTGGATCTTATCAAGTGAGTGAGGATAGAATGCCAGATCCGGTTTCTTCTCCATCAGAGACCATCAGCGGTTCTCCGGGGGCGGTCCTTCGCCGTTGCAGGGAATTCCAGGGAGTTACCATTGAAGAGGCCTCGCAAGAGACAAAAATAGGCGTTTCCTACCTGAAATCGCTGGAAAACGACCAGATCCGTGACTTTGCCAATCAGGTATATCTCAAGGGGTTTCTTCGTATCTACGCCACCCACCTCGGCCTGAACTTTGACGATTTAGCACCGATGTATGACAAACTTTTTGGCGTTCAGAACGATAAACCGGAACTTGCCGGTACATTATCCACTACGCCCCGTCCACAGCGCCGTTTTATACCACTCAGAAAACTGATGTTTCCGCTTTTACTACTGGCGGTTATTTTGATTACAGCGACCTTCTTCAAACGACCTCCATCCACTACCGTCCGCCAGGCACAACCGGTTGTGACTGTTGTTCAGCCCCGTGAGAATGTGGCGGTTCAAAAAGTGCAAAGTTCAGTACGAACCAGAAAAGTGGAGCAGAATATCCCGGTTCCCAAGGCGGCCGTGAGTACTGCAGGGCCTTCTGAAATTGAAAAAGCAGCCACATTAAAACAGCGAACGGCAGATGTGCCCAAGGGGTTCCTACTGAAAATAGTGGTTACCCAGAACGGCACCTTAACCTCAACCGTTGATGGAGCCGAACCACAAGAATACGACCTTTCCGTCGGGGATATAATCGAGTGGAAGGCGGAAAAAAATGTCACGCTGGAATTGAGTAACGCCGGTGGAGTTGACGTGGAATTGAACGGTAAACCTTACAAACAGCTCGGCCCCCCTGGCTCTCCGGCTTACGTTGAACTTGACGCCGACGGAGTCAAAGAATAATTCCGGTACGTTTCCCCTGCCTCTGCCCCCATATCTCATGACACAATAAAAAAAGAAGTTCATGGTCTTGACAGTCCGGCTCTCCATGCTAGACTTCCTGTACTTAGGCCCATGCAGGAGACCACTTTGAAACAGGGATGTAAAAGGATACTGGTTGTGGATGATGAGGAAAACGCCAGGGTGGCGCTATCCAAAATTCTTGCCCATGACGGCTATACCGTAGCGTCGGCCAGGAACGGAGTGGAGGCCCTCAATTATCTGCGCAGCAAAGAAGTTGAGCTGATAATCACCGATCTTAATATGCCTGAGATGAACGGACTGATGTTTCTGCGCGAGCTGAACCGCAGCCATCCTACCAGTAACGTTATTATGGTCACCGCTTATGGTGAGGTTGAGTCCTATCTGGAAGCGATGACGCTGGGTGCTTTTGAATATATCAACAAACCGGTTAAATATGACGATCTCAAAAAAGTAATTAACAAGATTTTTACACAGTAGTTAAAAATTATTTTCTGCATATATGCACAGAATTTTTTTTGCCAGCACACTTATCCTGTTTTAACAGGGCTCAGGAGGATTTCCATGAAACCGTTTACAAAAATCTTGATAGCCATCGACTTTTCGGAAAATTCAGAGTGCGCATTTGACTATGCCCTGACATTGGCAACTCAGTTCAATGCAGAGCTTATGATTATTCATGTTATCAATGAACCGGTCGATTTACGCGGATTTTATGTGCCTCATATCTCTTTTGAGCAGCTTGAGAAGGAGATCGAAGAGAGCGCCGTCAAGATGATGAAAACTTTCTGTAGCACAAAGCTGGGTACTTTTTCGAATTACAAGACAGATATCGTAACAGGTATCCCTTACGATGAAATCATTGCGGCTGCCGCCAGAATCGATGCGTCCCTTATCGTACTCGGTACTCACGGCAGAACCGGTATTGACCGCATTCTTTTCGGCAGCACCGCCGAGCGTGTTGTACGCTCTGCCAGTTGTCCGGTTCTAACGGTCAGACTCCCGGCTGTTTAGCGTCGAATCCAGCAGGTCGTGAAAAGGGTTGAACCGCTATGATGACAGAATCGGGATCGCAAGATACAGAAATTCCTGTCGTCATTATCGATAACGACAGGAACATCCTTGAGCTGACCTCACTGATACTTTTAAAGAGCGGTTTTCAGCCGTATGTTGCTGATAGTGCCCGCGAAGGATTGGAACTGATCTCCTGTCATTCTCCGGAGCTGGTTCTGCTCGCTCACATGATGCCGGAGATGGATGGGCTGTCTGTACTGCAACGTATCAAAGCCCGTTTCCCTGAGACATACGTCGTGATGATCATCGGTAAGGGGAGCGAAGGGATCGCTGTTGAGCTGTTGAAAAAAGGTGCATCGGAGTATATTCTGAAGCCGTTTAACAATCGCAATCTGGTTGTACGGCTGAAAAACGTGTTGAGGATCCGGGAAATCGAACTTCACAACCGGGAACTGCAAAAAAAACAGGAGCGTCTGGTTTCTGAAATTGAGCTGCGGAATATGGAGCTGGAAAAGCGGGTACGCGAAAAGTGCGATGAACTTCAGAATGCCCAGGAAGAAATTGTCCAGTCTGAAAAGCTCGCTGCGATTGGCTATCTTTCAGCTGGTGTTGCTCACGAAATACGCAACCCGCTTAACTCCATCGCTCTTTTTGTGCAGCTGATGCGCCAGACAACGACTGAGCCTGATCATCTCGTGCATCAGGCAAAAATTATTAACGAGGTCGCGCGGATAGATTCAATTATCCGAAAGTTTCTGGATTCTTCCCGCAGAACCCGCCTTATATCCTCCAATGTGCAGATAGATCAGGCAATAGATAACGTAATCGAAGCCTTTTTACCACAGATCGAGGCCAGGAAAATTAAGGTTAACCGGCAGTACCATTGTATACCCCCGCCAATTACCGCTGATCCGAACGATTTAGAGCAGATCTTTACCAACCTTTTTCTGAATGCCCTTGATGCCATGAGTCGCGGTGGATGCCTTGTAATAGAGCTGTTTGCAGAGGACAGGCGAGTGATTGTCAGGGTTGTCGACAGCGGCAAAGGAATAGCGAAGGATGTTCTGCCCTGCATATTTGAACCTTTCTTCACGACAAAGAGCCGTGGTACCGGAATGGGGCTTCCTGTCGCCCAGCGGATAGCGCGGATGTACGAGGGGAGTATGGAGGTCGAGCACTCGTCTTCGGAAGGTACCACATTCCGCCTGGAATTTCCGCTCTTCAGCTGACATTCTCCCTTTCTTTTTCCGGTCCCGGTGGTGTAGTATGCCGCATCTGTCGATAATCCTCCCGTAAGTGTGTGCGCCCATGCCCCAGTCAAACAGAAAAATTCTTATCATAGACGATGATCCTTTTTTCCTGAAAGTGCTGGGTGATAATTTCAGAGACAACGGGTTTACCGTATTCAACGCAAATGACGGCATTGAAGGTGTTAAGGTTTATCTAAAAACGTTACCTGATGTCGTGCTCTGTGATCTCGTAATGCCGCGCATGGGGGGAGTAAGCACCTTTATGGAGATCAGCCGGATCGCTGGCGACACCCCCCCGGTGACCGTGCTGCTGACGTCCATGTTTAAGGAAATACCGCATGAACACGACGCTCCCGAGATGGGCGCCAAGATTCATATCCCCAAGTCTACCAGTCCGGTGGACATTGTCATCATTATCGAACAGATTCTTGAACGCGAAAAGTACCCGCAAAACTGACAGCATGCCTTTTATCTATCGCAATATTTCACTGACACCTGATGACTCTGAAGAAACCCTCCCCGCATTGCTGGCGGCAAAACTTTCCGTTCCGCAGGCATCCCTGCATGATATCCGCATCATGCGAAAAGGGATTGACGCCCGCAAAAAGCCGCACATAAAACTGGTCTACACGCTCTCATTTTCAGGCGATGATGAGATCAGGACACTTCTTGGGGCTGATCCGGCGCTGGAATGGCAGGATGAAAAACTGGTTACCGCTCCGGAGCCGATCAAGTCGTCCAAACGTATAGTTATCATCGGCAGCGGCCCGGCCGGACTTTTCGCCGCCCTGCGCCTTGCAGAGTATGGGCTGACGGCAACGATCATTGAGCGTGGTGAACCGGTGGAGTTGCGGGCGTTATCTGTGCAGCGCTTCTGGAAAGACGGCATTCTTGATCCTGAGTCCAATGTACAGTTCGGGGAGGGGGGCGCCGGAACGTTTTCCGACGGCAAGCTGACCTGCCGCTCCAAAGATCCTCTGGTGCCGTGGGTGCTGGAACAATTTTCAACCTTCGGCGCGCAGCCGGAGGTGCGCTATCTTGCCAAGCCGCATATCGGGACCGACAGGTTAAGAACGGTAACTGCTGCGATACGGAACCACCTGCTTGAGATGGGTTTTGCTATCCGCTTTGGATGCCGTATGACCGGGCTCGGCATCAAAAACAGCCACATCAATTCGGTGACTCTGAATGATATTGATGAAATTCCGTGTGATCATCTTATGTTGGCCACAGGCCACAGCGCGAGGGATACGTATGAGCTGCTGGAACGGCTGAATGTGCCGCTGCAGCGTAAGCCTTTTGCAATGGGGCTACGGGTTGAACACCCGCAGGATCTGATAAACAGAATCCAGTACGGCAGCGGGAGGCAGCCGAAACTGCCGGCGGCCGACTACGCCGCGGCCTGGAACAACAGTACCAACGGTCGCAGCGCCTATTCATTCTGCATGTGCCCTGGCGGAGTCGTTGTCGGAGGGGCCTCTGAGGCCGGAGGGGTCGTTACCAACGGCATGAGCGGCCAGCTGCGCAACTCTCCCTACGCTAACAGTGCCCTTGTTGTCAATGTTCGGGAAGAGGACTTTGACGGGACAGGGCCACTGGCAGGGGTGCGGCTGCAGCGTAGGTGGGAGCAGCGGGCCTATGAACTGGGTGGAGGAGGGTACCGGGCCCCGGCTCAAAACCTGCTTGATTTCTTGCACCTTCCGGGAAAAGGTACCGCCAGAACAACCTACCGTCCCGGCGTCCTGGAGACGGAGCTGGATTTTGTACTGCCACCCTTTATTATCGACACGCTGCGGGAAGGGATAACTGCTTTCGGACGAAAGCTGAAGGGCTTCGTCACTGCCGAAGCCACCCTGATCGGTATCGAATCCCGCACCTCATCACCGGTGCGGGTTCTGCGCGACAGCGATTATGAGTCGGTCGGTGTCAAAGGCCTGTATCCGGCCGGTGAAGGGGCCGGCTATGCCGGTGGCATAATGAGTTCCGCCGTAGACGGCATCAAGATCGCGGACAGTATCGCGGGGCGGTTGATGTAACTGCAGTTATACCTCATTCGGGAATATTCAGTGTAAGATCAAGTTCCTTCACGTTTCCAAGCGTTGACAGCGGCCTGTCGAATTTTGCCGCATCTCCGACTACCACCAGTTTGAATGCGTCCGGGTGCAGATATTTGCGGGCAGCATTGAGTATATCCATTTTGGTCACTCTGGCAATGTTGTCACGATACTTTTCAAGATAGCCGTCTGGATAGCCGTAATATTCAAGCCGGGCCCGCTGGGTTACTATCGAAGCCGGGCTGATAAAGCCGAATATGAACGAGTTGATCATGTATTCTCTGGCGGCATTCAGTTCCCCGTCGCTGACAGGTTCTTTTGTCAGGCGGGTGATAATATCCTTCATCAGCCCGATTGTTTTCACGGTCGACCCCGCCTTGGTTTCTGTCTCGGCAATAAAACTGCCGGTAAAACGGCGACCGATGTCGAAACGGCTGCCGACACTGTAGGCCAGTCCCAGGTTGGTACGAATCTCCATCGTCAACCGTGATGTGAAACTCCCCCCCAGAATGTAGTCCAGAAGGCGTACCGCATAGAGGTCAGGAGTATCCTTGCTCAGCCCCAGATGTCCCATACGGATGACGGTCTGGCTGGCATCTTTTCTGCCGTAGAGCACCTCTCCCTGAAACTTCTGCCGAGGCTGTGGCACCTCCGGCAGGAGAAGGGTGCTGTGGTTCTTTTCCGGTGGAAAAGCCGAATTCAGTTTTGCCAACAGCTCCGACCGGTCAAAATCGCCGGATACTGCCAGTATCATGTTGTCAACCCGGAAATAACGTCTATGAAAATCAATCAGATCCTGGCGGGTAATGGAGCTGACTGATCCGAAAGTTGCAACCTCTCCCAGCGGGTGTCCGGCGTATATGGCACGAATTATTTCGCGATCGGCAATCTCCTTGGGGTCGTCATTCTGGCGTCGCAGGTTTTCGATCATCTGGCTCCGGGCAATTTCAACCCGTTTTTCGCTGAAGTCGGGGCGGAGCAGGACATCAGTGAAGATCTGCAGCGTCCGGCTGAAATTCTTTTTGAGCGACGTCAATGAGACCGTCCCCATGTCGCTGTCGATTCCGCTTTCGACAGCCGAAGCCATGAATTCCAGTTCATCATCCATCTTTTCGGGGGCCGCCCCTCCGGCGCCGCCGCTGCGCATAACGATGCCGGTCATGCCGGCCAGTCCCGATTTTGCGACCGCTTCATAGACCGATCCTGTCCGCACCATAGCGGTCATGTTGATAATCGGCAGTTCTGTGTCGCGCAGCAGATAAACCGGCATCCCGCACTCCAGAACGACCCGTTCTGCTGTGGGGATCTGAAAATTCAGTTCCGGGAATTTCATGGTTCGGGGATTTGCCAGGTGCTGGTCAGCACCCAGAGCCGGCGCGATCGAGGTGACCAGCAGGCAGATAATAATAATGAGCCGCTTCATTTGCCACTCCCTTTTTTTGTGATGAATCCGACGGTGCAGTTCTCCCTGGTGAAGTAGGCGCGGGCCACCCGCATGATGTCAGCCGGCGTGACACTGGCAATTTTCCTGCGATGCTCGGTCATATAACGCCAGCTGCCGGTTGTCGCCTCGTATTCGGTCAGGTTGTGGGCCAGACCGCCATTGGTACCCATCCGGCGCGCCTCATCATACTCTATGTTGTTGAGGATACGCTGCAGATCCCGTTCGGTGACCGGTGTCGTCTTCAGCAGATCCAGTTCAGCGTGAATGCCATCTTCGACCTCTTTAACCGTATGCGGGGCACGCGGATTGGCACTGACAACGAACAGATTCGGATAGCGGTTACCCGGCGCATCAAATGCTCCGATATCAGAGGTGAGCTGTTTTTCAATCACCAGCTTCTTGTAAAAACGTGAGGTGCGGCCGCTTCCAAGAATCATGCTGATCACGTCAAAAACATAGTCGTCGGGGGTGTCGATAGCCGGTTTGTGGAATCCCATTATCAAGGTCGGCTCAGCATCTGCTATCAGTTCGATGCGCCGTTGCCCTGCCTGCGGGGGTTCCACGGCGGTGACCGGCGGCAATTCTTTTCCGGGCTTGATCGCGCCGAAATAACGTTCAACCATGGCGATTGTCTTTTTTGTGTCGATATCGCCAACAATTGCTACGATGGCATTGTTGGGTGCATAGTAACTATGAAAAAACTTTTCGGCCTTGCTGCGGGTCAGGTTCTCAATATCGGACATCCAGCCGATTGTCGGCTGACCGTAAGGGTGGGCCAGGAAGCTCGAAGCCACAAACGTTTCCCATAATTTGCTCTCCGGGGCTGCATCATACGATCTGCGGCGTTCCTCCATTACGACCGAACGTTCTGTGTAGAACTCCCGCAGGACCGCATTCTGCAAGCGGTCCGATTCGATGGCCGCCCACAGTTCCAGTTTGTTCGAGGGGAGGCTGATCAGATAGGTGGTACCGTCACGGCTGGTAAAAGCGTTATAACCGGTGCCGCCGTTCTTCGAATACAGTTCGAAAAATTCATCCTTGATGACATATTTGGCCGCATCGGCCTCCAATGCGGCCAGCTGCTTCTCCAGCCGGGATATCTTTTCAGTATCAGCCCTTTTGCCCCGTGTTTTTTCAGCAGTCAGCGCCTGTGCGACCTCTTCAATCCTGTCGAGGACAGGTTTTTCGGCGGCGTAATCCGTTGTCCCGAGTGTGGTCGTACCTTTGAAGAGCATATGTTCCAGAAGGTGGGCAACCCCCCGTTCGTCGCTCCGTTCATCGACGCTGCCGACCCTGAAGCGGATCCAGGCAGAGACAGTCGGCGAGGTGTGCCGCTCAACCATCAGCAGTTTCATGCCGTTCTTCATCGTGTGCTCGACGACCCTGTTTTCAAGATCAGCAGCCTGTATGCCTGTGGCAAAAAGAGCCAGCAGCGTAACTACGAGTAAGATCTGCTTCATATCCAATACTCTCCTAAAACACCGAAAATTTGATGTATTTCCGCGGATCTTCCTTGAAATCCTTTACCAGCGCATCCAGGTCATCGACCATCTTGTTCATCTTGTCATAGAGCGCCCTGTCGCTTACAAGTCTGCCGGCAGTTCCGTCCCCGCCATTGACTTTTGCCGTCACCTCCTCTATCGCTTTGACCGATGATTCGGCTCTGGTAAGGAGAGACATACCCTTGTCATAAAACTCCCGATCATTAAGCAAAAGGCCGACCGAACCCTCTTTTGACATGATTTTCCTGTTCAGATCGCGTACATCATCGGCGGCCTTGATACTTCTGTCGGCAAGGAGTGTCAGCTTGGTGTAGAGCGCCTTGTCGTAGATCAATTTGTTAAGCGTCCCGTCAGAGGCCTGAATGTCCCGCAGGGTACGGTCGGCCCGGTTCAGAATGCTTACCAGTTTGTTATACGGTTCCGGATCCCGGTTGAGTCTGCCAAGAGTTCCCTCGCCGTGATTTATCGTGACGACCAGGTTTTTCATTTCAACGGCCAGGCGCGCAACATTGGTGTAGAGCGTCTCGTCCTTGCTAAGTTTCCCCAATGTTCCCTTGCCCTGCTCTATGTTGTCTATGATCCTGTTGACCTTGTCAAATGAGTCACCGGCCTTCTCAATGACATCATCCAGTTTGGCTGCCGATGTCCCCGACAGTACAGCCGGATGCCTGTCGGAGTAATGTTTCGACGGGAGTATGTCGACATATTTTTCACCCATCAGACCGCGGGTCTTGATTGTAATCTTTGAATCCGGACCTATTTTTTTCATGGCATCGGTATCGACTTCAATATCGATACTGACCTCATTACTGTTCTTCGGGTCGGCAAACAGGATATCGGTGACGAGACCGACGTCGACCCCCGCCAGCCAGACAGGAGCGCCGACTTTCAAGCCGACAACATCACTCATCACGATCCTGATGCTCTCCTTCGCTACAAACATCTTGGTTTTCTGCCCCATCAGCATGATGCCGCCGGCAAAAAAGATCAGTGCCATAACGATGAAGATTCCACCTCGTACCTGAGCCCAGCCGATCTGATTACTTCGATTCATATCCGTCCCACCCGTCCCTGTCGTTTTTCCCTGTTGATTCGAATATCATATAAACAGCGATCTGGTCGTCGGTTCCAGAAACTCGCGCACCTCGGGGATAGTGCTGCCCTTCATCTCCTCTTCACTTCCCTCAAAAAGCATGCGTGCCTCGTGCAGGAAAGTGAAGCGCTGCGATGTTGCAAAGGCGGTGGCCAGATCGTGTGTTACCATCAGTGTGGTCTTCCCCTCTGCCTGCAACCGCTGCATCAGGTTACAGATGTTATATACGCCGATCGGATCAAGCCCCGTTGTCGGTTCGTCGAAGAAGATATAATCAGGGTCGGCCGCCAGTGCCCTGGCTATCGCCACCCGTTTCTTCATGCCGCCGGACAGTTCAGACGGATACAGATTAAGAGCCGCCTCAACTCCGACGAAGCTGAGTTTCTCGCGTACAATTTCAACTATTTCGCCATCCGAAAGCCGCCCCTCCTCGAACAGGCGATAGCCGACATTCTCTCCGACCGTCATCGAATCAAAAAGCGCCCCTCCCTGAAAAACGATCGCAATCCGCTTCCGCTGCTGCATGAAGCTTGATTCAGCCAATCCGGTGATGCGGAGGTCGCCGATAAAAACCGCGCCGGAATCCGGTTCCAGCAGGCCGAGCAGCAGCTTCAGGATGGTTGTCTTCCCGGCGCCGCTGACTCCCAGTATGGTGCGATTGACGCCGCGCTCCAGATGAAAGTCAAAACCCTCCAGGATCTTGCGGCCGCCGATAGAGTAACTTAAATTTTCCATACGGATCGAATCGCTGGAGGTCATATACCCTTCATCCCTCCCATGGTCAGAATAATCCTCCATTCGTCAGCAGTTACCGGCTGAATCGAAAGCCGGCTCCGTTTGACCAGCGGCATGCCGGCCAGCAGGGGGGTTTGTTTGATACTCTCCAGCGTTACAATCTGCTGCAGCGGTTCAAGATAGCGCAGATCGACCATGTACCAGATCGGCTTGTCTACTGATGCCCTGGGGTCGAAGTGTTCGGAGTCCGGATTCAGGGCGGTTGTATCAGGGTATCCGCTCCGGACGATCTCTGCCAGTCCGACAACGGCAGGTTCGGGTATGTTGCTGTGATAGAACAGCACCCGGTCGCCGACTTTAACCGTATCCCGCAGAAAATTGCGGGCCTGGAAGTTGCGCACACCATCCCAGGGTTCTGTCCTGTCCGGGCGGTTTTTGAGGTCATAGAACGAAAAACAGCCCGGTTCGGTTTTAAACAGCCAGTACGCCATATTATCCTCTGAAAACGACAAAAAATTTCGCTATGAAAAAATCGCAGACAAGGATCAGTACCGAAGAAAGTACTACAGCCTGCTTGGCGGATGCGCCGACACCAGCTGCGCCGCCCTTTGTGTTAAGGCCTGTGTAGCAGGCGGTTATGGCGATAATGGCACCGAACACCGTCGGTTTAAGCACTCCCTCGATCAGATCCTGAAACACCATGAACTGAGGCAGTCCGCTGATGTACATGATCGGATTGATGTCGTAGCCGGCAGACATGATATAGCCGCCGAATATTGAGACTACATCGGTTACAATTGTCAGGAGCGGCAGTGCCAGCAGCATGGCTTTAAGGCGCGGTACCGCCAGGCGCTTGAGGATGTCGGTACCTTCCACCCGCATCGCGTCAACCTGTTCTGTCACCACCATCGTGCCCAGTTCGGCGGTGATGGCCGATCCTACACGACCGGCCACCATCAGTGAGGCCAGCACCGGTCCCAGCTCCTTGACCATTGTCACCGCCACCATGCCGCCCACATAGCTGGTTGCGGCAAACGGCTTGAGCTGGATCAGAGACTGCAGGGCCATTACCATTCCGGAGAAAAGGCCTGTCAGGATGCAGATGAACAGGGATGAGAATCCCAGCTTATCGAACTGGATGGCAAATTCGCGATAATAGAAGGGCCGCCGGAAGATTCTAATAAAAGTGCGCCCGGCAAGGAGGAAGTAATTCTGCAGCCCGTGAAAAAAAATCAGCAGGACCTTGTCAATGGCGGCAATATTCGTATTCAAACTAGAGTGCCTCTGCCAGCGCTTCAGCCGCTTCACTTATGAAGATGAACTGCAGCTCGGCCCGCACGTTATCCGGGATATCTTCCAGGTCGTCACGGTTGCGCTCCGGAACCACTACGGTACTGACACCGGCCCGATGGGCCGCCAGGACCTTTTCTTTCAATCCGCCAATCGCCAGCACGCGGCCGGTCAGCGTGATTTCTCCGGTCATGGCAACATTGCGACGTGCTGGTTTTCCGGTCATCAACGAGACCAGGGCGGTGACCATGGTGATCCCCGCTGAAGGGCCGTCTTTAGGAATTGCTCCGGATGGGACGTGAATGTGGATGGTGCGATTTTCAAATGCATCCGTCCGGATGCCGAATTCTTCGGCATGCGCCTCAATGTAGGAGAGTGCTGCTCGCGCCGATTCCTTCATTACGTCGCCCAGTGAACCGGTCAGGATAAGTTCAGCCTTGCCCGGCATTGAGGTTGCTTCGATAAAGAGGATATCTCCTCCGGTCTCTGTCCAGGCCAGTCCGGTCACCACGCCGATACGGTCATTTTCAGCCGCCACCTCGTTATGGAACTTCTTCGGCCCGAGCAGTTCCGTTACTGCCTCGGGGGTGATGCAGCCGCGCACCCCCTTGTTCTGGGTGATCTCCTTGGCCACCTTGCGGCAGATTGAGGCGATCGTGCGCTGCAGACCACGCACCCCGGCCTCACGGGTGTAGTCACTGATGACCTTCTCCATCGCCTCGTCATTGAATGTAAGTCCACGGTCAGCAAGCCCGTTTTCCTCCAGCTCGCGGCGGATAATAAAGGTTTTGGCGATCTGCAGTTTCTCCTGGCTGCTGTAGCCGGCCAGGCGGATAACCTCCATGCGGTCCTTGAGCGGGCCGGGAATCGGGTCGAGCTGGTTGGCGGTGGTGATGAACATCACCTTCGAGAGGTCAAACGCAACGTCGAGGTAGTGGTCGTTGAAGCTGAAGTTCTGTTCCGGGTCAAGCACCTCCAGGAGTGCACTGGCCGGATCGCCACGGAAGTCGTTACCCAGCTTGTCGATCTCATCAAGCATGAAGACCGGGTTGTTGGCGCCACAGCGGTAGATCTCCTTGATGATGCGCCCCGGCAGTGCGCCGATATAGGTGCGGCGGTGGCCGCGAATTTCGGCTTCATCCCGCACCCCTCCGAGCGAAATGCGCACAAATTTACGCCCCATCGAGCGGGCAATCGACTTCCCCAGCGACGTCTTGCCGACCCCCGGAGGCCCGACAAAGCAGAGTACCGGCCCCTTCATGTTGTCTTTAAGCGAACGTACCGCCAGAAATTCAAGGATGCGCTCCTTTACTTTCTGCAGATTGTAATGATCTTCGTTGAGAATCTCCTCGGCCCGCACCATGTCGAGGCTGTCGGTCGTGCTGGTGGCCCACGGCATGCCGGCCAGATAGTCAAGGTAGGTTCGCGCTACGTTGTATTCCGGTGACGCCTGGTTGATCCTCTCCAGACGCTTCAGCTCCTTGTCGGCAATTTTTTTGATGTCATCGGGAAGCCCGGCCTCTTCTATTTTTCGGTGCAGCTCGTTCATATCGGCCGAACGCGGGTCCTCTTCACCCAGCTCTTCCTGAATATGCTTCATCTGCTCGCGCATGATGTACTCTTTCTGGTTCTTGCCGACCCGCTTGGTGACTTCACCGGCAATTTCGTTTGTGACCTGCATCCGCTGCACCTCGTTGGTGAGATGCACATAGACCTTTTTCAGGCGTTCCAGCGGATCGGTCGTTTCCAGCAGTTCCTGCAGATCGACCGCCGGCAGATTGACGTACAGTGCCACCAGGTCGGACAGACGGGCCGGGTTGTCAATATAGTCGATCATTTTCATGACATCGTCAGGCAGCGGCTTCCCGTGAGAAAGCGCAATCTTCAGCAGTGCATTCAGGCTCTGGACCAGCGCTTCCGAAACAAGATCCTTTTCAACGAACTCCCGTACAATCTCGCAATGGGCCATGGTCAGTGCCCCGTCAGGTTCGGTATCCAGAATCCGCAGGCGGGTAATCCCCTCCAGCGAAACCTTGTAGCGGCCATCGTCCATTCTTTTGATCTGGTCGACCTTGCAGAGCGTCCCGATCTCGCACCTGCCACCCGGGACATCCTTTTCCGGGTCCTCCGGACGCTCGAAAACCATCACAACATATTTTTCATAATTATCCGCTTCACGGAAAACCGCGGCATCCCTTTCGCTGACATACAGTGGAAACAGCATATAGGGGAAAACAACAGTCTCTTTCTGGGTATAAAGGGGTAATCTGGCAGGTATTTCTATGTTGGTGTGCGGCATATGGCGGCGTTCCTTTTTGTTGTGTCGTAAATCCGCTGGTGTAGGGAGTAAGTAGTTAATTACAGAGTTGAAATTGTAGCACACTTCAGGATACAAGCAAAGCCTCAGACAGGCTTCCCGGCATGCACGGCAATATTTTTGACCCGCACCCGCCCATATGGGCCAGCCAGTTCACGATACAGCAGCGTCAGAAAGCGCACCGTCACCAGACGGTGGATGGTCGCCTGGGTAAAACGGTAGAGCCAGAAGCGAAGCCGTGACGGGGAACCGCCGCCAAGAATCAAAGGGCAGAAATCGCTGAGCTGAAGTGAAACCCGTACATTTTCTGCTGCAGTTTCAGCCCCGAAACGGAGCTCGCCCCTGTCACATTGGCGCGGCTGCACGAGAAAACCGCCGCAGATGCGAAGGGTTAAGGAGCTTTTGTCGCATATCGGCGGCAAAAAACTGATCAGGCTTCGTCCGGTACCGGCCAGGCGGAATTCTATGCCGCTCTCCAGCGTTACCGGCCGGATCAGGGTCAGGGTGCATTTTCTTATGTAGAACAGATAGCGGCGGAGCAGTTCTTCCGCAGAAAGCGCTCCGGCTATTGCTGCCGGCAGGTCGGCCCGCTGAAGGGAAAATACCGAAGCATCCTCTACCATAACCTGCTGGCAGGAAATTTCCAGGAAATTTGTTTTTGATGGCATAGGGTGATATTCTGCCATCAGCTTCAGATATTGCAATCTAAATTATGGGCGTAAAAATTCGCGCTTGACAAGTTTCTAAATAGTATTAAGATAAAAACTATCCTGTTAGGAACTAAATAGATATATCGAAAGGAGACCCTGCCAATGTGGACTGCAAGATTTAGAATTCGTCCGGTTTCCCACTGCAAAGAGGGGTGCCCTAGTTAGCCCGCCGCCTACAGGCCGCGGGCGTTCGGAAAAAAGCCCTTCTGTCTTCTGACAGAGGGCTTTTTTTTTGTTGTGCCGGCTGTTATCTGCTATTATGGCCGGTGCACGTTTTAGATTCTATGGCACATAGAGAGATCCGCATGAAAAAATATTTGATACTGCTGGCTGTTGTTGTTCTCATAAGCGCGATTGCCGGCTATTCCTTCTATAACCGGGCACCGGAGGTCAGCTACAAGACCGCCAGAATCGAGCGTGGCACGATTATTTCTGCCGTTGCCGCCACCGGCAACCTTTCGGCGGTAACGACTGTGCAGGTCGGCACCCAGGTGTCCGGCACAATCCAGAAGCTCTATGTCGATTTCAACTCCCGGGTCAAAAAAGGGCAGCCGATCGCTGAAATAGACCCCTCTCTGTTCAACGCTTCAGTGGAACAGTCCCATGGGAACTATCTCAGCGCTGAGGCCAACCTGCAAAAAGCAAGAGTTGCCCTGGTCGAGGCCGTGCGGACCTACGGCCGCAATAAAAAAATGCTGGCCGACGGGGTAATCTCCCAGGCGGATTTCGATGCCGCCGAGACTGCCCTGCTCTCTTCCAGAGCTGCTTTAAAGTCGGCAGAAGGGGCAATTGCCCAAACCAGAGGTTCGCTGATGCAGTCCAAAACAAACCTGCGCTACTCTGTTATCCGTTCGCCGGTAGATGGAGTCGTCATCTCTCGCGCGATCGATGTCGGCCAGACCGTGGCCGCCTCATTTCAGACCCCGACGCTGTTCACAATAGCGCAGGATTTGACTAAAATGCAGATCGAAGTCAGTGTTGACGAAGCCGATATCAGCCGAATCCGGCTTAACCAGGAAACCGGCTTCACCGTCGCCTCCTACCCGGAGCTGTCTTTCCGTGGTAAAGTTGTCCAGATCCGCAACGCACCGATTATCACCCAGAATGTTGTTACCTATATTGTGGTTGTCAACGTCGACAACAGTGATCTGAAACTTAAACCGGGCATGACCGCCAACGTGTCGATTGAAGTGGCCAAGAAGGACGGTGTGCTCAAACTGCCGCCAGCTGCCCTGCGCTTCAGGCCGAAGGCAAAGGGAGACGAAGTTACAGCCAAGATGCCCGTGGAGCATAACGGTGCAGCCACACCGGGCGGGCGCCAGGGGGCAGGCCGCAAGGGTGGCACCGGCCAGCAGGTCTACATCCTCAGAGACAACAAGCCTGTCGCTGTACCGGTCAAAACCGGCATTGCCAACAACAGCAGCATCGAACTGGTTGAAGGAGCCCTCAAGGAAGGGGACGAAGTTGTTATCGAACAGATCGGTGGTGACAGTAAAAAGAAGGCGGGCGGTACGCCTATGGGACGTCCATTCTAAATGAGCGACGTAATTTCACTGGCCGATATCCGCCGCGTCTTTACGATGGGTGATCAGCAATTCGAAGCACTTAAAGGGGTTTCCTACAGTGTTGCCGCCGGTGAATTTGTCGCCATCATGGGCGCCTCCGGCAGCGGCAAATCCACCTGCATGAACATCCTCGGCTGTCTGGACCGTCCGACCTCCGGCCAATACCTGCTGGACGGACTAGACGTAGGTGTCATGAATTCCAATCAGCTGGCTGATATCCGCAACAGAAAGCTCGGCTTTGTCCTTCAGGGATTCAACCTGCTGGCCCGTACTGCGGCCGTGGAAAATGTCGAGTTGCCGCTGGTCTACGCCGGATTCAACTCCAGGGAGCGGCGGCAGAAGGCGCTGATGGCGATAGAACAGGTCGGGCTGGCCGGCAAGGAGAACAACCACCCGAGCCAGCTCTCCGGTGGCCAGCAGCAGCGCGTCGCGATCGCCAGAGCTCTGGTCAACAGCCCGGCCGTGATCCTGGCTGATGAACCTACCGGCAACCTGGACAGCACTACAACCGGGGAGATCATGAGCCTCTTCACGACACTCAACCGGCAGGGCATCACGATCATCATGGTGACCCACGAGCATGATGTGGCGGCGTATGCGGGTCGCCAGATCACTTTCAAGGATGGAAAAATAATTTCGGACAGTCAGACCGGCCAGTTGGTTTAAAACATGGATTTCCTGCAGACAGTTAAAATAGCCCTCCGTGCCTTGCGCACCAACAAGATGCGCTCGTTCTTGACGATGCTCGGCATTATCATCGGCATTGCCGCTGTGATTGCGATGATGGCGGTCGGATCGGGGGCCAGTTATGTCATTTCGCAGCAGATTGCCAGCATCGGCAGCAACATCATCCTGGTTATTCCGGGCTCCACTACCAGCGGTGGTTTGCGTACCGGCAGCGGCGGAGTTCAGACACTTACCAGTGATGATGCACGGGCAATCATGACCGATTGTCCTTCCGTGGCGTATGCGTCCGGTACCGTGCGGACATCGGGGCAGATAGTCAGCGGCAACATGAACTGGTCGTCAGTCATCATGGGAGGGACACCGGAGATGTTCGAGATCCGTGAATGGCCGGTTGTCAATGGTCGCTCCATCAGCCAGGAGGATGAAAATAGCGCCAGCAAAGTCTGCCTTTTGGGACAGACCGTGGCGGAGAACCTCTTCGGCTCTGCCGACCCGGTCGGAAGCATTATCAGAATCAAAAAGATTCCTTTTACCGTCATCGGAGTTCTGGAGCGCAAAGGGCAGTCACCCCAGGGGCAGGACCAGGATGATACGTTGTTTGTGCCGTTGCGCACCGCCCAGCGTAATCTGGTACGATCGCAGCGGTCCGGCATTGTAGGCGCCATCCTCGTCAAGGCAAAGAGTGAAGAGGTGATTGATAAGGCGGAAAGCGAGATCCAGTCGCTTCTTAACCAGCGCCACCGGATCACCAACAGCAAGGAACCTGATTTTACAACACGCAACCTGTCCGAAATTCTGGCGGTGGCTGAAAAGTCAGCTAAGGCGATGTCGCTGCTGCTTGGTTCGGTTGCCTCCATCTCGCTGATCGTAGGGGGCATAGGAATCATGAATATCATGCTGGTTTCGGTTACCGAGCGCACCCGGGAGATCGGCATCCGGATGGCAATCGGCGCCAAAAAGAATGATATTCTGCTTCAGTTCATGACAGAAGCGGTGCTGCTGACAATGCTGGGGGGGCTGATCGGTATCGCTCTCGGGACAGGGGGGGCCACGATCGTCTCCCGTCTGCTCGGATGGCCGACCATGATCTCAATTCAGTCCATCACCGTCGCCTTCGTTTTTTCCGCTGCGGTCGGCATCTTCTTCGGCTTCTACCCTGCCAGGAAGGCGGCCGGGCTTAACCCGATCGACGCTTTGAGGTATGAATAATATGACTGACTGTCCGATGTGCTGCCGCTGGGATACGGATTCAGATCTGCGGATCATTGAACTGCCACACTCTTACGTAACCTTCAACCGTGACCAGTACTTCCCCGGTTATACGCTGCTGTTCACGAAGGTGCATGCCTCTGAACTGTTCCATCTCGATCAGGACGTACGAGCCGCTCTGATGGAGGAAATCTCTGCCGTGGCGCAGGCGCTTTACACAGTATACTCTCCAGCCAAGATCAACTATGAGCTTCTGGGCAATATGGTGCCGCATATCCATTGGCACATTGTGCCGCGCTTCCTGTCGGAGCCGCTCTGGCCGCGCCCGATCTGGGCCGAACCCCACCAGGAAAGGTTCCTGTCGCCTGATGAATACCGGCAGCGCATAGAAGCAATCCGGAACGCCCTGATATGATCCGCCACTTTCTCCATACCCTTAAAAACGGCCTGCGGGTTGTCTGTGTCGAGATGCCGCATCTGCACTCAGCCGAGCTGGCGATCTACCTCAAAGTCGGCGGCCGTAACGATCCTCCCGGACGCGAAGGGCTGTCACATTTTCTGGAGCATATCCTGTTTCGCGGCACAGCCGAACTCCCCTCGTCACTGGCGATCGAGTCGGCCTTCGAGATTATAGGGGGGGCTCCGAATGCCGCCACCGATGCCGAATCGACCTGTTATTATTCAAGGGTTCATCCGGACAGCATCAAGCGGGGTATGGAAATATTTGCTTCGATGCTGATGAAGCCCCTGCTGAGCGGAATCGAGATTGAGAAACGGATTATTGCCGAGGAAGCGAAGGAGGATCTGAACGAGGCGGGGGAGGAGGTCAACCCTGACACCATCGTCAGCAGAATGCTCTGGCCCCGGCACCCGTTGGGGATGCCGACTATCGGAACCCTTGAAAGCATCGCCGCCATCGAGCAGAGTGATCTCAAACAGCATCTGGGACGATTTTATGTCCCTTCGAATGCGGTTCTGGTTGTCTCGGGGCCGGTACAGAGCCGCGTCGTCCTTACCGCCGCGCGGTACTGCTTTGGCGGGTGGCATGATGAGCAGCTGCCTGCAGTAAACAATGTGACGCTCCGCCGCCTCTCGCCCCAGATCCGTTGTGTGCACGATTCTGACAGTCAGATGAATCTGCAGCTGGCGTTTCTCGGCTTTGCCCGCGATGATCGCCGCTTTATGGCGCTACGCTTTTTGCGGCGGATCCTTGCCGGCGGAGGGAGTTCCCGTCTTCATTTACGCCTGCGTGAGGAGCTTGGAATCATCTATTCTGTAGATGGTGCCATCGGAGCCTACGACGAAACCGGCTGCATGGCCTTCGATCTGTCGACGGCTCCGGAGACACTGATCCACGCTGTTGAAGCCGCACTTGAGGAACTGTTTCGTATTACAACGACACCGGTTCCCGGAGACGAACTGGAGCGGGTTCGCAATTCTTATATTTTCGATCTTGAGTTCAGTCGTGATTCGGCTTACGAAATGGGCGGAAGATATGGATGGGGTGAGCTGATGGGGGTCGTCAGAAGCATTGAGGAGGATCAGTGCGAAGCGCGCCGGATCACCGCTGCCGACCTTCAGGAAACCGCCCGGGTACTCTTTGCCCCGGAAAATCTCCGTCTGGTAGCAGTGGGACCGTGGAAGCGCGGCATGAAGAAGGCCCTGCATGGGCTGGTAGAGGCGTATCAGCAGCGATTTTAAAAGAGTCATGGGTTTCCAGGCAACCCGCCCTGAATTGCCGGTACAGAATCTAGTAGGCTGCTTCCATGACGGTTATCTTTATCCGGCCGATGATTACGATGATCGGTGCCATATCTTCGGGAAGATGCCCCTCAAACAGCTTGAGGTGCGTCGTATCACTTGGGAACTGATTGTAGGTCGGGTCAACCGAAATCCAGCGGCCTCCTATAAAGCTCTCGGCCCAGCTGTGATAGAGGAAACCCTTTCCCTCCAGATACACCAGCCCGGACACAAAACGGGTCGGAATGCCGGTAGCACGTGCCAGTGCGGTGTAGAGACGGGCGTGTGTCTGACAGTTGCCACTCTTTGACTTGAAGCCTGCAACGGCACTGCCACCGTCATCAATCGTGTCTTTCAGCCACCCGGCCGTCCAGGATACCAGAGACCTGGCCAGCTCTTCCCGGGTTTTAGCCCCGGCAGCCAGAGCATTTGCCTGGGCCACGATCTCCGGTGCTTCGGACTCAATCCTGTCGGCTGGCTTCAGATAGGCATCTGCCGGTTTTTGCAGCGGTGAATGAGGAGAGGGGGTGACCAGTGAACCGGTCTTGATGACAACCCGCCCGGCACCAGCTTTTTCCATCTGCTGCCCTCCCTCCTGCAGCAGAGGCAGAGCGTCATTCCAACCGCTGATCTCTACCGCCAGACCGGTCAATTTTTTTGGCTCCCTGATCGGTGGTGTTACCCGCACCAGGCTGAAGTCATAAATCAGATCCTTCTTGGCCAGCGCCCAGTCGCTGATAAAAGAGCCGATAGCTTCGGGTTGTTCCGCCTTTGTTATAACCAGGCCTTCACGGACCGATTCCTCAAGTGTATTCCCCTGACTGTCGACCCAGATATCATTATTTACAAATGGATACAGATTATTGCGGAGCTTTATGGCGGGTGTGCCTCCGGAAGTTTTATCCTCCCCCAGCACGGTGATATGTATCTCCTTGATCTTCAGCTCTTCCGGATCTAACGCCTGTATTTTATATGACGTTCCAGCTGCTACCCCATGCATCAGCGGATATAAATTGAGCGCCGGGCCGGGATACACGTCCCCTTTAAACCTGATCATTCTGTCGGTTGTTTTACCATCAACTTCACTTTTTATAGAGATGGTGCTGCTGCTGACCCTGCCGGTTACGTGCGATGATGTACCGTTAACGGTCTGCTCAACGTCAAATGACCGGAGTGCCAGTTTTTTGGAAACCTGGTATGTCTCGCGCATGGAAGCTTCCTTTGAAAAGCCCATCACCCTCATCCGGACACTTCCGTTCCCCTCCATCCTGTAGCCATCCTCCGACGTGTCTATCCGTTGCCGGTAGAATCCGACCCGCTCGTTGTTTACATAAATGCCGAACCAGCGCTCGGAGAGCGTCGGAACATTGATTTTGACGAATGGAGCCGCCAGAACGGTCAGGCTGCTGCATAGAACAAGTACGGCTGCGGTAAGGAATCTGAAAAATAAATTCATCTAACGGTCCCTCTTAATGTGCAGCCCTCAGGCTGACGGTAAGGCTCAATGTGAAAAGAGTGTCACTACTCAATTAATAAAAACGGCTCGGTATAGAGCCTGTCGAATAAAAATTACAGCAGCTGTTCCTGTGCCAGACGCTTCATCTCCGAGATTGTGGCCGCATAATCAGGCGCTCCGAATACGGCACTGCCGGCGACGAAGACATCTGCGCCTGCATGGGAGATACGGGCGATGTTGGATGGCTTAACCCCCCCGTCAACCTCCAGTTCGGCTTCAGAGCCGCAGCGGTCAAGCTTGGCCCGCAATGAATGAATCTTGGGCAGACAGGCTTCGATGAAGTTTTGGCCGCCAAAACCCGGGTTGACGGTCATCAGAAGCACCAGATCAAGATCGCCGATAATATAATCGAGTACATTCAGCGGAGTAGCCGGATTGAGCGAAGCCCCGGCTTTTTTCCCGAATGATTTGATCAGCTGTATGCTGCGATGCAGATGATTGGTCGCTTCAGCATGGACGACGATGATATCGGCGCCTGCCGCAGCAAAATCCGGGATATAGAGATCAGGGTTCTCAATCATCAGGTGCACATCCAGTGGCAGCGTTGTTACTTTTCGGGCCGCTTCAACGATCAGTGGGCCGATCGTGATATTGGGGACGAAATGGCCATCCATGACATCGATATGGATGTAGTCCGCACCGGCCGCTTCAACGGCCCTTATTTCATCACCAAGACGTGAAAAGTCGGCAGACAGGATGGATGGGGCAATTTTTTTCATGCATGGGCTCCCTGTTCGATTCTATTTTACTCGTTTGATTCGCGCGGCAAAAAAACCGTCCATACC
Organism: Desulfuromonadaceae bacterium; assembly: GCA_028686055.1. GTDB lineage: Bacteria > Desulfobacterota > Desulfuromonadia > Geobacterales > Pseudopelobacteraceae > JACRCG01. The sequence goes on from JAQUCU010000020.1 coordinate 22,855, forward strand.
GTGGCGGTGCGGCCATACCCTGAACATGCCGTAAAATGCAATCAGCTCGCTCCAGGCGGGGAAGAGATCGTTGAGGTTTTCCAGCACGAACTCGGGATGGTGTGAAAGAAAATCCTCCACCACCAGTTCATTTTCCGCTTCCGCGGTTGAACAGGTTGAATAGAGCAGCGTCCCGCCCGGTTTCAATCTGCCGGCGGCGTTCTTCAGCAGGGTTTTCTGGACGGCGGCGAGGCGCGTGATGTCACCGGAGAAGAGCCGCCATTTTGCCTCCGGATTGCGGCGGATAACTCCCAGACCGGAGCAGGGGGCGTCCAGCAGAATACGGTCAAAAAAACCGTCGGGAAACGTGTCCGGTTGGTGCAGGTCGGCAACCGCCGTTGAAACAGAGGTTATTCCGAGTCGCCGGACGTTGTCCTGGACAAGCGTCAGTTTTGAGCGGGAGATATCGGTTGCGATCAGTTCTCCACGGTCATCCATCTGCTGGGCGATGTGGCAGCATTTGCCGCCGGGAGCAGAGCAGGCGTCCCAGGCCCGTTCACCAGGTTCGGCACCCAGCATCAAACCGGCCAGCTGTGATGCCTCATCCTGCACGGCGAACAGGCCGGCATCAAAGCCTGGAAGAACGCTGATCATGTGGCGCCCCGCAACGGTAATGCCATCGGGTGAGAAGCGGCATGGGGTCGCTTCTATGCCCTGCTGTTCAAACTCCCGCAGCAATTCGTCGCGACTGGAACGGAGTGTGTTGACCCGCAGTGTCAGCGGAGGCTGCTGGGAAGAAGCCTCTGCCAGCTGCCGGGCCTCAGCTGCGCCAAGCTGTCCAAGCCATTGTTCAACCAGCCATTCCGGCTGGGAATGGCGCGCTGCGATCGCTGTAGCAGGATTGGTGGCGATGTCAGGAAAGGTTATCGAATCGCGCCGACGCAGATAGTTTCTCAGGACCGCGTTGATCAGCCCGCTGGTGCCAGGCGTGATCAGTTTTGCCAGGTTTACCGATTCATTGACCGCGGCCGATTCGGGGATGCGGTCCAGACAGGTCAGCTGGTAAAGTCCGATTCGCAGGATGACCAGTGCTTGCGGGTCAAGTTCAACCATTGGTTTTTCAAGCAGCTGTTGGAGGATATGGTCCAGGGTCCCCTGGTGCCGCAGCACGCCGAACACCAACTCGGCATACAGGCCACGGTCGGGTCCGCTTAATGCGCCGCCGGAAAGCTCGATGTCGATAAGCCGGTCGGCAAATCCACCCTCCTTCCTGATGCGCAGGAGCGTTTCGCAGGCGGCCTGGCGGGGGTTGGCAGAGAAGGTTCCTTTTGCAGCACGTCTAATAAGCATGTGTCCTCGATATGTCTTCCAGTCGGTGGACACGTTCCGGAATAGGGGGGTGAGTAGAGAATAGTGACATCATTCCGCCTCCGGTAAGCGGGTTGACGATGAACATGTGTGCGGTGGCGGCATTGGCCTCCATCGGGATCTGCCGGCTCCCCATCTCCAGCTTCTGCAGTGCCCGGGCAAGGGAAAGCGGATTACCGCTGATGCGTGCCCCGGCGGCGTCGGCGCCGAATTCCCGCGAGCGGGAGATGGCCATCTGGACAAGCATCGCTGCAATCGGCGCCAGGATCGACATGAGAAGCATGCCGAAAATACCTCCGCCACCCTCGTCGTCATCGCCCCGTCCTGCGCCGAACATGGCGCCCCACTGCGCCATATGGGCCAGATAGGTGATTGCACCGGCAAAGGTGGCAGCTATGGTGGAGATCAGAATGTCGCGGTTTTTGACATGTCCCAGCTCATGTGCCATGACGCCGGCCAGCTCTTCGTCATTAAGCAGCCGCATGATGCCCGTGGTTGCGGCAATTGCCGCATGCTCCGGATTGCGGCCGGTGGCAAATGCATTCGGACTGTCGTCCTGGATGACATACACCTTCGGCATCGGCAATCCGGCCCGCTCTGCCAGGCGCCGCACCATGCCGTAGAAACGCGGATTGTCCTGCTCTTCGATCGGCTGTGCCCCATACATCCGGAGCACGATCTTGTCAGAGAACCAGTAGGAAAAGAAGTTCATTCCGCCGGCGATCAGAAATGCGGCAGTCATTCCGCCCCTGCCGCCAATGGCGCCACCGATGATCACCAGCAGCACTGTCATCAGTGTCATCAAAAAGGTCGTTTTAAGTGTGTTCATTGGTATCCCCGTTTGTGTTTAAGAGCTCGTTCGATAAGAGAGATCTCTAGCCATGATAAGCATCAAGAGTAAAAAGTGCAATAGCGGGGTGATGTTTTAGGCTATTATGTCAGTAAAAATGGCTATTTCCCTTGCATACCCCCAGTCGATTTGCTATAGTTCCAGACCTTCTAAATATCGCACAAGAACTGAATTTTATTAATGAATCTTCTCTCCGTCGAAAAACCTGCCCGCTATATGGGGGGCGAAATGGGCTCCATCCGTAAGGATGCTGCCGATCTGCGTTTTGCCCTTGCGTTCCCGGATGTATATGAAGTCGGCATGAGCCATCTGGGACTGCGTATCCTGTACCATATCCTGAATGAGATCGATTGGGTTGCTGCAGAGCGCGTTTTTGCCCCCTGGCCGGACATGGAGGAGCAGATGCGTGCCGCCGGTGTCCCGTTGGCAACGCTTGAGACTGCAACCCCTCTGGCCGAGTGCGATATTGTCGGCTTTACGCTGCAGTATGAACTCTCCTATACCAATATACTCAACATGCTCCGTCTGGGCGGCATTCCGCTGCTGGCAAGCGACAGGGGAGAGTCTTCCCCGCTGATAATTGCCGGCGGCCCCTGTGCCTATAATCCTGAGCCACTGGCCCCTTTCTTCGACGCTGTGCTGCTCGGGGATGGCGAAGAGGCCACCCTGGATATCGCCATG
>JAQUCU010000171.1 GCA_028686055.1 Desulfuromonadaceae bacterium
CATTTCCCCTATCTCCATTGGAATCAAGGATCGTCGCTCCGCTGGGTCTGTTGCTGCGATCTGGAAGGCTACCAACTGCAAAAGGGCCTCGAAAAGGTACGGAGAGTATTGGTACCGGGTGTTCCGCAGATGCGCAAAATCACTGCTCTCCCGGTAGGTGGTCCGGCCCCGCGCCACTCCCGGACCTGCACCGTCAAGGCTTTCCAGTACGCGATACCTGCCTTCGAGGCCACTGCGCTCTTGGTACCATTCGAGCACTTTTTTACTATCCATGGGCCTTGTCCGCAGCTCGTCCTGCCGGACAGGAAAATCCGGGAACTCCTCCCCTGGATCGCCTCCTCCGCCATCAAGGATCACCTGGCCCTGGCAATGCGGGGTGAAGCGGCCGGTCAATCTCCCTGCCGGGGAAATCTCCTCTGCTGAGAGGGAGACATCGCACAGTACCTCCCGAAGGTCGTTGCCGGACCGGCGGCAGGAGATCCTGGAATGTCGTGGGACCCCGGGAGGGCATTCGATCATGTCCATGAGCCGAACCTGTCTGACTACCCGCACCTGCAGGTGGGGATACAGTATCCGGGCGGCTTCCATGAATGTCTCCAGAATCATTGCGGCTGAGACAAGAGGATGCTTGACGAACGTGAAAGGCCTGTGGTCCGTAATCCAGAGATCCTTCTCCAGCGAAAAAGTTCTAAAGGCCTCCAGTTCTTCACGACGGATGTCCAGACAGGCGATCCTGTCAATCATGGGAAAGTCCCCGGTGCTGACGGAGACGGTGCCTCCATCCAGTTCGCCGCCGAGCGGGGGACGGGTTGTGTCATCGAGCAGTACCGTCTTCAGGGATGGCAGTCCCCTCATGAACATCACCCAGTCGTCGTCGGCCGGGGCCACAAAGAGCTCCCGGCAGAAAAGCCCTGCCAGCTCATCCGCATGGATATATCCCACGCCCTTCCGCTTCAGCAGCTCACGGAGCTCGGGATCGTCTGCCATGCCCGCCCCCTCGACAGGGGGAAGCATCATCGACTTGCACCGGATGGCGCTGTTTTCCCGGCGGATGCTGCTGAGTAATGCGGACATCATCCGGTTGGCTGCGGCATAGTTGGCCTGACCGGGATTCCCCTGGATTGCGGCCGCAGAGGAGAGGCCCACGATAAACCTCAAACCGGCCCCTTGCGCGGCTGAGAAAAGATTCCAGGCCCCGAGGAATTTGACGTTCATGACCTGTGAGAAATCATCCGGGGTCATGTTGTTCAGGAAGCCGTCCCTGAGAACTCCGGCGCCGTGAATGATGCCGTCGATCCTGCCATAACGGCTTGCCACCTCGCCCATGATCACGCGGACCGCAGCGGGATCGGTCACATCACAGGTATGGTAGGTTGCGTCGATTCCCGAGGAGTGCAAATCCGCCAGGGTCCGGGCGATTTCCTCTGCCCTGTCGTTCCCTGAATCCAGAGACGTTCTCCCCAGGAAGACGAGGCGGGGCATGAACGGCACGAGACTGCGGGCCAGATGGGCGCTGATCCCGGTTGCGCCGCCGGACATGACCACAACATCTCCAGGTGTCAACGCGAGACGTGACCCATCACCGAAGACCGACAGGGCTACGTGTCCCTCCGACGTGATGATCCTGCCATCACGATGCATGATCTCCACCACGGGGCATCCCCTGTCCAGGGCATTGCGCAGCGCCGTACGAAGGTCGGTATCCCGCTCTGTTTCCACGGTGCGAAACTGGACCGATGGATACTCCTGCGCTGCGCTCAGGAAAAGTCCGAGCAGTCCCTCCGCCAGCAGGTTGATGTGAGTTTCGGTATTCTCCCCGGGCCGGATCATCACCACGAACTTTTTAGCCGGTGACTGGAGAAATGCCTTCAGGGGTAGAACAAACCCCCGGAGAAGCCGCGCAACATCCTCCATGCTCCTTAGACTCCCCGACCCGCCATGAGGCAAGGTGATGACCATGCCGGCAAGGGACTTGAGGCATGAGACTCTCTCTGCTGCCAGGCCGGAACCTTCATCCGTCAGGAGGTCGCAGCCATCTTCGGCCGAACCGGAGTGCTCCTGCATAAACAGCATTGGCACCGTGTCAACCCCGTAATCGCGCCGAAAAATTTCCCCGGCACTTCCGGCTATTCCGTTGTTTCTGTCAGGTGAGAGAAGGAGGACTGATTGGCCAGGGCTCAAATCCATGAGAATAGATGACGCGAAATTTACCGTGGCGTGGTTGAATACGATACGCTTTAAGCACGCCTCATCCTCCGGGGACTTAATACCTTCGCTCCGGACCGGGTCGGGGGCAGCAGCCCTGGTGTCCGGCTGCAGGCTGGTGCCCCCCTCTCCGGCTAGTATCATGGAGATCCTCCGGGCGATGTCCTCCACGGTACGGACGTCTATGAAATCCTCCATTTCAATGGTGATTCCGAATTGGCGTTCCGCAGCATCCATGATGATGGGGAGGCGGCTGGAGCGGATGGAGAGATCCTTCCTGAGATCCATCTCCGGCCTGATCTCGTCCCTCTCGAATCCTGTTGCATCCATGATGATGTGAATAAGTCTCTCCATAAGGTCCTGGCCCTGAGGTGCATCAACGGGGGAAGATGAATCCTGTCCCCTGATTGCAGGGGCGGGATCGGCATCCCTTGTGTCCGGCTGCAGGGTGGTGCCCCCCTCCCTGGCTAGTATCATGGAGATCCTCCGGGCGATGTCCTCCACGGTACGGACGTCTATGAAATCCTCCATTTCAATGGTGATTCCGAATTGGCGTTCCGCAGCATCCATGATGATGGGGAGGCGGCTGGAGCGGATGGAAAGATCCTTCCTGAGATCCATCTCCGGCCTGATCTCGTCCCTCTCGAATCCTGTTGCGTCCATGATGATGCGAATAAGCCTCTCCATAAGGTCCTGGCTCTCAGGCGCCTTGCCGACGGCAGGCGGGGCCTGCTCAGGAACGCACGGGGCGGGATCGGAAAGCGTGGATGCCGGTTTCCCGGTAGAAACCTTTTTCTTGCCTTCGGGTGGCTCGGAACCGGCAAGCATTGATTTGATAACGGTTGGCAGATCGCCTTCCTGGAATGCCGGATTAAACTCCTGGCGGATAGCTTCCAGAATGGTGGGCTTAAGGAGTTGGCCGAAGGTCTCCATCACGAATCGGTTGACTTCACGTTGAATGATCCTCTCCACCGGACTGGAGCCCGCAGACCCGGGTTCCGCCGGTCGTAATGCGGTTGATGGAGCTATGGGGCGGGCTTCGGGAGCTTTCCTGTATTCGGGGAGGGAAACAAACCTCGGCTCTCCTCCAGGCTTCAGCTGGCCGTGGACGAAGAGCCGGGCAAGCGCGGACTTGTAGGTCAGGCTCTCTGCGGAGGAAAGGCACGTCTGAATGCACGCCGGTTCGGGAAGCGTGTCGGCGATGAGATTGCTTAACGTTTCACCAGGGCCCACCTCCACGAAGAGCCGGACCCCGTAGTCATTCCAAAGGGTCTGGACATTATCCATCCAATGGACGGGAGCTTCCAGGTGGCCCATGAGGATTCGCCTGATCTCGGCCGGCTCTGACGGATACGGTGCCATGGTCGTGTTGGAGATGACGGGGATCTGAGGGGAATACACCGGGATGGAGGCAATGAACGCCTCGAGTTCATCGTGGATGACCTTCATAACAGGAGAGTGGAAAGCCATGCTGACCCGCAGGAGGGTGGCCCGGTATCCCTTCTCCTTCAGCTGCAGGCAAAGATTCTTGACCGCCTCGGTGTGGCCGCTTATGACGACCTGTTTCGGTGAATTGATGTTGCCGATGTGAACATGCTCCCGTCCCCGGATCATCTCTTCCAGCAGATCCAGAGGGGCATCCACGGCAGCCATAATACCGGGTTCCACGTCCATACCCGCTGCCTTGTCCATGCAGATAGCTCGCATATTCACGATTCGGAACCCGTCCTCCGGGGAAAAGACACCGGCCAGGCACAAGGCGGTCAGCTCGCCCAGACTATGGCCGGCCATGGCCACTGGGTGGATGCCGAGGGAGATGAGATGCCGGGCCATGGCGTGTTCCATGGCGAACATGGCAGGTTGCTGCCACCGGGTCTTCTGGAGGTCCTCCTCCCGATCGTGGAACAATAACTTAAGGAGGTCGAAGTCCGCTGCAGACGCCGCCCGATCCATCCATTCCCTGATGACGGGAAAGGTGTCGTAGAGTTCCCGCCCCATTCCCCCATACTGTGACCCCTGGCCGGGAAATATAAAGGCGAGCGGCTGGACCGGCAGATCCTCGCGGCTCATGAAAATCCCCTGTTGCGCCAGGGATCTCAACGCCTTGGATGAGACGATTCCGGCTTCGGCACACGCGGCTGACCTCCCGATGGCCGTGAGCGCCTCTTCATCGGATTCTGCCACAACAGCCATCCGGGATGTACGGCCGTCCATCTTCGTCCGGAAGAAAGAAACTCCCGGGAGTGAGGGAGAACCACCCGCCTTCTCTCTGTCGAGAGCGGATTCCCTGCCCGGTGAAACCAGGATGGTACCCACCTCATCCATGGATTGCTCCACCTGCACCACATAGTTGGAGCCTCCAAACCCGAAAGCGTTTACCTGAAGCCTTCTTGGTTCCCCGCCTCTGCACTTCCAATCAAGCGGCTCACGGGCAATGAGGAAGCCCGATCCGTCCAGGCCCATTTCCGGGTCTGGATGGTCATAGTTGAGGGTCGCGGGGAAAATCCCCGCCTTCATGGCCATGGTTCCTCGAATGAGGTTGTTAATGCCAGAGGCGCCAAGCGTGTGCCCGATTTGGGATTTGAATGAAGTGAGCACGGTGCGTTTGGATGGGTCGAAGAACGTCTTCAGTGCCCGAACCTCCTCCACGTCCCCCTGCCGGGTACTCGTGGCATGGCATTCCACCAGGTCCACCGCCTCGGGCCCGTAGGGTATGCCTTTAAACGAGGTGCGAATTGCGATCTCCTGGGCGGCACTGTCGGATTCTACCATGCCCAGCTTGCTGTTGCTCGCCCCCATGCCGGTGATTATGGCGTGGACGCGCGCCCCTCTTGCACGGGCCAGGTTCTCCCTCTCGATGACGATCATTCCTCCGCCTTCACCGAGGACCAGCCCGTCTCTTTCAGCATCGAAGGGGCGGGAGGCCTCGTGGGCGGGTCTCTCCCGTCCTGACATCCCGTAAAGTGCGCCCAGGGCGGAGAATTCCAGATAATGCAGGTGGGTGAGATCCTCTTCACCCCCTCCGACAATGGCAGCGTCGATGATGCCGTTCCGGATCATCTGCATGGCGCTGTAAAGTGCGACCAGTGAGGTCGCGCAAGCCGCGGAGACGGCAAAGCTCGGCCCCATGAACCCGTATCGGTTGCAGATGAATCCGGGGGCTGCGCAGTTGAGTCTCCCTAGGAGCGTTGTGTCATCAGGGGCCATGCGCCCGGTCTTCACTTCCTGTTCGACGGCGCTCTCCTGCTCCGGTGTGAGTGGCACGCCCCTTTTTACGGCGTCGAGGATGTCGTGAACGTATGCCCTGATAATGGTATTGGTAAGGGTTCCCGCCGCCTCTCCCGAGTTCTGGGAGACAAAGACACCGATGCGCTCGCGCGGGATGTCTGACTCCAGAATACCGGATGCACTGATCGCCCTGTCCGCCAGCCACATCGTGATTTTCGTGGCGGAGGTCATGGCGCGGAAATCCTGTGGGGGAATCCCGAGTTCATTGCGGGAGACCTGGAAGTCCAGGAAAGCGCCCACATTGCAGTAGGTCTTGTCCATAACGCGCGGCCGTGGGTCATAATAAAGGGCGTGGTTCCACCGCGAAGGAGGAACCCGGGTAATCCCGCTCTTCATGGCCAGGCTTGCAGCCCAGACCTCTTCCGGGCTCTGTCCCAGGGCATTGAGTATGCTCATCCCGGTGATGGCAATCCTTCCCTGATCGTCTCTTTGTGAGGTGGCGGACTTCAGTCCACGACCTGTCCCTGAGAACTGTGTTTCCGTCGTTTGAGCGGTCGCTGTATCAAAGGGCTGATGGAGCACGAGAGGGCCTCCAGCCAGCTCGCGGTGAAAGGAGTCCAGACT
>JAQUCU010000021.1:0-18924 GCA_028686055.1 Desulfuromonadaceae bacterium
CCCTGACTGAAGGAAAACAGGTCAGATTCACATTATTCTGGCCAGACGTTAATCACTGGGAAGGTGTGGACTTCATCGTTCACGTCGGTTAGTCGAGGTAAAGTAACATTCGTGTCACCAGGGGCTATTTGAAAATCCCGCAGTCCTTCCTCGAACAATCGTCTCCACTTTTTTTGCTCTGCTGTTTTTCCCGATTACATCGTCAATTCAGAATGTTGGCATTTACGAGTCAAGTTTATTATTCAATTGTATTAAAACGTTGTTCAGCTTAGTCAAAATCCAAATCAATGTTATGTAAGGTTCCAGATCATCATCTCAAAAATGTCTTTCCAGCTCTTGCCTATTTCATTGACAACAGTCGGCTCGAAACCGCAATGCATCATGCACTGGGCGCAACGCGGGTCTTTCCCCACGCCATATTTTTCCCAGTCCGTTTTTGCCATCATTTCCGCAAACGTAGGATAATGGGAGTCCGTAATCAGATAACAGGGTGCCTTCCAGCCGCGAGGATTACGGGTCGGGTTGCCCCATGGGGTGCATTCCAGCTTCTTTTCACCCTTTAGAAAGCGCAGGTACATCGGTGTCGAAAAGAAGCGATGTTTTTTACTCATTTCGTAGACAGCAACAAACTTCTTCTCAATATCCCGGCGCGCAAGGAACAATTTTTCACCAACCGCCTCATAACCAAAGCCAGGCGCTACAAGCAATCCGTCAACACCAATCTCCTCAAGGCGGCTGAAGAGCATTTCAATTTCGACCAGGTCGGTTTCATTGAAGATGGTGGTATTCGTACAAACACGGAACCCCCTCTCTTTAGCTTTTTTTATAGCCGCCATCGCAGTATTGAAGGCCCCCTTGCGTTCCAGGATGCGGTCGTGGGTTTCTTCCAGGCCATCTACGTGAATATTGAGCGTAAAATTTGGGTGGGGCGTCATGGAATCCAGCGCTTTTTCAAGTAGAATGCCGTTGGTGCAGAGGTATATATGTTTGCCTCTTTGCAGTACAGCGGCAATAAGCTCGTGGATGTGCGGATACAGGAACGGTTCTCCGCCAGTTATTGTAACAACCGGCGCCGGACATTCATCAACCGATTGCAGACATTCTTCCAGACTCATCATCTCTTGAATAGTGTCGGCATATTCACGAATTCGGCCACAACCGGAACAGGCAAGATTGCAGAGATGTGTCGGCTCAAGCATCAACACAAGCGGATATTTTTCTACTTTGCTGATTTTGTTGCTGATAATGTACTTCGTGAGGTCATAGTTAAGACGCATTGGAAAACGCATTGATTAGATTCCTTATTCTGTTGAGTATTTTTGATATAAGGGATAGCGATTCAAGCTATTACCGCTCCCATATTTCTTTTTTGTCCCTGCCGAGATAAGCACGCTTTACTTCGGCATTTTCCAGCAGTTTATCGGCCGGCCCTTCAAGAATCACCTTACCGGTCTCCAGAACATAGCCCCGATCAGCCAGCTTCAGAGCCGCCTTGGCATTCTGTTCTACCAGCAGGATAGTGGTACCCTTCTCCCGGCGCAAGCGTTCCAGCACACGAAATATTTCCTGCACAACGAGCGGTGCAAGTCCCATGGAAGGCTCATCAAGCAGCAGCATCCTGGGGTTCGCCATCAGGGCCCGCCCGATTGCGAGCATCTGCTGCTCACCGCCAGACATTGTACCTGCCAGCTGCTTGCGACGTTCTTCAAGACGCGGGAACAGTGTAAACACCTGCTCCATATCATTCTGAATGGCGCCCTTCCCTTCCCTGTTCCGGTAGCGCAGATACGCCCCCAGTTGAAGGTTATCCTCGACTGACAGAGGCTTGAACACCTGCCGGCCTTCGGGTACCTGGGATATGCCACGTTGTACAACCTTGTCCGGCGCAAGTGCAGTGACGACTTCCTTGCAAAACATTATTTCACCGGCAGAGGCAGGCGTAACACCCGATATACTGTTCAGGATAGTGGTTTTACCGGCGCCGTTGGCACCGATCAGAGTCACAATTTCGCCCTCGCCCAGATGCAGTGATACATTTTTAAGCGCGTGAACTTTTCCATAGAAGGTGTTGATGTTTTTTAGACGCAGCATCAGTCATCATCCCCAAGATACGCGGCAATGACTTCAGGGCTTTCCTGAATTTCACGGGGCGTACCTTCGGCCAGTTTCCTGCCGAGATTGAGAACTACGATCCGGTCACAAATATCCATGACCAGCTCCATATCGTGCTCCACAAGTACAACGGTGATGCCCAGATCCCGGATCCGCTTGATAAGCTGGGCCAGGGCGAGGGTTTCCTGACTGTTTAGCCCGGCCGCCGGTTCATCCATCAAGATGATGCGCGGCAGGGCGGCCAGCGCCCGGGCGATTTCCAGAAGACGCCCTTTTCCGAACGAGAGGCTGTCGGCGGCATGATCTGACAGATCCAGAATGCCGGTAAATTCAAGCCACTTTGCGGCACCTTCACGGATACGTCGCTCTTCAGAAACACTCCAGGGTATTTTGAGCGCACAGGCCAACAGACCACTGGAACTTTTAGTGTGCATGCCGACCATGACATTTTCCAGCACCGTCATCCCACCGAACAGTTCAATATTTTGAAACGTTCGAACCATGGCGAGGCGGGCTAATCGCTCAGGCGGAAATCCGGTGACATTTTTCCCCTCAAGAAGGACCGTGCCGGCAGTCTGACGATATATGCCGGAAATAATGTTGAAGAGAGTTGTCTTACCGGCTCCATTCGGACCGATTACCCCGGTAATGTCCCCTTTTGCAACAGAAAAAGATACCGCGTCGAGGGCAGTAACTCCTCCAAATATTTGAATAATGCCGGAGACCTCAAGCATGACCGGTCTCCGGTTTCTGCTTTACAAACTTCCTGTACAGGGCGGAAATACCGCGAACAAGACCACCCGGCATATACATCACCATGACCACCAGTAAACCGCCGTAAATAACTATGTCATAATCATTGGCGCCGCGCAGGATTTCAGGCAGCAGGGTAAGAAGCGCAGCCCCCAGAAATGAACCATAAATACTCCCAAGCCCGCCGATGACCACCATTGTCAGCAGCTCAATCGAAAAATTAAAGCCGAATGATGTCGGCGAAATAAACGTCATGGTATGAGCATAGAGGCTGCCTGCCAAAGAGCATATGATCGCGGAGAGGGCAAATATCTGTACCTTGAGGAGACGGGCATTGACACCGAGGACCTGTGCTGCAATCTCGGAATCATGCACCGCTCGTAAGGCGCGTCCGACCCGGGAGTTTGCCAGATTGAGCGCAAACAGCATGACCGCCAGAGTCACGCCCCAGATCAGATAGAAGTTTTTGACGTCAGAATTGAAAATGATGCCCCCCACCTGCAGATTGGGAATTTCTGACAATCCGGAAGGGCCGCCGGTCCATTCATACGTCTCATTAAAGGTGATGTAAAATATTATGCCGAGGCCGAGCGTTGCCATGGCCAGGTAATGCCCTTTAAGCTTCAAAATCGGAAAACCGATCAAAAAGGCCAGACCGCCGACCACTATCGCTGCAACCGGCATGGCAACCCATGGGTTCACGCTGAAAGTTGTCGTCATTATCCCGGATACGTACGCGCCAAGGCCGAAGAAACCGGCATGGCCGAGAGATATCTGACCAGCATAGCCGAGGAGCAGGTTGAGCGCAATCGCCAGCATGGTGTTGATGCCGACAAACACCAGCACGTTCATCAGATAGCTACCCCTGAAAAACTGTGGAGCCATCATGACCAACAGCGAAAAACCGGCAAAAAGGAGGAGGTCTCGTTTCATGGTGTCAGACCCGCTCCGAGTTGGATTTACCAAATAGACCCTGCGGCCGGATAAACAGTATCAACAAGAGAATTATGAAGGCGATAGCATCCTTATAGCCAGAAGAGATAAGACCGGCGCCGAGCGATTCAAGCACTCCCAGAATCAAGCCGCCAATAACCGTTGAAAGACCGCTGCTCATACCGCCGATAATAGCCGCACAAAAACCTTTTAAACCGAGCATGACGCCGACATCATAGGCGGTCATGGTCAGCGGGGCAATGATGATACCGGCAACTGCCCCCATCGCCGAACTGATGATAAACGAGAACAGCACCATGCGTCGCACGTCGATCCCGACCAGACCGGCTGCACGCCGGTTGTAAGAGCAGGCCCGCATGGCCTTGCCGCTGATGGTATGGTAAAAATAGACCTTGTTAAGGAAGATTATTATCAGGGTAATGGCAAATATCCAGAGATGCTGCGGCAGAATGGTGGCGCCGCCGATGGCAATCGGGGTGTCACCTGAAAAGGGAGGAACTGAATGGGTATCCTTGCCCCACACCAGCATTGCAATGCCACGGATCAGAATACTTCCGCCGATGGTAATAATCACCAGGTTAATCGGGGTCGGCTGCTTGAGTGGGCGGATAGCCAGGCGCTCAAAGAGAATACCAACCAGTGTAGATGCCGCAATAGCACAGGGAATTGCCGCCCAGAGCGGAAGTTTGAGAAACTCCAGACATGACAGCGTAAACAGACCGCCCAACATGACAAATTCACCCTGAGCAAAATTGATGATGCCGGTCGCGTTGTAAATGATCGAAAAACCGATACCGATCAAAGCATAGATGGCACCGGTTGATAAACCGGACAGCGTGTATTGTAGAATCTGGTCGAACTGCATTATACCTCATAAATGTGGGGGCGAACGGACATTCGACCCCACGGAAGAATCATTTCTACTATGTACTACTTTACAATCATCCAGTCTTTATTCTTAACCTCTACCAGCACGAACGCATCTTTGCCCAAACCGGCGTGATCAGTGGTTGAATAGTTGAATGTGCCGCCGATACCGGCAAAACCTCTGGTTTTCTCAAGCTGGTCACGAATTCCAGCTGCGGAACTAGCACCGTTGTTGACCGCATTTCTGATCAACATGACCGCATCCCAGGCATGACCGCCAAAATGGTCGCCTTCTTTATTATAATGTTTCTGGTAATCTTTGACGAAGGCCATAAGAGACTTTTTTTGTTTATCGGAACCGGGCAACAGGTCAGCAACAACGACCTTGCCTGACGGGAGTTTAACCCCTTCAGCAGCATCGCCGGCCAGTTCGATGAATTTCTTTGAGGATACTCCGTGGCTCATGAACAGGGGTGTTTTGATGCCAAGCTGTCGGACATTTTTTGCAACAAGAGCCGGTCCGGGATTGGTACCCCAGCAGATGATAGCCTGGGAGTGGGAACCGCGGATTCTAGTCAGCTGTGCGGTCATATCAGTATCTTTAGGACCATAGGTATCATCGGATACAACGGTAATCCCGTATTTGGCCGCCTGGCTCTTTAGCTGTTCGCGCCCTGAGGCACCAAAACCGTCAGAAACAGTCAGAATTGATACTTTTGTCTGCCTTGTTTTCTGCAGATAATCATAAATTCTTCCAACCGCTAACGCATCATTTTGAGCCGTTTTGAAAATCCATTTTTTCACCGGGTAGGTAATTTTGCTGCCGGCAGAGCAGGAAATCAGGGGGATCTTTCCCCTTTCCGCCACCGGGATTACCGCCATGGTCTCGCCGGTCGTGCTCGGTCCGATGATGGCAACCACCCTGTCGTCCTTGATCAGTTTTGTTGCCAGTTGAACAGCCTTTGTCGCATCACCGGAAGTATCGTATACCACCAGCTCAAGCTTACGACCTTTGACGCCGCCAGCTCTATTAATCTCATTAACCACCATTTCGGCGCTTTTGCGCTCCGGTTCACCGAGAAAAGCGGCGGGACCGGTAACAGCGAACAGGGCCCCGATCTTGATAGGAGCGGCGGCAAATACATTGGCAGAGAACAGCAGGGTAACCGCTGCAATTACGACGTTCATGACTTTAATGTTCATAGACAATCTCCCTGTAATCTATTGAGAAGTTTACTTGAGCAGCGACCAGTCACCCTTGACAACCTTGACCATCTCAAAGGCTGAGAGATCAAGACCGTTATGATCTTTCGGGGACATCGTAAAAACGCCGGAAATGCTCACCATCTTTTTGGTCTGCTCAATTCCGGCACGGATCTGCTCGGGCGTAGAGCCAACTTTTTTGATAGCGTTTGCAGCAAGCAGGAACGCGTCATAGGCATAACCACCAAAAGTGGAAGCTTCTGTTCCATATGCCTTTTTATAGGTCTGGTCGTACCCTTTCAGCAGCTTGTACTGCGAATCACCCTTCGGCAGCGCGTCGTATACGGCAAGTTTGCCTGCAGGAAGCATAACCCCTTCAGCCGAATCGGCGCCGGCGAGTTCAATATATTTTTTAGAGGCGACGCCATGGCTCATATAGAGCGGCGTTTTGAGTCCGAGCTGTTTGACGTTCTTGGTAATAACCGCCGGTCCCGGATTGGTGCCCCAACAGATTATCACATCGGGTTTGATACCGCGAATCTTGGTTAACTGGGCGGTCATGTCGGTATCTTTCGGGCCGTAAACCTCATCGGCTACGATGGCAAAGCCTTTCTTTTTGGCCAGAGCCTTTATCTGCTCACGGCCGGAGGCCCCAAATCCGTCTGTTACCGTCAACAGGGCGATACTTTTCTGCTTTTTACTCGCCATGTAGTTAAGAATCTTTTCGGCGGCGATATGGTCATTTGCCGGAGTCTTGAAAACCCAGTGTTTGACCGGATCGGTGATTTTGATTCCGGCAGCGCAGGAAATCATAGGTATTTTCCATTTTTCAACGACCGGGATAACCGCCATACTCTCACCGGTTGTGCTTGGACCGATAATGACGCTGACCTTATCATCTTTGATCAATTTTGTCGCCAGTTGAACAGCTTTGGTAGCATCGCCGCCGGTATCATAAATAACGGCCTCCAGTTTTCGACCGTTAATTCCTCCCTTTTCGTTGAACTCCTTCACAAGAAGTTCAAGCGTCTTTTTTTCCGGTTCACCGAGGAATGAAGCGGGTCCGGTAACGGAAAAGAGGGCGCCGATCCTTATGGTTCCGGAGGCAAACGACACGGTTGCACAGATGAGACTCAAACAGACACTCACCAACAGTAACGACATCTTTTTCATTTTAACCCCCAGATACATTGTTTGTTACAAGTTGTACAGACGGCTTCCTTCGAGCACATTGAAACTATTGGCCTTAAGGGAGCTGATAGCCTTTTCTGTTTCATCAAAGCGAAAGATGATGACCGCGTTTCCGCCACAGCGTTCAACAAAGGCATACATGTACTCAACGTTGATAGCTTCACGGTCGAGCGTTTGAAGGATAGCAGACAAGCCGCCAGGACGGTCAGGCACTTCAACGGCAACAACTTCCGTCATGTTGACGGTAAAACCGGACTCTTTCAGCACCGTGCTGGCCTTGGCACAGTCATTGACAATCAGTCGCAGGATACCGAAATCGGATGTATCGGCAAGCGAAAGCGCCCGGATATTTATCCCTGTCTCTCCGAGGATGCGGGTGATTTCGGCCAACCGCCCCGATTTGTTTTCGATGAAGATTGATATCTGTTCAACTTTCATGATGTACCTCCGCGATATTGAAGCGATTAAACTAATTTACGGTTATCTATCACTCGTTGGGCTTTGCCATCGCTGCGTTGAATCGTCTTTGGCTCGACCAGCTTGGCTGTGCAGGTGACACCGAGCATATCCTTGATCTCTTTTTCGACACGTCGCGACAGTGCCTGCAATACCTTGATTTCGTCCGAAAACAGATGTTCACTCACCTCAACCTGCACCGTCAGTGTGTCCAAGGTCCCCTGACGATCTACAATCAGCATGTAATGAGGTTCAATTCCTTCGATACCGACCAGCACGGCCTCAATCTGAGTTGGGAAAACGTTGACGCCCCGGATGATCAGCATATCATCGGATCGTCCGCTCATTCGGGTGATCCGGGCATGGGTGCGGCCGCAGATGCATGGTTCATAACTGATACTGGTAATGTCGCGGGTGCGATAGCGGATGAGTGGGATACCCTGCTTGGTGATCGTCGTGATGACCAGCTCACCGAGTTCCCCTTCAGGCAGGCACTCGCCGGTTTCCGGATTGATAATCTCCGGGATGAAGTGATCCTCCCATATATGGAGACCGTGCTTGGCTTCGATACATTCGATCGCGACACCAGGCCCCATAATTTCGGACAGACCGTAGATATCTAACGCCGACAGATTGAGTTTTTCCTCGATCTCGCGGCGCATCGCTTCAGACCATGGCTCGGCACCGAAAATCCCGACCCGCAGTTTCAGATTTTTGAAATCTACCCCTTCCGCCTGTGCCTCTTCCGCCATGAACAGAGAATAAGAGGGGGTGCAGGTCAGCACCGACGAACCGAAATCCTGCATGATCATGATCTGGCGCTTGGTATTGCCGCCGGAAATCGGAATGACTGAAGCCCCCAGCCGCTCGGCGCCATAATGGGCACCCAGGCCGCCGGTGAATAGTCCGTAGCCGTAGGCGTTATGGATGATGTCTCCTTTGTGGGCTCCGGCTGCGACAAAAGAACGTGCCATGAGTTCGGACCATGTATTGATGTCCTGCTGGGTATAGCCGACAACAGTCGGCTTGCCGGTTGTCCCGCTCGACGCATGGATGCGGACGATCTCTTCAAGCGGGACTGCAAACAGGCCATAGGGGTACGAATCACGCATATTCTGCTTGGTAGTGAACGGCAGTTTTTGCAGATCTTCCAAGCATTTTACGGCAGACGGATCGACACCAGCAGCGGCAAAAGAAGCCTTATAAAACGGCACATTGGCATACACCCTGTCAAGTGTTGATTGCAGGCGTTTCAATTGCAGTGCTTCAAGAGCCGGGCGCGGCAGGGTTTCGAATTCTTCGTTGAAAAACATAGGGCTACACCTCATAAGTGATGACACATATCAGCAGTACAACAAGGGGCAACTTATAATTCGCGCCCCATCCTGAAAGCACATTTGTTAATATCCAGTGCCTTGAGCGGTACCATCTTCTCAAGCGCCTTTACCCAGAACTCTTCTGCAATATCGAGCCGCTTGGAAACAGCCCCCAGCAGCACCGTATTGGCGGCCCGTACGTTACCGGCATCGGATGCCATTTTCTGGCCGTCGACCAGCAGGAAATCCGTAAACTGCGCCCTGATCCGCCCCGTCAACCCCTCTGGATAAGAGACCTGTCCCATCAACACCGAAGGCGGTGATATCTGCAGATCATTGGCCACCACTGAACCGCCCGGCTTGAGCAGCGGCAGTGCGCGAACCGTCTCCATCAATTCAAAGCCGAACAGGATGTCTCCCTCCCCCTCCGGAACAATCGGGGAAAAAACTTCTGTACCGTAACGGACATGAGAAACAACGCAGCCGCCGCGCTGAGACATACCGTGGATTTCACTTTTTTTGACGTCGAACCCGGCCAGCATCGCCGCTTCGGACAATATTTCGGAAGCCAGCAGAATTCCCTGTCCGCCAACCCCAACAAGAAGGATGTTCTTGATCTGTTCGCTCATTTTACACTCCCGATCGCATCAAATTTGCACAATTGGCGGCAAACGTCACAGCCGGTGCAGAGCAACGGATCGATGTGGGCCTTCCCCTTTTTGCTCCCATCCTCCGCCGGACGCCACTCGATCGCCGGACAGCCGATTTTGAGACAGGCACGGCAACCGGTGCATTTATCCGCATCAACCGCATAGACCGGCCCTTTGTGGAAGACATCATCACGCTTGATCAGAACGCACGGTTTGTTTGTGATGATCACAGAAGGCTCGGAGCGTTCCATCTCCTCGGAAATCACACGCTTCGTCTCTTCCAGATCAAGTGGATTAATGACGCGGATATTCTTTACCCCCACCGCCTTGCAGAGGAGCGGGATGTCAATGGCATTGGTCGGAACGTCCATCAGCGTGAAACCGGATGCCGGGTTATCCTGACGGCCGGTCATCGCGGTAATGCTGTTGTCGAGGATTATGACCGTGGCCGGTGAATTGTTATAGACCATATCCATCAGTCCGTTGATGCCGGTATGCAGGAATGTAGAGTCTCCTATCACGGCAACAACCCTCTTCTTCTCCGTATCGGAAACAACCTTGGTCACACCGGTTGCCATACCGATAGAAGCACCCATGCAGACACAGGTGTCCATCGCGGATAGCGGCGGCATGAAGCCCAATGTATAGCAGCCGATATCGCCGGTAACATACGCCTTGAGCTGATTGAGCGAAAAGAACACGCCACGATGCGGACAGCCGGGGCACATGTTTGGCGGACGTCCCGGCAGATCGTCGGCCGGAATGACGGCTGGCTGAGGCAGGCCGAATGCGCTCCGGAGACGTCCGGGTGTCAGTTCGCCGCAGAGCGAGGTGATATCCTTACCAATCGCTGCGATCCCCATCGCCTTGACCTGCTCTTCTATGAACGGGTCGAGCTCCTCGATAACATAGAGCTTGTCAACTTTGGCGGCAAATTCAAGGATCAGGTTTCGAGGCAGCGGATGCACCATGCCAAGCTTGAGGGTGGAGGCGTTCGGCAGGACTTCCCGCACATACTGATAGCAGATGCCTGCGGTAATAACGCCGATAGACTTGTCGCGCAGTTCCATACGGTTGAGCGCCATCGTCGCTCCGGCTTTGGAAAGAGCGACCAGATTCTGCTCTACCAACGGATGGCGAACCTTGGCGTTGCCGGGGAGCATAACGAGTTTGGCGGGATTCTTTTCGAGTTTCGGTAGCGGCAGACCGGTTACACGTTCTCCCAGTTCCACGATCGATTTGCCGTGGGAAATGCGGGTGCTGCTACGCAGCATGACCGGCGTGTCATACTGTTCCGACAGATCGAACGCCAGTCGGGTAAACTCCTTGCACTCCTGCGAATCGGAGGGCTCCAGCATCGGCACCTTGGCAAACTTGGCGTAATTGCGGCTGTCCTGCTCGTTCTGGGACGAATGCATTTCCGGATCGTCGGCGACTACCAGCACAAGACCGCCGCGTACGCCTGTGTACGAAACGGTAAAGAGAGGGTCAGCCGCAACGTTGACTCCGACATGCTTCATCGTGCAGAGGGCACGGCCACCGCCGAAAGAGGCCCCTATGGCAACTTCCAGTGCTACCTTTTCATTCGGAGCCCAGGAAGAGTTTATTTCTTTGTAAGCGATCGTGTTCTCGAGAATTTCTGTAGATGGGGTGCCAGGATAGGCGCAAGCAACAAGACAACCCGCTTCATAAGCGCCACGGGCGATAGCCTCGTTGCCGGAGAGAATTTCTTTCATTGATGCATTCCTTTGCAACAAATTGAGTGAGTGGAAATAACAGCGCGTGACTATACTAAAAGTGCCTGGATAATGCAATTTGTTTGAGAAACTCAGAACAAGGGAACTTTTTTTGTTTGCATGAAAAAAGCATAAATTGATTGGCCTCCCTCTCCTCTTGACAAAACTGCCTCACAGGTCAATAATTCAAATTTCTGTATACACAACTTGAAGGGAAGCTTATTATGCGCATTGAAAGTGATTTTCTCGTAATCGGCAGCGGTATCGCCGGACTCTCCTATGCCCTCCAGGCAGCCGACCATGGCAGCGTCGCCATAGTTACCAAACGTGATATTTCCGAATCAGCTACCAGGTATGCTCAAGGTGGCATCGCCACTGTCTATTCCGGCGAAGATTCATTTGATGCGCATGTTGAGGATACGCTTGTTGCCGGGGCCGGAATATGCCACGAAGATGTCGTCAGAATGGTGGTGGAGGAAGGACCGCAGACTATTCAAAATCTTATTGATTGGGGAGTTAAATTTTCCACCAAAGGCGAATCCTATGACCTGACCCGCGAAGGGGGACACAGCGCCCGGCGTATTCTCCATGCCGAGGACATCACCGGCCGCGAAATAGAGCGGGCACTGGTCGAAGCGGTCCGCCTGCACCCGGCAATTACGGTTTATGAAAACCATATCGCCATCGATCTGATCACTTCAGACAAAATAAAACTTGGTAAATCCGAGAAGAACCACTGCCTCGGCGCATACGTCCTGGATATTTCCGGTAATACCGTCGTGACCTTCAGTGCAAAGATCACCCTTCTTGCCAGCGGCGGCGCCGGCAAAGTATATTTGTATACCTGCAACCCTGACGTAGCCTCGGGAGACGGTGTTGCGATGGCGTACCGCGCCGGTGCTACAATTGCAAACATGGAATTCATGCAGTTTCACCCCACCACCCTGTTTCATCCCCAGGCAAAATCCTTCCTGATTTCCGAGGCGGTGCGCGGCGAAGGCGCTATCCTGCGCCGGCGCGACGGCACGGCGTTTATGGAAAAGTATCATAAACTTAAGGATCTGGCGCCGCGTGACATCGTGGCCCGCGCCATTGACCACGAAATGAAGATCAGCGGCGATGACTGCGTCTTTCTTGACATAACCCACGAACCTGCCGATGTTGTCCGCAACCGCTTCCCGAACATTTACCAGACCTGCATGGATTTCGGCCTGGACATGACAAAAGAGTGGCTTCCGATCGTTCCGGCGGCCCACTACCTGTGCGGTGGTGTGGCGGTTAATTTTGATGCCGAAACAGACATACCAGGTCTGTACGCCATTGGTGAAACAGCTTTTACAGGTCTTCACGGCGCAAACCGCCTGGCCAGCAACTCGCTGTTGGAGGCCGCCGTATATGCGGGACGCGCCTACCGCCATTCCCGTGAAGCAGTCAAATTGATTGAATGTGATCATCGCGAGATACCGGTCTGGGATTCCGGCACCGCCACCAACAGCGATGAAATGGTTGTTGTCTCGCAGAACTGGGACGAAATCCGGCGCACCATGTCGAATTACGTCGGGATTGTGCGGTCGGACAAACGGTTGGCTCGTGCCATGAGCAGGATAAAGATGATTCAGAGCGAAATAGAGGAATATTACTGGGACTTCAACGTAACCTCCGACCTGATCGAACTGCGCAATATCGCCACTGTGGCAGAGCTGATTATAACCTGCGCCCAGAATCGCAAGGAATCACGCGGGCTTCATTACACTCTTGACTACCCTTTCCTCGATGACGTGAACGGAAAAAAGGACAGCTTCGTAAAGAAACAGTTCTAAAGGAGTCCCGACATTGGAAATTAACGAAATTCGTAAGCGCATTGATCTCCTGGATGACGTGCTGCTGCGAATCTTCAACGAGCGCGCCAGGCTGGCTCTTGAAATCGGTCACGCCAAGAAGGGACTGAATCTTCCGGTATTTGACCCGGCTCGTGAAAAACGTATTTTTAAGCGCATGAAAGATGACAACCCGGGCCCGCTGGATGATGAGGCGATTGTCAGGATGTTTGAACGTGTTGTTGACGAGTCCAGGCGACTGGAACGCATCATGTCACATGCGGAAGAACCTATAAGGGAGTAAATTGTTCCATGTTGATTATAATGAAAAAACATGCCAAAGAAAATGCTCTGGATTCTGTCAAGGAGTATCTGATAACACGTGATTTCGATATTCATCAATCAACCGGAGCAAACCGCACTATCATCGGTGTAATTGGTGATACCGATACCTTGAACGACCATGAAATAGAAACCATGCCTGGTGTCAGCCAGGTGGTACGGATCAGGAAAGACGATTAGCAGCGTGCCCCGGCTGAACACAAAGAAGGAGCTGTAAACAGATCTTGAATCTGACCTTCAGGTTATCTATTGTCCGAATTACAATCACCACATCATCAACCTGGTCCTACTAAGTCTGGAACTTAGTTTCAAGCAGTTCTGCAAAATCCTGCCCGGTTTTTTATCCGGAAAGGATTCTTTTTCGCCATCAAGGCGTCAATCCACCGGCTTGTTAGTGCGGACAGAGGTTTACAATTGGAAACAACGGACATAAATTTATACACGTTTGGATCACACAAAAGTCTTAAAGACCTTTGTGAAAAACTTGGTGATTCCGATTTCTGTGCTGATCTCGGTCTCCGCTATCCCTACCTTGGCGGTTCGATGGCCAAACGAATCAGCTCTGTTGCCATGGTTGAGGAATTGGGCCGGATTGGGATGCTCGGTTTCTTCGGAGCAGCCGGCCTGCCGTTCAGTGTTGTTGAGTCTGCAGTAGACCGACTGGCCGGCGCCGATTTCCCCTGCGGGTTCAACCTGATCCATTCCCCGCAAGAGCCGGACCTGGAAAAGGCCCTGGCCGAATTATACATCCGCAAAGGTGTACGACTGGTGGAAGCCTCTGCCTTCCTGGCTTTGACACTCCCTCTGGTCCGTTACCGGACCCACGGCATCCACCGTCTCCCCGACGGCACAATCGTCGTCCCGAACAGGATTATTGCCAAGGTCTCCCGTGAGGAACTGGCCGAAAAGTTTTTTTCACCTCCTCCGGAGAAGTTACTGCAGGAACTGGTTGCCGAGGGTGCCATCACGGCTGAGCAGGCCGGGCTTGCAGCCCGGATCCCCCTTGCACAGGAAGTTACCGCCGAGGCCGATTCCGGCGGACATACTGACAACCGTCCGGCGTTAGCCCTGTTCCCTACCATACAGAGTGTAGCCCTACGCATGCAGGCCAAATATGATTATGCAGTGAAGCTGCGGGCCGGCCTGGGCGGCGGCATTGCCACCCCTGCTGCTGCAGCGGCAGCCTTTGCCATGGGCGCCGCCTATATTATGACCGGATCAATAAATCAGGCCTGCATTGAATCCGGGACATCGGACGAGGTGAGACGGATGCTGGCCGAAACACGCCAGGCTGACGTGAGCATGGCCCCGGCTGCCGATATGTTCGAGATGGGGGTAACCGTACAGGTTCTGAAACGTGGCACCATGTTCCCGATGAGGGCTGCCAAGCTGTACGAGATCTACCGTGCATACGCCTGCCTGGAAGACATCCCGACCGCTGAGCGCGATAAGCTGGAAAAAACCTTCTTCCAGGCCGCTATGTCCGACATCTGGCAGAATACCCGCAGCTACTTTCTGGAGCGTGACCCGCGCCAGGTCGAACGTGCCGAACGCGACCCGAAACATCTCATGGCACTGGTCTTCCGCTGGTATCTGGGACAGGCGGCTCACTGGGCCAAGGATGGTCAGGTCTCGCGCAAAATGGACTACCAGGTCTGGTGCGGCCCTGCCATGGGCGCCTTCAACGAATGGGTCGCCGGCAGCTTTCTGGAACCCCCTGCACGGCGGACCGTTTCAACGGTCGCCCTTAATATCATTTTTGGAGCAGCAGTTCTGACCCGTGCCAATATTCTCCGCTACCAGGGTGTCCAGCTCCCCCCGGAAGCTTTAAATATTCAACCGCTCGAGTACACACAAATCAAGGAGTACCTTTCGTGAAACAGGAAGAACTGGATAGCAATATCCCCACCGGTGGAGTACCTCTGGCAATTATCGGTATCGGCTGTCATTTTCCCCAGGCTGAGGACAGTTCTGCCTATTGGGCAAACATCCGCGAAGGGATTGACGCAATAACCGACATCCCTGCAACCCATTGGCATGTGGCCGACTATTATAATCAGGATCCCGCAGCACCGGATATGACCTATGGGAAGCGGGGAGGTTTTCTTTCCCCGGTCCCGTTCAACCCGATGGAATTCAACATCCCCCCTTCAACGCTTGAAGCTATCGACTCATCCCAGCTCCTTGGTCTGGTGACGACCGGGCAGGCGCTCAGGGATGCCGGTTACGGTGCAGAGCGGGCTTATGACCGGAACCGTGTGAGCGTCATCCTCGGTGTTACCGGTACTCTTGGCCTCGTTATCCCTCTGGGAGCCCGCCTCGGTCACCCGCACTGGCGTGCGGCCCTTAAAGATGCCGGCGTAGACGATACTACCGCTGAGGATGTTGTGCAGCGCATCTCCGACTCATACGTACCATGGCAGGAGAATTCCTTTCCCGGCCTGCTCGGTAATGTAGTCGCCGGACGGATCAGCAAACAGTACGATCTGGGTGGCACAAACTGTGTTGTCGATGCCGCCTGCGGCAGTTCCTTAAGTGCGCTGCATCTTGCCAGCATGGAACTTGCAACCGGTAAATCAGACATGGTTGTTACCGGAGGAATTGATACTTTTAACGACATATTCATGTTCATGTGCTTCAGTAAGACCCCGGCGCTTTCAGCCACCGGCGACATCAGGCCGTTTGATGCAAGCGGTGACGGCACCATTATCGGCGAGGGCCTCGGCCTTGTGGTCATCAAACGCCTGGTTGATGCCGAACGTGACAACGACCGGATCTATGCGGTTATCCGTGGCGTCGGGTCATCCAGTGACGGCAAAGGTGAGGCGATCTACACCCCCAGTGCCTCCGGCCAAAAAAATGCGATTCTGGATGCCTATCAGCGGGCAGGGGTAACCCCTGAAAGCATAGGTCTGGTTGAGGCTCATGGCACCGGCACGAAAGTAGGTGACGCGGTGGAGGTCTCGGCCCTGCGGGAAATCTACGGCGAGGCCGACAGGCCGTGGTGCGCCCTCGGCTCGGTCAAGTCGCAAATCGGCCACACCAAGGCGGCCGCCGGCGCTGCCGGTCTGATAAAAGCGGCCCTGGCACTGCATCACAAAGTAATTCCTCCAACCATAAAGGTACAGAAACCGCTCAAGGAGGTTTCGGAGGGGGATACTCCTTTCTACCTGGCTGCGCAAAAACGGCCATGGATTTCTACCGGAGATGCTCCGCGTCGTGCGGGAGTCAGCGCCTTCGGTTTTGGCGGCTCCAATTTTCACGCGGTGCTGGAAGAATACCGCCCGACCAGCAAAAGTGCAGACTGGGATGGCAATGTCCAGATCCTGTCCTTTTCAGCGTTTGATTCCGCAGCTCTGGAAACGGCACTTTCAAATATCAGCGAAGAACAGCCGTGGGAGAGCCTGCGCGCTCAAGCCGCAGCCCTGCGTACAGCCTTTGATGCCAAGGCCCCCTGCCGCCTGATTCTGGTGGTCGAACGGAACAGGACCAACCTGAAATCACTATGTGCCAATGCAGTGGCTATGCTCCGCAAAAATCCGGCAACCGCATGGAACAGCCCGGACGGCGCCTTTTATGCGACCGGACCGGCCAAAGGGAAACTCGGCCTGCTCTTCCCCGGACAGGGAGCCCAATACACCGGCATGCTGCGTGACCTGGCCTGTACTTTTCCGGAGATGCTGGCGACGATAACCTCTGCAGAGTCCGGCTTCAGCGCTGCAGATGGTTTACGCCTGTCCGACTTGATCTACCCCACCTCTACCTTCGCCCCTGACAGTCCAAAACAGCAGGAAGAATCCCTGCGTGCAACCAACATTGCCCAGCCGGCCATCGGTGCGGTCAGCCTTGGTGCCCTGCGGGTGCTGGAATCATTCGGCTTGAAAGCTGAAACAGCCGCCGGTCACAGTTATGGTGAACTGACCGCCCTCTGCGCCGCCGGACGACTGGACGAGAAGTCGTTTCATGCCCTTTCACGGCTGCGCGGCCGCCTGATGGCTGGCGGAAATGGCGACAAAGGGAGCATGCTGGCGGTCTCGGCGCCGTTGGCAGATGTGATGCAGATGCTTGACGAAGAAAAGCTGGATCTGGTGGTTGCTAACTGCAATGCCCCTACACAGGCTGTTCTTTCCGGCAGAAGTGACGAGATCGCCCGGGCCGCTACGGTCTGCAGCACCCGCAAGCTGGTTTGTAAACAGCTGCCGGTTGCCGCCGCCTTTCACAGCGAACTGGTTGCCGATGCCGCTGCACCGCTCCTGACCGCGTTGGCAGATATACAACTTGCCGCCGGCAGTATGCCGGTCTTTTCCAATACGACAGGCTCCGAATACCCGGCCATAGAGGTCAGCGCCAAGGAACTGCTGGCAGGACAGCTGGCACGTCCGGTGGAATTTGTTGCTGAAATAAACGCCATGTACGCCGCCGGTGTCAAAACTTTTGTGGAGATCGGCCCCGGTTCGCGCTTGAGCGGCCTGGTCAAGTCGATTCTCGGAGAGCAGCCATACACGGTTGTCGCGGTTGATGCCTCCAGCGGCAAGCGTTCCGGCATGGCAGATCTAGCCCGCTGTCTAGCTCAGCTCGCCGTTCTTGGCCACTCTGTGCAGCTTGTCAAATGGGATGAGGGATACACTCCGCCGAAACAGGCCAACTCAAAGAAACCGGCCATGTCGATTCCGATCTGCGGCGCAAACTACGTCAAGCCGCGGCCCAAACGTGAACCGGCTGCTCCTGCCGCTCCGCGCACGGTTTCCCTGCCGGTTCAGTCGGTAATTGCTGCCGCACCTTCAGCCGCTGTCGCAAACAGTCCGGTTTCACGTGACATCCTGGCTGATTCGTTACGCATCACCAGGGAGGGAATGTCAGTACTGCAGAAGATGCAGGAGGATACGGCCCAGCTTCACCGCCGCTTCCTTGAAGGACAGGAGACCGCAAGCAGAACGATCCAGAACCTGTTGGAACAGCAGCGCATTATAAACGGCGGCACACCGCTTGTGTCACCTCCTTTGACCGCCCCGACGGTCGTGCCCTCTGTTGCTGCAGCTGCGGCAGTTCCTCTGCCACAACCGGCAGCGCCCACTCCGGCAGCTTCATCACTTCCTAGACCAGACCCGGACCTGGTTACCGGCATATTATTAGCGGTTGTCAGCGAGAAAACCGGCTATCCGACCGAGATGCTGGAACTGGAGATGGGACTGGATTCCGACCTCGGCATTGACTCCATCAAGAGGGTCGAGATACTGTCGGCGCTGCAGGAACGGCTCCCCGGTTCGCCGGTCATCGGACCGGAGCATCTCGGCTCCCTCCATACGCTCGGCGAAATCGCCGCCTACCTCGGTGCAGGAGCTGCTGCCGTTACACTCCAGGCGCCGCTCACAAACAACGTAACAGAGACCTTGCTGGCCATTGTCAGCGAGAAAACCGGCTATCCGACCGAGATGCTGGAACTGGAGATGGGACTGGATTCCGACCTCGGCATTGACTCCATCAAGAGGGTCGAGATACTGTCGGCGCTGCAGGAACGGCTCCCCGG
>JAQUCU010000021.1:19024-25124 GCA_028686055.1 Desulfuromonadaceae bacterium
TTCGCCGGTCATCGGACCGGAGCATCTCGGCTCCCTGCATACGCTTGGCGAAATCGCCGCCTACCTTGAAGCGGGTGCACCCAAGGTAACAGTCAAGCAGCCTGCCACCTCAATTACTACCGTGGCGACTGCCATCGAAGCTGAATCCGGGAGCAAAACCGTACTCAAACGCAGCACAGTCGTCCCGGTGCCACTGGCAACGAGCGCTGAGACAATTCAGCTATCCGGCAACGGCATTATCTGGGTCACCGATGACGGCTCCACCTTTACCGGTGAACTCTGTTCGACCATGAGCAGTGCAGGCCACGCGGTCCGCCTGGTCAAAGTAAACGAAATCCTGGACAGTTTAACGCTCGATAACCTGTCAGGGCTGGTTATCGTCTCTCCGGCAAACGGAACAGACGACGGTTTCCTGGAGGATGCATTCCTGCTCCTAAAAAAAACGGCACCGTCTCTGCGTAAAAGCGCCAAGGATGGAGGGGCGTTTTTCATTACGGTTTCACGCCTTGACGGCTCCTTTGCCTTTGACAAAGGTTCTGTTCTTGTCGATCCGCTCTCCGGCGGCCTGGCGGGACTGGCCAAGACAGCAGCCCATGAATGGCCGGAAGTAGCCTGCAAGAGTATTGACCTTGGTGATTTTAAAGATGCATCCGCAGCTGCCCGTGCAGTGGCCGGCGAAATATTCCTGACCGGTCCGGTAGAGGTAGGCCTGAAACCTTCCGGACGGTGTAGCCTCGCACCGACCGAACTGCCGCCATTGACACCTCCTGCGACAGTACCGCTGCAACAGGGAGATGTTGTAGTAGTAACCGGAGGTGGCCGTGGCGTCACCGCAGCCACCGCCATCGCTCTCGCTAAAGCCTACCGCCCGACACTGATCCTGCTGGGGCGCAGCCCCGATCCGCAGCCTGAGCCGGAGTGGCTGACACCTCTGAGTGGTGAAAGCACCATCAAAATGGGGATACTTCAGCATGCACCGGGCAAACTTACCCCGAAAGAGGTCGAAGAGCGTTACCACTCCGTAATAGCCGGAAGAGAGCTGAAAGCTACCCTCGCCACCATTGAGTCTGTCGGCGGGCAGGCGCTTTACCGTTCTGTGGATATTCGCGACAGCAATGGCGTCAACGAACTGCTGGAGGTGATTCGCCAGGCACACGGCCCCATTCGTGGTATCGTTCATGGAGCCGGAGTTCTTGCTGACCGTTTGATATGCGACAAAACACGGGAGCAGTTTGCCACTGTTTACGGTACCAAAGTCGTAGGGCTGCGTAATCTGCTGGCCGCAACAGTGAGTGACGACCTCCGCTTTATCGCCCTGTTCGGCTCTACCACCGGCCGCTTCGGTCGCAGTGGCCAGGTCGATTACGCCGTCGCCAACGAGGTCCTGAATAAAATTGCCCAGGCCGAGTCACGGCGTCACCCCGCATGTCATGCCGTTTGCATTAACTGGGGACCTTGGGACGGCGGCATGGTTACACCCGCACTAAAGAAGGTTTTCAGCGGCGAAGGGATCGGCCTGATCGGCCTCACTTCCGGTGGAGAACTGCTGTCCAGGGAAATTGCCGCAAACGACGCGCCTGTTGAGGTCATCGCGTTAGCCGGGAGTGCAGAGGAACCACTTCCGGTCAAAACTCTGTCACCTGACACACAGCTGGCGGAGGCATTCAGTCTTACCCTGTCAATAGATGACTTTCCCTTTATCCGTTCACACGTTATCGACGGCAAGGCCGTGCTTCCCATGGCTGTGATTATTGAATGGCTGGCCCATGGTGCACTGCACGGTAATCCGGGATTCCGCTTCCACGGTTTCAATGATCTGCGTATCTGCAAAGGGGTGATATTCGAACAGAATTCCACCTGCACGATTCAAGTACGGGCAGGACGTGCCGAAAAACGGGACTCTCTGTATTATGTTCCCGTGGAACTGACAAGCATTGCATCCGGCAGACGCACCATACTCCATACGAGCGCAGTAATAGTCCTGGCGACCAAACTGCCGAAAGGAAACCGTTCGATTGTCGATGTACCCGCCACTCCCTATCCATATGAAGGCGGCAAAATCTACGATCCGGCACGCCTCTTCCACGGGCCGGAACTGCACGGCATCAAAGAGGTCGACAGCTGTTCGTCAAAAGGTATCTCCGCCCTGGTAAAATCAGCTCCCAAACCTTCAAAGTGGTTCAAGCGGCCGTTGCGAAACAACTGGATCACCGATCCGCTGGTGATGGACTGTGCCTTCCAGCTCATGATTCTGTGGAGTTTCGAACGTTTCGGCTCCGCCTCTCTCCCCTCTTTTGTTCGGGCCTATCGCCAATTCCAGGACGGTTTTCCCTCCGGTGGCACCCGGATCGTGATCAATGTTACAGCGGAAAGTAAGCATGGCGCCTCGGCCGATATGGAATTCATCGATGGGAACACAGACAAACTGATTGCCCGGCTGGAAGGGTACGAATGTGTCATCGATCCGTCCCTCGCAGGTGCCTTTAGCCGTAATCAGTTATCACAGCCGGCCTGCGGTATACTGGAAGCTGCCTGATGACGGTTTCCAATCCTACAGTCGCCATTGTCGGGATCGGCGGGATCTTTCCCGATGCTCCCGATCTTGACAGCTTCTGGGCAAATATCCGCAGCGGCAGCAGCGCAACCCGCGACGTTCCTGCGGGGCGTTGGCAGATCCCGGCTGATGCGGCTTTTGATCCCGCAATCGGAGTCCCTGACAGGGTCTATTCGCGTCGCGGCTGTTTCATTGATGAAATACCGTCTGCAACCACACTGAACGGCCTTGCCATTGACCCGGCCAGCCTGGAAGGGCTCGATCCGCTTTTTCACCTGCTGATACATGCCGGTAAAAGCGCCTTTGACGACGGCGTCACCGCTTCACTCGACCGCTCAAGGGTCGGCGTGATTATCGGCAACCTGGCCCTGCCGAGTGAAACTTCGACCATGCTGACCCGCAACTGGCTCGGCCGGACCTTTGAAGAAAAGCTTCTCGGCCATAGCGCACCAGCCTCGCCACCATCCGCACTAAACCGCTATGTTGCCGGCTTGCCCGCCGGAATCCTGGCCCAGGCACTGGGGCTTGGCGGAGGCAGCTGCACCCTTGATGCCGCGTGTGCTTCCTCGCTCTATGCAATCAAACTGGCAACAGAGGAACTCCTCTCCGGCAGGGCTGACGCCATGCTGAGCGGCGGACTCTCACGTCCTGACCCGCTCTATACCCAGATGGGTTTTTCCCAATTACGCGCCCTCTCAAAACGCGGCGTCAGTGCACCATTTGATGCTGCCGGTGACGGCCTTGTGGTGGGCGAAGGTGCCGGGCTGTTTCTGCTCAAGCGGACTGAAGACGCCATTGCCGATGGTGACCGCATCTACGGCATCATCAAGGGTATCGGCCTGTCCAATGATATCGGCGGCAGTCTCCTGGCCCCCATGTCCGAAGGGCAGCTGCGTGCGATGCGTGCCGCCTACGAAAAGGCCGGATGGAATCCACAGGATGTTGACCTGATCGAGTGTCACGCCACCGGCACCCCGGTCGGTGATGCCGTGGAAGTTGCCAGCCTGAAACAGCTCTGGGACGGTGTGGATGGTGAAACAAATAGCTGCGTAATCGGTTCGGTCAAGTCGAACATCGGCCACCTGCTGACCGCTGCGGGCGGTGCTGCCCTGACAAAAGTCCTGCTTGCCATGCAGGCGGGCACACTTCCCCCTACCGCCGGTTTCAACACTCCACAGCCTGGTATGGAATTGGAGCAGAGCCCGTTCCGCGTTCTGAAATCTGCAGAACCCTGGCAACGCCGGTCTGACAGCACACCGCGCAGGGCAGCAATCAGCGCCTTCGGCTTCGGCGGTATCAACGCCCATCTGCTCGTTGAAGAGTGGCTGCAGCCTGCAACTGCTGACCGGAGCACTGTTTCTGAAATCAACTCTTCCAGCGCAAAAGCAGTTGCATCCCCTATAGCTATCGTCGGCATGGATGCCAGTTTCGGTCCATGGAATAATCTTCGTGCCTTTCAGGAGCGGGTGCTTGGCGGCGATGGGGAAACCAAACCGACAAAACCGCGTACGTGGTGGGGAGTACAGGATAGCGGCTGGTACCGTCAGCAGGGGCTTGACCGTACACCGTTCAGCGGTTTTTACCACGCTGATCTGACTATCGCACCGGACAAGTTCCGTATCCCGCCGCGCGAGATGGAGGAGATGCTGCCGCAGCAACTGCTGATGCTTCAGACCGCGGCCGCGGCCATGCATGATGCCGGACTGGGGCGCGAAGGAAACCTCGCCACCGGTGTTTTTATCGGCATTGCCCTCGATCTGAACAGCACCAATTTCAGCCTCCGCTGGTCTCTGGCTGGGCAGGCAAAAGAATGGGCCACAGAGCTTAGGCGCGAGCTTTCTCCTGAAGAGATGGCCACATGGACAAGGCAGCTCTGTGACGCCATCGGTCCCGCCCTGAGCGCCAACCGAACCATGGGCGCACTGGGCAGCGTCGTTGCCAGCAGAATCGCCCGTGAGTTCCGTATCGGCGGCCCCAGCTTTACCCTCGCCAGTGAAGAGAATTCCGGTATCCGCTCACTGGAGACAGCGGTCCGTCTGCTCCAGGGAGGTGAACTGGACTGCGCACTGGTCGGCAGCGTGGATTTTGCCGGAGACCTGCGGGCGGCCCTTGGTCACCATGCCATCCGTCCCCTCTCCTCCGGCAGCGCCCTCCCCTTCGACCGTGGCGCTGACGGCTCTACCATTGGTGAAGGTGCAACTGCGCTGGTACTTAAACGGCTGGCAGATGCAGAGCGCGATGGTGATCGCATCTATGCCGTCATCCGCGGCATAGGCACCAGCGGCGGCGACCTGCAGCAGTGCGGTGAGATCGCCTACGGTCATGCCCTTGATCGAGCCTATGCCGATGCCGGGGTCAATCCGGCCACGGTGGGCTATCTGGAGGCCAGCGCCGGCGGCAATCCCGATGAGGACCGCAGAGAGGCTAACGCTCTGGCTTCCTTCTTTGGCAGGGCAGACATGGAAATCCGCTCCTGCGCCGTTTCGACTGTCAAGGCGGACATAGGACACTGCGGCGCAGCTTCAGGTCTGGCCTCCGTTGCCAGGGCCTGCCTGGCTCTGCATCAGGAAATCCTTCCATCCTGCCGTGGAATCGAACAACCCTATACCGAACTATCCTCCGACGGCCCGCTCTTCCTACCTCGAGCCGCCAGTTACTGGCTGCATAACCGGGCCGACGGCCCGCGCACCGCCGGGGTCAGCAGTTGCTCAGTTGATGGTTCCTGCAGCCATGTCGTACTGGAAGGCCATGATTCTCAACCTCCTGAAACAGGGTCTCATCGAGCCGCTCCGCTTGGCTGCGGCAACGAGTTCATTTTTGCCCTGGCCGGCAACACCCCCGATGAACTTAAAGTTGAGCTTGAAAAACTCGGCCATAACCTTTCGGATATTACAACTATTGACTTCATTGATCTCGCACGTAACAGCTACGACCATTATCGCACCTCAGCCGACAAGGCTCTTGCCATGTCACTGGTTGCCAGGAACCGCGACGAACTTGGCGCATTGATTAAACTGGGACTGCAGACCCTGGCTGACGGGAGCGCCACCCCCAATGCCGTACCCGCACTGCGCGACCGGCTTTTTTATTCTCCGAAACCCCTTGGACGCGACGCAAGGATCGCTTTTGTCTTCCCCGGTTCCGGCAACCATTATCCCGGTATGGCAATGGAGCTTTTCACCCGCTGGCCGGAAATCCTGCGCGCCCAGAACTCCGACAGCATCTACCTGCGCAAACAGTTTCAACCGGAGCTTTTCTGGAATGGGGCCGCTGAGGGCGAGATTGACAACAACCACCGGGCTGTCATCTTTGGCCAGGTAGCAACCGGCTGCGCCGTCAGCGATCTGGTGCGCAGCTTCGACGTTACGCCATCTGCGGTAATCGGCTACAGCCTGGGTGAGTCGGCTGGTCTGCTCGCACTCCACGCCTGGCGTGACCGGGACGGCATGTATACCCGCATGCAGGAATCGACCCTCTTCACCGACGACATGGCCGGCGAATGTCGTGCGGCGCGGCAATCATGGGGACTGGGCGAAGACGAAAAGG
>JAQUCU010000172.1 GCA_028686055.1 Desulfuromonadaceae bacterium
TCTCTCCCTTGGACTCTGATGAGTCGAAAGAAGAATTAACTAATGCAAATGGATTAAAGACAGATTATGACGTTTCGGGTGTTAGTACGCAACCGAAAGATTATGAATTGTTATTTTCAGAACTACCAGAATCGGCAAAATCAAAACTTTCTGCCTTTAAACGAAGAGAGGATAATATGAATGATATCGAGTCTATTATTTTTCATCATGCCATATCAATTCTTAGGTTTCGCTTTATACATCTGTTCTCTTGAATACAGAAACAGATAGTCGGGACTGTACTCTTTTCTTTCTATGTTATATCTGAATGCCATTGAACATGGATATGCAGCTT
This sequence comes from Desulfuromonadaceae bacterium, assembly GCA_028686055.1. Classification (GTDB taxonomy): domain Bacteria; phylum Desulfobacterota; class Desulfuromonadia; order Geobacterales; family Pseudopelobacteraceae; genus JACRCG01. The sequence goes on from JAQUCU010000172.1 coordinate 335, forward strand.
TCAAACTTGCAGGTTTCAATCCTACATACCAGAACTTTTCAGTTAACCACAGATTGCCACTTGGATATAATACCTCTTTGCTCAGCATGTATTTTATATTGGAACTAATATAGTTGAGCATGTTAGATTTCTCAAAGCCATCCAGCTCTTGCATATCCCGATCAAAGCATTTATAAGCATTGATAATGCTAATAGTGCCAATGTTCACATCAAGCGCCTTGGCAATATTCATCAAAGCAGGCAAACGATATAATGAAGCCCAGTTCTCATAATCCTGATTGCCTTCATTCTGCCAATCGCAAATGGACATCATAGCAAGACACAAATCGAAGGAATATTGCTTTCGCGACTCCAATTTCTTCACTGTGTATTCATTTTCATCCTCATATTGCGAATTCTTCAGATACAATGCAAACAATGAAATCAGACGATAGAAATATTGTGTTGCAGTTTTATGATCAAATGGAATAAATTGCAGTTTCAGTAAGGTTTGAACCTCACCAGAACCTTTTTCTAATGTGAATCTATAACTGAAAGTTCTATGTAGGAAGAATACAGCTGTTGTAAACCTTTCAATAGCTTTTGATCGATAAATTTTGTTTCTGCTTTGCTTCTCGGACAAAGCCGTTTGCTCAAGATAATCAATATACTTATCAAACATAGTGATTACACGCTTACGGGTAGAATCGGTATTCATGATTGATAGTGACGCAATACGATGTACTTTCTTTGTTTCCTTACCTTCAGAGGTTTTGCTATCTTCAGTCTCCTCATTGTCGAATTCTTCCTCAGCTTTCTCCTTATTGCTTTTGCCTATGTACAATATTATACTGTCAAACAGCATTGATGTATTCGTGTTAGCGTATTCAGCTGACCTCATTTTTCTTCCACCGGTAATACCTGTACCATCATCCTTCAGATAGTCATCAAGTGTACTAAATTCGTTGCCAGTTTCATCTATCATCTTGTCATTCTTGACAATAGGCTTCCCTGATTTAGCAGATAGTTGCTTATCTGTTTCACCTAATATCTGTTCAATAAAGCGAAGTACTTCTCCATTGACAAATTTACCAGATACTATATCACGCCTTCTTTTCCTTATATAGTCTGATTCAGGAGATGGATTATTAGCATCCATTCTTTCTAAAGGAATCACAAACTGCCTGTTAGAGATCAGATTCCCATCCTTATCATTAATCTCAACATACAAAGGGTTGTAAGATTCTTCAAAAGCTCCTTCCATTACGCTAACGCCAACTTTTATTTTTGTATTTTTGCTATGCAGCAACTTTCTAGCACCTGAATAAAAAGATATGTTTACAGGCATCTCGTCAGCAGCGTTCTCTATTGTCAAGTTGTAGCTCTTATAAAAATAAGAGGCTTCCTTTATCCAAAGCGTGATTGGCACTGTTGGCTCTGCATTTTCGGTAGAGGGAGAATCGTTTATATCTGCAGGATTGATTGGCTCGACAAGTTTAAAACCAGTTTGTTCAAAATAATCAGTATCGGCAGACTTGAATCCCACGCTTGCCTCCTGATTAGTAGGTTTAACTCCAGGAAGGCCAAAAGCGTCAACTGATGCATTCGCACTACCGCACAACATATAGTTATTCGTTTCCCCCTCAAAGAAGAAGCATTTGGAATGGAAGAACTCCTGATACTTTTCACCTTCCATCTTTCCAATCTTATCCCATCTATATAGATTCACATAATTAGGAATACACGAAGGCTTTGGAGGTGCCCCAAAACCTTCCTCCACAATAACATTTATCTCTTCAGGCTTATAATGCTCATATAATGCCTTAATCAAATTAGCCTGACGATCATAGAAGGGTGACATAATAGTTATCTTCTTGACGCTCTCCTCACCTATCCAATCCATACACTGATCAAAGATTGATGAATCCTGATTAGCAAAGAATCTTATACTGCTTGATCCTAAATCAAATTCCGTTTCAGCAGGTTGATACTCATCCTGAAGCAATGAACAATTACTCTCTAACGACGAGATGATGTTAGCAGCTTCCTCGCCAAGTTCAGCATAGAGTCCTTTCAGATAGTTCCATACCTCACGAATGAATGGGAAAGAAGCGGACTCCGTGCTTTCCACCATGACAGGAGACCAGACTTCAAGATTTCTCCCACGACCAGATATAGTAAGATTGCCTGAGCCTATGAGTACAAGCACACTTTTACTCCCAACATAAAACTGTATTTTAGGATGAAATGCACCTTTCATCTTATAGCCATGCAAGCTGAAATCCAATGCTCGTCTATCACTGAATGCCTTGCTAAATTTCACCAGCTGCTCAGACAGACAATCGGAATCAACAAGGGCGGAAACATAGTTAATACCCTTTCCTGATAGGGTGCGTAAGAGCTGAATCTCCCAATAATAGAGATTCAGGGAATAAGAAGTCATCAAAACTGAATGAAACCTGCCTGCAGGTATTTCTTTTATGAGTTCTTTGTGATCAATCATTTCTTGAGAATATTTAAACCGCGCTCTGTGATATTATAGTAATCATCCACATGATCAATCCATTTCATATCTTCAATATACTGGAGTACGTTCTGCAATCTTGGTGAAGTTCTTATTGGGTCTGGTCGACGCAATTGCCATATCAGTCCATCCTCAACCATGTAGTTGTGTACAATACCCAGTCCTATCGATGACTTAGAGTAAGAACTTCTCAAGTGATCATTAATGGCACTGTATATACACTCCTCTGTGAAACCCCAATCACATTTAGGCTTTTTGTCACCAACAAATCTCAGCAAGAGCGAAGGAGCAAAACCTGCTCGGTATACATCATAGTTTTCTGCTCGCGCATAATCCATCAGCTTAGGTATGTAAGATTCAACAGCATTATACAGTGCAAAAAACAAACGAGAAGCCTCATGAGTCAAAGCACCATAGCTCTTATCTTTATAGCAACCTCTCAATTTCCCATACAGCTCGTAGATATCCGTAGAGCTTACTTCATCTTTCAAATTTTCTTTGTATTCGCTTTCTAATCTTTCAAGCACATCATCAAGAGGCTGAGGATCCTCTGTAGTAGAATACAATACTGCAAAATGAAAAGCCTCGTAAGCTGCATGGACCAACTCGTTCAGTTCGTATAGAAACCAAGTTAGCTCTTCATTGCTAACCTCTAACTTCTCATTTAGTACATGCTGGAAATTATGTTTCAGAAACGAAAGCACAAAGTCTCGTCTGTTTACCGCTGCTCCTTCACCTTCAATATAGCGAAGCAATAACTTCATTGAATTAAGACGATGGTATATCTCATTTCCTGTTACATCCTTTGAATCATAGCTGCAGAATATCTTTGTATATTCCTGCAATTCCATCTCATCATCCACGAAATGCAGAGCAAGACCCTTAAACATAGGCAACGTGTCCTTAGTTATTTTCCCTGACGAAATAGCGTCCCAGAAAATATTTTCACCATTACTGCCAAGGCTCTTTCTGAAGATCTCACCAAGACTTTTACCATCATCAGTAACCCTATAGGTAAGATGTTTCGCATCTGGCATATATATCAATCTAAGCTGAGTCAGGACACCCACGTAGTACTGCCCAAAGATCCCATTGCTATTCTGCCAATACACATCATCCTTCTTTTTTATTTCAGCACCTTTTGCCAGATCTAATTCTTCATCATGAATATGTTTTTGTGCATAGGTACTTCCATTCACACCAACTGCAGTTGGATAATTCTCCATCATGGCAAAAGCTAACAACAGCTCAGCGCGTCGAAGGTACTCAATCTGTAGCTTAGGATTATCTATCTGTGATTTGTCTGTCAGGGACAGCCTTTCAGCAATAAAAGTAAACAGCCAACAATAAAAACCATTATAGCGAATACGACCAGTAACGTTCGTGATACCACTGATCATATCGCTATAAATAACAACGCTGCTGTTTTGTACAGCCAAAGGGTCTCTGCCCATCTTGCTGGCAGTTACTTTTCCCCAGAAAGGGAAAGGTGCAATGTTTGCTTCATACATATTTAAATGTTTATTATTCATTCAGAACTCTATCTTTTTTCAATTGGCTTTTACATCAATGACTTTGAGCTTTTATAAGCAACTAATTATTAGACTGCAAACTATTGATTAGCAATCACTCTAAGATTAATTCCCGCAACTTCTTTTAAATAGTTTTCGGTTACTCCTAATAAAGTCAGGATTTCATTGGTTGCTGTTGCTTTAGAGAATCCCGGTTGAACGATATATATTTCATACTCCATAGGAATTTCCTTTTTGGCAATCGACAATAGTTTTTCCAAATCTTTCTTTGTTCCAACTTCTAAGCGGCTACATGTTTGACCATTCCGATTTTTAGTTTCTCGCCTAAGCAAATGGTTGATAAATTCTGTACCTTTCTTATGTTTCCAATGAACTGATTTTTGAGCTTGTCCACAGACTTCATATAGATTCTTCACTTGTTCGGTTACTTTTCCGTCAATGGCAAATTTCAAGTGATATAAGCCTACACTAAGTTTATCTGGATGAAGTTTCAAGGTAACAACATCTGCAATTTCACCGGAATAATCATCGTCATATATAATGTCGTAATTATCCTTTTTAAGTTCTTCAATAACTTTATACTGTATAGAATCTGTTATTTTGGGATTCACGTGTTGCGATTCTTTTTCCAATGAAACCCCTTGCCAATTCCAAACAAGTATATTGTCTTTGGGATAGACATTAATAATCTGTTTTAATTGGACGTATTCATTTCCTGTCAAGGCAGAACCATCCGCAAACCAAATTGTCGGAATATATTTTTCAAAAAATTGAACACCTGTGTAGGTTTTACTTCCATTGGAAACTTCAACCTTCTCCTTGCTTAGTTGAATAATACTAAAATCGGCATAAGGTTCATCTGTCGTAGTATTTTCAAATAATTTTAGTTCAAAATCTGCTTTTTTATGGTCGGTGATTATTGAAAACAATAGTTTGCCGCTTTCAAACGGACTTGTCAGGCCAATGTCTGTATTGGCTACTGTTGTATTGGAACCGCCAATTGAAACCCTAAAATGGTTTTCATGGCTCATGTAAACGTCCTCATCCCAATCAATGCAAACCGGGTAAACATCAGGTACAATTGAAATGGTCTCTGGAATCAACGTCTCTTTCAAAATTTGATTAGAATCAATATCTTTGTTTATTAATTTATCTCCTATTTCAAGACACCATTGTTTGAAATCCTTTAAGTCTCCCTTTTTTATCACATTCCAAATGCGTCCCTTATACGAAGCCCCTATATTAACAGGTTCACCTTCTTCAAACCCTGAACCCACAACAAATGCTTTTTCGCCTTTTTGCTTTTCTGCAAGACTTAAAGCCTCCGCGACATCCGACCCAACGTGCATTCTAAATCGAATATCTTTCCCAATAAAGTATTTAAGCCCGACGTTTCTTAACTTGGTTCTGTTTATATTATAGAAGGTTTTGAATACGTCAATACCTTTTATTATTTCGGGTTTTTTTGCTTCACCATCTCCAATAATTGCTTCTGCAAGTTCTTTATACAGACTTCCATTATCAGAACTGTTTATGAAAAGAAGATTGTTTTTTGTATCCCAAAAAACAACAATCATATCCC
>JAQUCU010000022.1 GCA_028686055.1 Desulfuromonadaceae bacterium
GAACGGTAGACGGCGTTCCCGAGCAGATAGACCCGTCCCTTGTGGAAAACCAGTGTATAGGGTTCTACCTCATACTCCTCCGCCTCTCCTCTGCCCTTCTTGGCATACTGCAGCCGAATACGGTACTGCTGCAGCAGCGCCTTCTGCAGGTCGCCGACAAAGGCCGCCGCCGGAGAATAATCACGCGCTCCGTGCAGCAGCGGCAAGGATACCCGTGCGATCCGTTCCAGATGGGCAACATGGCGGTCCGGAAGGGCTGAATGAATGGTTTTGAACAGCTCGTCAATCTCGGCCTGAAACGGAGTGCCGGCCAGATGTGCCCCCAGCGAGCGGAGCAGATAGAGCGACATCAGCTGCGGAAGGGTAAAGGTAATCGGGGGGAGGTTGCGTGACCTGGTCAGAAAGCTGTAGACCTTTTTGCCGTCACTCCACTCGGTCGTCAGGCTGTAACCGGCCTGCTCAACCGCATTCAGGTCACGGTGAATCGTGCGCCGGTCGACATCGCACTCCTCTGCCAGTTCGTCCAGGGTCAGGCCCTGCCTGGTTTCCAGAAGCCTGATGATCGAATGCAGCCGCCCCGCCTGGGAATATTTTCTGGCCGGTTTTCCTTTCAGCATGGTTCCTCCTTGCCGAAACTGAATTAATCGTTACAATATGTACGACAACTTATATGGAAAAACAAGAAGACAACTCCAGATGACAGAAACAATCAAACTTTCGCCACTCGACGTTCATTTTGCCGACTTTATCGTCCGCATCGACCGGTCCCCCTCTGATGGACTCTGGTGGGGAGCGGCGCTGGCCAGTTATTCCGCCGGGCGCGGCCATACCTGCTTCAATCTTTTTGATGCGCCGGACCGCAATGCCCCCCCGCTTCTGCCCGCCACACGCAAACCGCCCCCCGCTGACATAAGCCAATGGCTGGGCTCTCTGCAAGCGTGCGACACTGTTGGTGTTCCCGGGGCATATACCCCGCTGGTGCTGGATCCGTCCGGAAGGCTGTACCTCCATCGCTGCTGGGGGTACGAACAGCAGATCGCTGTGGGCATTCTGTCGCGCAGCCGGCCGCTGACGATAAACGAAACCCGGCTTGATGCCGCTCTGGATCGCTATTTCCCTCCAGAGGGCGCTGCCGTCGACCTGCAGCGCTTTGCAGCCCGGATGGCGCTGACTCACCGTTTTTCGGTCATCTCCGGCGGGCCTGGCACCGGCAAAACCGCCACGGTAGCCCGCATTTTGGCGCTGCTGCTCCACATGTCCGGAGATTCAGCGCCGGAGATCGCCTTGGTCGCACCGACCGGCAAAGCGGCTATGCGGCTCCATCAGTCGATTCTCCATGCTGCCGAGCGCCTCGCCCTGCCTGATGAAATCAGAAACAGCCTGCCGGCTGGGGTAGCCACGGTCCATCGCCTGCTGGGTGTAAAGCTCCGCACGGGCGGATTCCGGCACAATCGTGACAATCGCCTCTCCTGCGATATACTTGTTGTCGACGAAGCATCGATGGTCGATCTTCAACTGATGGCCGCCCTTTTGGAGGCGCTGCGTGATGATGCCCGGGTCGTCCTGCTGGGAGACCGCAATCAGCTGGCTTCGGTCGAAGCAGGGGCGGTGCTGGCGGATATCTGCGACAGCGCAGGGCAGGCAAACGTTCCGGTGACCCAGCTGACCAGGAGCTATCGCTTTGGCGACGACAGCGGCATCGCCGCACTGAGCCGGCTGATTAACAGCGGAGAGAGTGCTGCCGCGGCTGAACTGCTGCAATCGGGGCGGTATCCGGACATCGTCTGGCGCCCGCTCCAGAGCGGCAGGGCGTTCGAAAACTCCTTCAGCGCTGCTGTCCGGGACGGCTATGCCGGGTATGCCCGTGCAGAATCTCCTGGGGACGCTCTTGCGGAGCTTGGCTTGTTCAGGGTCCTGTCGCCGCTCCGCTCCGGTCCGTTCGGCATAGAAAACCTGAACCGGCTCTGCCGGAATATTATCGCCCCGGAGCGGAAAAACGGTGCCCGGAGCCTCCGGCCGCTGCCGATCATGATGACCGGAAACAACTATGAACTGGGGTTGTTTAACGGCGATACCGGGGTGATCATGGAGAGTGACGGCGCGTCGGCGGTCTGGTTTGAGAATCCGGAGGGGGGGCTGCGTCACCTTTCCACCCTCCGGCTGCCACCCGGCGAAGCGGCCTTTGCCTTGACCATCCATAAGAGCCAGGGGTCGGAGTTTGACAGGGTGCTGCTGATCCTGCCGGATCATCTCTCCGGGGCCTTAAGCCGCGAACTGCTCTACACCGCAGTCACGCGCGCCAGGAGCCGCATTGAAATCTGGGGAACCGATGAGGTTTTCCGCCAGACAATAGAACGCCGCACGGTCAGGAACTCCGGCCTGCGGGACAGGCTTATGGGAGGGGTATCATGAAGGTTTTTGTTGCCGGAGGAACCGGTTTCGTAGGGGGCCACCTGGTCAGGGCGCTGCTGAGCGGCGGCCATTCGGTCTGCACCCTGGTGCATCGCCGCAGCGCATCCTCGGGAGAGGTTGAGCAGGTCGAAGGGGACATCACCAGGCCGGGGAGCTTTGAACAGGGTCTTGACGGCTGCGATGCGGTGGTCAACCTGGTCGGCATTATCCGTGAGTTTCCCGCCCGGGGGATCACCTTTGAAAAGCTGCACGTCCAGGCCACGGCAAATCTGCTGGCGGCAGCAGCAGGGAACGGCATCAGGCGCTATCTGCAGATGTCGGCCCTTGGATCCCGGCCTGATGCCGTTTCGGCCTATCACCGTACCAAGTGGCGGGCTGAGGAGCTGGTGCGGAGGAGCGGTCTGGAATGGACGATCTTCCGCCCTTCGATGATCTTCGGCCCGAAGGACGGTTTCATAAATATGCTGGCAGCGCAACTCCGCCTCGCTCCGGTCATGCCGGTCATCGGTAGCGGCAGCTACCGTCTGCAGCCGATTCATGCCGATGATGTGGCCCGCTGCTTTGTTCTTGCGCTGTCACTGCCGGAATCAATAGGCCGGGCCTATGAACTGTGCGGCAGGGATCGGGTCAGCTACGAAGAGCTGCTCGATATGATCGCGGCTGCCATGGGACGCTCTCGTCCGTTCAAGCCACACCTCCCGCTCGGACTCATGAGGCTGTTGATCCCGTTCATGCAAAAAATCCCGCAGTTTCCGATCACTATGGACCAGCTGCAGATGTTGCTGGAGGAGAGTATCGGCGGGGATGAGTGGCAGAAAACCTTCGGATTCGAACCGCGTGGTCTGCAGGACGGGATGAGCGAATATCTGCACAAAACTTGACGGGAGAGAATATGTACTGTATAAGGTACGCATGAATCGCCTGTATTCCAATATGATAGCCGTCTGCGCCGCGCTGGTCTCCGTGCTGTCGCTGTCGCCAGCAGCCCATGCGGGGAACTCTCCGGACAGCGCCCAGCCGCAGTCGTCTAAACTCTCCGTGCAGGCCGTTACCGACCTGGAACAGCTTGTCAAGAAAAGCAGCCTGTACGAATCGGTTGCAGGTTTTGCGTCGTACTATGCCAGCCGCTTTAAAGGGCGACGCACGACCTCCGGACACCGCTACAACCCGGACAAGCTGACTGCCGCACACCAGAGCCTGCCTCTCGGCACGGTGGTACGGGTTATCAACCCTGTCACCAAGCAGGAAGTCCATGTCACGATCAATGACCGCTGTGCCCCCAAATCATTCCACTTCATTGATCTTTCCCGTGCCGCCGCCAAGAAAATCGGTCTCTGGGGAAAGGGTAAGATCAAGGTTGTTATCATGCCGCTCATCGAAGAGCCGGTTGAAGAACCGGCATAGAGCGGTTTCCGCATAGCCCCCCATCTGCCACAGCATTCCTCCCTGTAATGGTTGGCATTGAGCAGGTCGCCGATCTACCGCCAGCTTGCTCAAGGTCTTTTCCGGCTGTCTACCCCAGCAGAAACTCGAAATCCTCTCGTGTCAGCCCTGCACCACCGCCGCTCGCCCCATCCTCCAGAATAGCCTTGTACAGCCTGGTCTTCTGCTCTTTTAACGCCATCATCTTTTCCTCAATCGTATGGCGCATGATCAGGCGGGTGATCGTGACCTGCCCGGTCTGGCCGATGCGGTGGGCACGGTCTGAAGCCTGGTTTTCGACAGCCGGGTTCCACCAGGGGTCCATGTGGTAGACATAGGTGGCGCGGGTCAGGTTGAGCCCTTTACCGCCGGCTTTGAGGCTGATCAGAAAGACTGAAGGTTTCGCTGAATTCTGAAAACTCTGCACAAGCTTTTTACGCTGTGGAACCGGAGTTGAACCATCCAGACGGAAGCAGGAAAACCCGCGGTCGTGCAGTCCTTTCTCGATGATGTCGAGGTAGCCGGTGAACTGTGAGAACACCAGCGTGCTGTGCCCTTCGTCACGCAGTTCGGCCAGCTGCTCTACCAGAAATTCAAGTTTCGGCGAGGCGTCGCTGGCGCCGGGTGAGGCGAGGGCCGGGGCGAGGCAGATCTGGCGCAGACGGAGAATCGCGGTCAGGGCGATGATACGCGCCTGCCCGGGGGCGTGGCTTTCGTAGGCTGCCTTGACCTGCCCGCGCACCTCCTCCACGGTGCGCTGGTAAAAGAGCCGCTGTTTGGTTGTCAGCTCCAGCGCTATGTCCATCTCGATCTTTGGCGGCAGCTCGCTGGCAATCAGCTGTTTTGTTCGCCGCAGCACAAAAGGGCGGGTGCGCCCGATCAGCCTCGCCGTGCCGGCCGCGCCATCCCGGCCCAGTTTGCGGCTGAACTCTTCGCGTGTCCCGAGCAATCCCGGCAGGCAGAGATCCAGGATCGCAAAGTATTCACCCAGATGATTTTCCACCGGCGTCCCGGTCAGCGCCAGCGTAAAAGCGCCGCGCAGTTTGCGCACCGCATTGGTGGTGGCCGCCTGCACGTTTTTGACCACCTGGGTTTCGTCGAAGATCAGCACATTGAAGCGCTGTTCGGCCAGCAGGTCGCAGTCGCGCTGGACAATGCCGTAGCTGGTGATGATGACATCGTGATGGGCAAATTCCCCGGTACTGCGCCCGCTGCCGCTGTAGAGCATGACCCTGGCGGACGGGAGAAACCGGGCAATCTCGGCCTCCCAGTTGAAGAGGAGCGACGGCGGTGCGACCACCAGGTGCGGCGTTCCAGGCGGCGCTGAGGAGGCAAGTTCTCCGGACATTATTCCGGCCAGCAGCGATATCCCCTGCACGGTTTTGCCCAGTCCCATGTCATCAGCAAGGCAGGCGCCGAAATGATGCTCATAGAGAAAAGCCAGCCAGTGCCAGGCATCGACCTGATAGTGGCGCAGGGTGGCGTTCAGCCCCTCCGGAAGCGGTCTTGCCGGTATTGACGAAAAATTGAGCAGGCTCTCCAGGATACGGGCATCGTCCGGAGCCAGCCTGACCTGTACACCGTGGCTCCGCAGCTGCAGCCAGTCCAGAATCTGCAGGCGCGGCACGCGAACCGGATCCTGTCCCCCCTTTTTTCTCTTTTTGCCGGTCGGCATTGCAGCGGCAAACATCGCCAGTATCTGGGAACTAACGTCGTCCAGCAGCATCAACCTGCCGTTGCGTCGCAGTATACCGCTACCGTCCATTACTCCATGCAGTTCCTCCTCAGTCAATATTTCGCCGTTGCAGCGGATCTCCGGTTTGAGCTCGAACCAGTCCTGACTGCTGCTGGTCGCATCCAGGGAAAATTCCCAGGCTGCCGCCCCCAGCGGCTCGTTGCCGATGCGGAGCGTAAATCCTTCCGCCTGAAGATGTGCCGCCAGCTGCGGTAACTCCTTTATCAGCCTGTCGGTGGCAACCTTCACGTTCAACGATGCGAAGCCGTTGCTAAAGGAGTCCAGCCCGAACGTTTCGTACAGAATCCGCAGCATCCGTGCCTGGGTGCGGTGGTCATCGTTCAGAAAGCGCCACCCCTTTGAGGTTGCCAGAACAATGGTCATCGACCGGTTCCATGATTCGGCCAGATGGGAGAGGAACTGTTTGCCCTCGCGTTTTACATCCCTTTTTAAAAAATCGGATGAGCCGGTCATGGAGCGGATAATGGTGTTCCGTGCGGTCGGCCTGGTTTCATCCATCAGCGTAAAGGCCGTCTCGATAACAGCCCGCACCCGTTTTTTTGCCTTCATCGGTGCCGAAAGAATTGAGCGACGCTCAGGGCAGAAGAGCCAGAAGGCGGAACCGGAAAAGGGAAAGGTACTGTTCTGATGCCGGCTTACCGGCTCAAGTGATGCCGTTGCACCGTTCAAGCCGAGCGGGATATCGAGCAGATAGTTCTGCTCTTCTGCGGCATTCTTTGTGGTGGCAACGCCGTTCAGCAGAAAGTGGCAATGGCTCTCCGGATCGTTGACAGCTTCGGGTGGAAGGCGAACTATTGCACTGTTAAAGAGCTCCAGCGGGGCGATGATTGTGTGCCGAAGGAGGCGGAGACCCTGTCTGGACTCAACCGGCTCGACAAGGTCATCGTCATTCCAGTCATCATTGTCAAAAGCGTCCAGCGGACTCTCCAGCTCTTCGTAAACCGTATCCCAGAGTTTCCAGGCGTCACTGTTTGCAACCGGTACGACGGCACCGGCGGCAACGTCGAACAGCAGCTGCCCGTGCAGTACGGCATTACCAGGCAGTGGCGTACCGTCTGCAAGGGAACGGGAGATGTGTACTTCATCGCCCCGGATGTCAAAGGTGATTCCGGCGCTGCAGGGCTGTTCTCCACTGTAGGTAAGCGTTGTCTCGTGACCCTCCCGGTCGCGGAATACGATCGGGTAGACCCTGCCCGTCATTTGGTGGAACTTCTCAAAATAACGACGTGAAGAATCATAGAAGTGGTGTGACGCGAGAAAACGGGCCAGACCGCTCGGCAGAATGTTTGCTGCCCAGCCATATAGCGCCTCATCACCCTGTTTGATGGCACCACGGATGCTGTTGCCATAGTCGCTCTGCTCTATCAGCAGTCGGTATTTCGGGGCTTTTCCCTGGCTATGATGCTGCTGCACAGTATTCACCTTTCCGCTCAGTGCCTTGTTAAACTGCAACTGTACAGGTGTCACTTATTAAAAGGCTGATGTCAACGGCAAAAAAGAGTCACTAAAGGATAAAAAGAGTTGTTCAGGCTCTGCATTCCGTTTGCAGGCGCCCGAATCATTTCCGCCCCCTTGACCGGTTCGTGCCGAGTGCTATAACTTAAATAATAAATATTTTTGTTGACTCGTTTGAGTAAAAGTAATATTGACATTAAGACAAAAAGGATAAAAAAGATCCTTTGTACGGGTGGGGGTGGCAGATGACTTCTGCAGCAAGACAGCTGTATCTTTTTTATCGGGAAGGTTTCCGTTCCATGGTGATTGGGCGGACCCTCTGGAAGATCATCATAATAAAACTGTTTATTCTGTTTGCAGTCCTCAAGTTTTTCTTCTTTCCAAATTATCTTAAAGAAAATTTTAGCACCGATCGTGACCGGGCGGGGCATGTTCTGGAAAACCTCACCGTATCGCCACCGTCCCGCTGATGCATTCCGATCTGTACGTTTTACCGGGTATTTTAACATTAAGGCGGCACGCAACTGACGCCGGCACACACAAAAGGAGGGTATTTTGGGAGATCAAATTTTGACGACTGTGGACTGGGCCAGGGCACAATTTGCACTGACCGCCATGTATCACTGGATTTTTGTACCGTTGACGCTGGGGCTTTCCTTTCTGATCGCCTTTTTTGAATCGATCTACGTCAAGACCGGCAATGTGGAATGGAAAAAACTGACTAAATTCTGGATGACCCTCTTCGGCGTCAACTTCGCGATCGGGATCGCCACCGGCATCATTCTGGAGTTCCAGTTCGGTACCAACTGGTCCAACTACTCCTGGATGGTGGGTGACATCTTTGGCGCTCCGCTGGCTATCGAGGGGATCTTCGCCTTCTTTCTCGAGGCGACCTTCTTTGCCGTGATGTTTTTCGGCTGGCACAGGGTATCAAAAGGGTTCCACCTCTTTTCCACCTGGATGGTGGCGGTCGGCTCCAACCTCTCTGCGGTCTGGATTCTGGTGGCGAACGGCTGGATGCAATCTCCCGCCGGCATGTCCTTCAACCCCGACAAGGCCCGTTTTGAAATGCAGAACTTCTGGGATGTGGCCCTTTCACCGGTGGCGATCCACAAGTTCACGCATACGACCAGCTCCGCCTTTCTGCTCGCCTCCCTCTTTGTTGTCGGGGTCTCCGCGCTCTTTCTGCTGCAGGCCCGGCACCAGAAGATGGCCAAACGGAGCATGGTGGTCGCGGCGGTATTCGGTTTCGTCGCCTCTATTTTCTGTGCCTTTACCGGAGATGAGGCCGCTTTCAATGTGGCTCACCGGCAGCCGATGAAGCTGGCGGCTATGGAGGGGTTATATGTTGGGCAGGAAAAGGCTCCGCTCATCGCAGTGGGAGCCATCAACGCCGGCAAGAGACCGGGAGATGACCAGCCGGCATTCCATCAGGCGGTGAAAATTCCCGGACTGCTTTCACTGCTGGCCAACCGCGACCCCAACAGTTTTGTTCCGGGAATCGACGACCTGGTCTTTGGCAATGCCGGGCAGAATGTTGTCGGTGCCGAGCAGCGCATGATTACCGGCAGGACCGCCATATCCGCCCTGGCCAGCTACAAGGAGGCCAAGGGAAGAGGCGATGTGGCGGCGGCAACTTCCGCCCTGGCCATCTTTGACCAGAACAAGGGGGATCTCGGCTACGGCTATCTGAGCAGCGCCGTTCAGGCCGTGCCGCCTGTGGCCATCACATTCTATAGTTTCCATATCATGGTCGTGCTTGGCACGCTGTTCCCGCTGATCTTCCTGCTGGTAATCTACTTCGCATTCAGGGGCACCCTCGAATCACAGCGCTGGCTGAACCTAGCGTGCTTCGCTTCTATCTTCCTGGGCTATGTGGCGCAGCAGGCCGGTTGGGTCGTGGCCGAGGTCGGAAGACAGCCATGGGCAATCCAGGGGCTGCTGCCGGTGGGGGTGGCGAGCACCAACATTGCGGTAAGCAACGTTCAGACGACATTTTACATCTTCCTGACACTTTTCACCGCGCTGTTGGTAGCGGAGATTCGGATTATGGTGAAGCAAATCAAGACCGGACCGGAGGCATAACGATATGATAGGAAACCTGGATCACTCAACTCTGCAGCAGCTATGGTGGCTGATAACCTCCGTGGTCGGGTCGCTCTTTCTCTTCCTGACCTTTGTCCAGGGGGGACAGACCCTGATCTTCACCACGGCAGACACCGAAGAGGAAAAAGCCCTGATCATCAACACGATGGGGCGCAAGTGGGAGCTGACCTTCACCACGCTGGTCCTGTTCGGCGGTGCGCTGTTCGCGGCCTTTCCGCTCTTTTATGCCACCAGCTTCGGCGGGGCATACTGGGTCTGGATGCTCATACTGTTCACCTTCATCCTCCAGGCGGTCAGTTATGAGTACCGCAAGAAACCGGACAATTTTCTCGGCGCGAGGACCTATGAAATTTTCATGTTTATCAACGGCAGCGTCGGGATACTGCTGATCGGCGCTGCGGTCGGGACGTTCTTTACCGGCTCCAGCTTTAGTCTGAACATGTACAACTCCGTGAGCTGGGGCACGCCCTACCATGGTCTGGAGGCTGCACTCAACCTGTTCAACCTCGCCTTCGGGCTGTTCCTGGTGTTTCTGGCCCGAACCCTTGGCGCCATGTATATCGTCAACCATGTTGATTACGAGCCTTTGGTCAAACGGGCCCGCAAGGCGGCACTGATCAACCTCCTCTGGTCCCTGCCGTTTCTGCTGACAATCCTTATCAGCCTCGTGACGATGGACGGCTTTGCCGTTGATCCGGCTACCGGCACGATCTTTGTCGAAAAGGGAAAATACCTGCACAACCTGCTCGGGATGCCGGTGGTGCTGGTAATGCTGCTGGGTGGGCTGGTCTCCGTGGTCTACGGTGTGGTCGCCACCGCCCTTCTCGGCAAGAACGGCGGCATCTGGTTTGGCGGCATCGGCACCGTGCTGGTGGGGCTGGCGATCTTTTCACTGGCCGGTTACCACAACACCGCCTTTTACCCGTCGGTGACCGACCTGCAGTCGAGCCTGACTATCTACAACGCCTCAAGCAGCAGATACACCCTCACGGTAATGAGCTATGTGGCGATTGCCGTTCCCTTTGTACTGGGGTATATCGCCTATGTTTGGAAGCTGATGGATGCGAAAAAACTTACCCTGGCCGAACTGACAAGCGAAGATCCCAACGAAATGTACTAAGAGAAAGGAATAAACCGATGAATACTATTCTGCTCGTAAGCTGGCTGCTGGTACTGGTTGTATCGTACCAGGGCGCCATTGTTATTCTCAAGAAGACTGATCTGCTCTAACCGGCAGGCAGAGAGACACGCAGCCCAGACAGGCGCAGGAGCATATCCCGCGCCTGCTTTTTTAACAGGGAGACGCTGTTCCGCTCCGCTCACCCGGCGTTTATCCTCCCAACCCTATCGCAGCCCACCATGCCGCAGCCACCAGAGCCCCGCTCATAACTGCCAGCAGAAAATTCAAAATGCCACCCGGACGTCCGTACCTCACCATCAAACGTTCCGCCGCAATCCCGAGGAATACTCCGGAACCGAAGCCGAACAGGTGCGCGCCCAAGTCGGTATGCTCCCCCTCGGTCCCCAGTATCGTCAGCAGAGCCAGCCCCGCTGCAATCGGGGTAATCCAGTGCTGCTGCAGGCTTTGACGGTCCCGTACCAGCCTGACTGAGGCAAGAATGCCTACCGCACCGAAAACTGCGGTGGAGGCACCGATCGAGCGGTGGGCCGGCGATTGTACCCAGGCGTTGATCAGGTTGCCGATGCTGCCGGCGGTCAGCAGCAGACTCCATGCCAATCCGGAGCCGAGCTCCCGGCAGAGCAGAACAATGAAAATGCCGCCGATCGTCAGATTGCCGAGCAGGTGGACCGGCCCGGCATGAAGGGTGAGAGCGGTGATGCAGCGCCACAGCTGCCCGTCCCTGATGCTTGCGGCGTGGGCAGAACCGAGTTCGTACAGATCCGGAATGCCGTGCTCCGGGAGAGAAATGCCGACCAGCGTCAGGTTGTAAAAGGTTGCGAGAAGGATCAGCACCGAAACTGTCGGCAGGGTGTTATCAGTCAGCTGCCGTTCCGCCGGGAGTGCCGGCGGCCAGCCCTGATTTGCCTCCTCGTACAGCTGCAGCTCCCTGCGGGCGCTCTCCAGCTGATGCTTCGGCACCAGTAGCAGCCATCCATCCCCGTCTGGCTCGATGCAGCACGGGATAGAACGGGAGTCCAGCACGAGCGACCAGGATCGCGCCTGCTGCCTGGTCACAGAGGCACTGTTTCCCGGGGAAACCGGTTCCCATGAGCTGTTATTCACGTCATGCCTTACGTCAGAAAGGTCCATTGATGCAACTATAACCACTAACGTGGAGAAATGCCATGCGGGCATCAAAAAACTTCGGTATCAGGCAACTGCAGACGCATTCTGAACATTGATCCTGGCTTCTGCTCACAGCAAATCGGTATGGATCCAAACCAATCCCTTGAACTGAAACAGTTATCAGGTATAGTTTGACTTGTTTTATGTTGTTGATGCTATCATCCCGATATTATGACATTATCAAGCCGAAGGCGGCGGTGCGGAGATGTCGGGATTTGATTTTCTGCGACGGCACTGAAGAGGGCGGAGCGGATACCTGTGATGCTGAAAAGACTGATACTGCTGCTTGCACCCGGCGTATCTGATAGACGCAATTAGAATAGCTGCTCGGGATGAGGTCGTCCATGGTGCATGTGATGAGATATGCAATGCAAAGCATGAGGGGATATTATATGTGCACACCGGGATTCATGCGGTTATTGTTATGCCTGCTGCCACTGCTGCTTCTGGCATCTCCTCCCTGTTTTGCCGCCGCCGGCCACGCTGCAGGGACCGTGGAACTAACTGATGCAGAGCACAAATGGCTCGAAGCGCATCCGGTCATAACCCTTGCCCCCGATCCCGACTTCAAACCGATTGAGTATTTTGACAGGCACGGCAATTACCAGGGGGCCGCAGCCGATATCATCCGGATTCTGGAGAAAAAACTTGGCGTCACGATCACGATTGTCCGTCCTAAAAACTGGAACGATGCGATGGCCAGGTTCAAACGTCATGAAGTGGACCTGATGGGGGTGATGGTCAGGACTCCCGACCGGGAGGAGTTCGCCCTCTTTACCGATGCACTGGTGACGGTGCCCGGAGGGATCTTTACCCGCAGAGGCTCTCCGGCCAATCTGACGCTGAAAGATCTAAAGGGGAAAAAGGTGGCGGTTGTTTCAAACTATGCGGCCCATGACATCCTTAAAAGACGGTATCCGGAGATAAATCTGGAGGTGGTCCAGGATGTCTCCACCGGCTTGGCCAAGGCGTCGCTGGGGATGGTTGATGCCTATGTGGAGAATATGGCTAATGCCCTATTTTACTCACAGGAAGCCGGCATCACCAACCTGCAGTTGGCCGGCAAAACTGACTTCGACTACCGATGGGGCATCGGCATCCGCAAGGACTGGCCGGAACTGCAGGTAATTCTGAACAAGGGGCTGGCAGATATCAGTGAAGAGGAGCGTAATGAGGCTATCCACCGCTGGATATATATGGAAGGACAACGTTGGTACCCTACCAAAACCTTCATCGTCGGGGCGGTGGCTTCTGCGCTTGGACTCACGCTGCTGATCGTTGCTGGCTGGAGCTATACACTGCGGAAGGAGGTGTGCAACCGGACCCAGTCATTGCAGCTGGAATTGGGAGAGCGTCAAAAGGTGGAGCAGAAACTCAAACACCTTTCCGAGCAGTTGGAGGATCTGGTCAGAGAACGGACAGAAGATCTGAAAAAGGAAATCAATGAACGGATTAAATCTGAAGAGAGGCTTAAAGTCAGCGAGGAAATCTACCGATGCTTTGCCGAACTCACGTCTGACTATATTCACAAATGTTCTAGAAGCGGGGATGAACCGTTCCGGGTGCAGTGGATTGGCGGTGCGATCGGCTCTATTTCAGGTTACAGTATCGAGGAAATCTATGAGCTGGGCTGCTGGCTTCCCCTTGTCCATCCCGATGACAGGGAGACAGTGTCTGCCTATCTCATTAACCTGGCTCCGGGAGACGTGAAGCAGATAGAATTCAGGCTTGTCACAAAACAGCAGGATATCCGGTGGATATCAGAGAAAAGCCTTTGTGAAGCCGGCCCGGGAGAAGGCGATCTGGTACTGCTCGGGGCCGCCACCGACATAACCGAGCTCAAAGGTGCAGAAGAAGAGCGTCTGAAGCTTGAGCAGCAGATACTGCACGCCCAGAAACTGGAGAGCCTCGGTGTACTGGCCGGCGGTATCGCTCACGACTTCAACAACATCCTGATGGCGATCATCGGCAACGCCGATCTGGCTCTGATGCGTCTCAACAGAGAGTCCCCTGCCGCCGATAACCTGCGCCGCATCGAGCAGGCCGCCGCAAGGGCCGCCGACCTCGCCAGACAGATGCTCGCCTACTCCGGCAAGGGGAAGTTTGTCCTCGAGAACATCGACCTGAACCGCCTGCTGGAGGAGATGCTGCATATGCTGGAGGTTTCAATTTCCAAGAAAGCTGTGCTCCGGCTCAACAAATATCAACCGCTCCCGCCGGTGGAGGCCGACGCCACCCAAATACGCCAGATTGTCATGAATCTGGTGATCAACGCCTCCGAGGCGATCGGCGACAAGAGCGGCGTCATCGCCATCACCACCGGCTGCATGGAATGCGACCGGGGTTACCTGAATGACGTCTGGCTCGATGAAAACCTGAACAACGGCCTGTACGTTTATCTGGAAATAGCCGACAGCGGCTGCGGCATGGACAGGGGGACCATGGCCAAGCTGTTTGACCCCTTCTTTACGACGAAGTTTACCGGCCGCGGTCTTGGTATGGCCGCCGTGCTTGGAATCGTACGGGGGCACCGTGGTGCGATCAAGCTCTACAGTGAGCCGGGTAAGGGGACTACCTTCAAAATTCTGCTCCCCGCATCAGGCCGCCCTGCTGAGATCTTCAACGGCAACCTGCTTACCAACGAGTGGCATGGAAGTGGCACGGTGCTGCTGGTTGATGATGAGGAGACGGTGCGCGGCATCGGCACCGAGATGCTGAAGGAACTTGGCTTTACAACGGTCACGGCCAATGACGGACAGGAGGCGGTGGAACTATTCAAAAGCACGCCTGAAATTGTTTTCGTGGTCCTCGACCTGACGATGCCGCATATGGACGGTGAACAATGTTTCCGTGAACTGCGGCGGCTGAAACCTGATGTCAAGGTGATCATCTCCAGCGGTTTCAACGAGCAGGAGGTCACACAAAAGTTCGTTGGCAAGGGTTTGGCCGGCTTCATCCAGAAACCGTACCGCCTGTCGACCCTCCAGGAAGTGATTCGAAATATTGCTGTATGAGGGTTCTTTGGCGCCGATCAGCATCATGAAAGGTGAATGAGTATCTGATTAGCGGCGGGGAATACCGGGTCCGGAAGGTGTGAGATGTGTACAGTCGGGTGAAGTTAATGCCGGATTATGAGTAGTGAAGCGAAAGAGCACTGTTTGTGTAAAGAGGCCCTGTTAGTGCAGTGCAGGGAGTGTGACCGTAAATGCAGTGCCGCCACTGCTGCTTGTTACCCAAATGCTCCCGCCGGCATTTTTAACCAGATTCTTGGTTACGAACAGCCCCAGTCCCGTCCCTTCGCCCGGCTTTTTTGTTGTGAAATAACGGTCAAAGATCCGGTCCAATGATTCGGCCGGAATTCCAGGCCCATTATCGGTGATAATGAAGCGTACGCTGTCGTTCCCCCCGCTCGCCGTTTCGACGAGAAGCTTACCTCCGCTGTTTTCCATCGCCTGCAGTGCATTCATGATGATATTGAGCAGAACCTGCTTCAGCATGTTGGCGTCCAGGCGGATGGTCGGCAGGCTGTAGTCAAACTGCTTCAGGACCAGCACCCCGCGCCGGGCAGCTTCAAAGTTTAGAAAGTTGAGAATAAAATCGGCGGTGAGGTTGAGATCTGTATCGCCGATACTGTCATCGTGGCTGCTGAAATTTAGCAACCCCTTGGTCAGGTGCGACAGACGCAACGCTTCCGAGCCGATGCGGGAAATCATTTCCTGCACACCTTCCGGCACGCCCTCTTCACGCATGATCATCTGCGCCGCCGAAATTATGACGGAGAGCGGTGAATTCAGCTCATGTACGATACCTGCGGAAATCCTGCCCAGTTCGGCCATCTTCTCGCTATAGGCCAGCTGCCGCAGAAGATCAGGGCTGATGTTAGCGTCGTCGCTATGTCCGGCAGCAGAATCCTTCATAGATTCTCCAGATGGTAAAGGAGCCGCCCGCGATCGGGCGGCTCCTTGTGGTGTGAGAGCTGTATAGCCGCAAGATTACATGTTGTATCCCGATTCGGAATGCTGTGTCTGATCGAGACCCATGATTTCGTCTTCTTTGTCAACACGCAGCCCCATCGTCTTGTCGAGAATAAAGGCGATGACTAACGTCACGATGAAGGCATAGGACCCTGCGGCGAGAACGGCGATCAGCTGTGTCATCAGCTGCTTGAAATTGCCCGCCAGCAGGCCGGTGGCGCCGACCGTGGCAAATACACCGGTCATGATCGCCCCGAATGTTCCGCCCAGGCCATGTACGCCGAAGGCGTCAAGAGAGTCATCATATTTCAGTCTGGCTTTCAGCAGGACGCCGCCGTAACAGACGAGACCGGCCATCAGGCCCATCAGCAGCGCGGCGCCCGGCTGTACGAAGCCGGCAGCAGGGGTGATGACGACAAGGCCGGCGACAACACCGGAACCGAAACCGAGAGCGCTCGGCTTGCCGGAGTGGATCCATTCGGCGATCATCCAGGAGAGTCCGGCTGCGGCGGGGGCAATGGTCGTGGTGGCAAAGGCCAGGCCGGCCAGGCCGCCGGCGGCATCAGAGGTGTTGACGCCGACAACTGCTGAACCGGCATTGAAACCGTACCAGCCGAACCAGAGCAGACCGACTCCCAACAACGTCAGCGGCAGGTTGTGCGGTGCCATGCGCTCGGTGGGGAAGCCCCGGCGCTTGCCGAGGAAGATCAAGAAGGCGAGAGCTGAAATACCTGAAGAGAGGTGAACGACAGTACCGCCGGCGAAATCGAGAGCACCTTTTTTGAACAGCCACCCGTCGGTCATCCAGACCCAGTGGGCCAGCGGATCGTAGACCAGCGTCGTCCAGAGGAGGACGAATACGCAGTAGGCCGAGAACTTGACACGCTCCGCCATGGCGCCCGAGATGAGCGCCACCGTGATCATGGCGAACATCGCCTGGTACATGGCAAAGACGATCTCGGGGATCGCACCCGGCTCCTTGGCATAGTTCTGGAACAGGGCAAAATCTACGGTGCCGCTGGCGGCGTCTTTCATGATGATCAGGCCGTTCAGCATGAATTTGCTGAAGTCGCCGACAAGGCCCATGCCGCCCATATCATGGCCGAAGGATAGCGAGTAGCCGATCACCGCCCACTGCACGCCGACGATCCCCATGGCCACGAATGAGTGCATGATGGTTGAAAGCACGTTCTTCTGGCGTACCATGCCGCCGTAGAACAGAGCAAGGCCCGGGAGCATCAGCAGTACCAGTGCCGATGAAATCAGCATCCAGGCGGTGTCGCCGGTGTTGAGCACCGGTTTGACATCAGGCGGTGTAGCTGGCGTTGCGGCTGCCGCTGCTGCATCAGCAGGTTTTGCAGCATCTGCTGCCGTCGCTGCCGGGGTAGCTGCGGGGAACGTCACTGCCGTCGCTGCCGCCGGTGCGGCATCCTTCTTTTCTTCGGCCATTGCGGCAATCGGAATCAGTCCGGCAAGGATAACAAGCATTACTGAAGCTAGATAAAGTTTGAGTTTCATGGTGTTCCTCCGTTGTAGGTAATTTTATACGTTATTATCAGATTGCGTCGGTGCCAGTTTCACCCGTTCTGATCCTGATTGCCTCTTCCAGCGGGATGATGAATATTTTACCATCACCGATCCGGCCGGTTTTGGCAGTGGCTTGGACTGTTTCAACAACCTTGGCCACCAGGTCATCACTAACGGCAATTTCCATCTTGATTTTCGGTATAAAATCTACAACGTATTCAGCGCCTCGATACAGCTCGGTATGTCCTTTCTGGCGGCCGAATCCTTTTACTTCACTGACGGTAATCCCTTCGATGCCGATCGCGTTGAGGGCCTCTTTAACTTCGTCCAGTTTGAACGGTTTGATGATTGCCTCGACAAGCTTCATTGCTTACCTCCATATTCCTTCGTTGGATGGATATTACAGTTATTGAATTAATGATAGTGCATAGGCTATGCCAAGCTAAAATATTTATAAATACCGTGCAGTTAAGGCGGAATGGGTGCTCATTGATGCCCAGATTTCAAGCATGCAGATGAAAAATAGGGCATGAACCACATCGATGATCAGGTGCCGTGAACCAACACGGCGCACATCTCCTGATTTCGTCCTATTCGTACTACTCTACCTCCTGTGTCGATAAGTGCAAGACCTGCCCAGGGAGGATTGTTTGCTTGAAGATGGTGGCCATACTGCTTCGACTTATGGTTTCGGCTATGATGAAGGGTTTGTTGAGGGTCTGCCCCGACTGAAGTTCGTAACCGGTTAGATGTCCCGCAGACGTAAGGCAGATCGGGCCGCCGCGATAACAGGCAAATTCAGTCACTTTATTCATCAATGTAAGAGCCTGTACTGCATTACATAGGCTAAGGCACCGGCAAAGTAACCAAGTAATGCCAGTCCGCTGATTTTTTTCACATACCAGAAAAAGTTGATCTTTTCCAGGCCCATGGCAGCTATTCCGGCTGCAGAACCTATGATCAGAATTGAGCCTCCGGTTCCTGCGCAGTAAGCCATGAACTCCCACAGAAAACTGTCCGTGGGATAAGCGACAGGACTGTACATTCCCATCGACGCAGCAACAAGCGGCACGTTATCAATAACCGCGCTGGCTAGTCCAATGGTTGTGACAATGACATCCTGGCGGCCGATTACGTGGTCGAGCCATGCTGCCAGCGATGTCAGGATGTGGGTGTGCTCAAGGACAGCAACAGAAAGCAATATGCCGATAAAAAAAACAATCGAACTCATATCGATTCTCATCAGAGCGCTTGTGAGGGTCAGGTGTTCCTTTTCTTCGTCCTCTTTATTGCGATGCACCAACTCACCCGCCAGCCAGAGTATTCCCAAGCCAAAGAGGATTCCCATGAACGGTGGCAGGTGTGTCAAAGTCTTGTAGACCGGGACGGTCACCAAAATACCGATGCCTAGAAAGAACATAAGATTGCGCTCGAACCGGGTGGTTACATAACCGCTGTTGGCTTCATTGCGTTCGGGAGCAACTACTTTTGTACCCCGAATGATATAGCTGGTGACCGCCAGTGGTATAATCAAGTTGATCAGCGAAGGAATAAAAAGTTCTTTCATGATAGCGATTGTACTGATCTGCCCTCCTATCCAGAGCATAGTTGTGGTTACATCACCTATTGGAGTCCATGCGCCACCGGCATTGGCCGCAATGACTATAATGCCGGCAAAAAACAGGCGGTCTTCCTGGCTATCCAGAAGTTTACGCATCATCGAGATAATGACGATTGTGGTTGTGAGGTTGTCGAGCACTGAACTGAGAAAAAAGGTGACAAAGCCGACCAGCCACAAAAGCGATGCCAGGTTGGCCGTTTTGATGCGGGAAGTAATCACCTCGAAGCCGTTGTGTGCGTCGACGACTTCGACAATGGTCATGGCACCCATGAGGAAGAAAACGATCTGGGTGGTTGAAGCCAGAGATTCGTTCAACTGTCCCACGGCCATATATGAATTTCCGCTCAATACTGAATATACCGTCCATAAAAGACCGGCTCCAAGAAGAGCAGTGGCCGTTTTGTTTACTTTAAGAGGATGTTCAAGGGCGATTGCGGCGTAGACGATTACAAAAATAATCACAAGTGCGACAAGCATGCGGACTCCTTTGCGACAGCGACTGAAACCCAACCACAATCAAATGGTGACACACCAATTTCAAGCGTTGAAGATGCCAAAATTTTGCTGTAAGAAACAGTATGACCGTCACTGTCTCATCTTTGGAGACAATGACGGTCATATGTTGGTTCAGCAACTGGTCGTAACGTATGAGACCAGGGATGTTTTATTCTTCAGGCTTGTGCGAGGGGTGGTGACCGCCACCCAGTGGAAGCTGCCGCAGGTTGAAGTCGGGATAGGCGTTGACAGCAACCTCAAAATGGTCGAGTCCTTCAAGTTCCTGGTCTTTCGGTACACGCAGGCCAACGATCTTATCGAGTACCTTGAAGAAGACATACGAAATAACGAAAACATAGACGATATTGGTCACCGTGCCGATGCACTGGGCAACGAACTGCCCGGAATCACCGTAAAAGAGGCCGGTGACAGTCCCTTTGACGCCGTTGAAGCCGTCACCGTATTTGCCGTCGGCGAACAGGCCCAGGGCCAGTACACCCCAGGCGCCGTTGGCACCGTGAACCGAGATAGCACCGACAGGATCATCAACTTTCATAACCCGCTCAACAAAGAAGACGCTGAGAGTACAGAGGATGCCACCGATACCGCCGATGAGTACGGCGACAGGTGCAGTGACAAAGGCACAGGGGGCGGTGATGGCGACCAGGCCGGCCAGCAGGCCGTTGGCGCTCATCGAAATATCGGGCTTGCCGTAGCGAATCCACATGTATACATAGGAGGTGAACGCACCGGCTGCGCCAGCCAGCATGGTATTGACGGCAACTACTGCGATACGGAGATCGGTACCGGCCATGGTGGAGCCGGCATTGAAGCCGAACCAGCCGAAGGCCAGAATAAAGCAGCCGACTATCGCCATCGGAATATGGTGTCCTGGAATCGGATTAGGAGAACCGTCCTTGTTAAACTTGCCGATACGCGGTCCAATCACCATCGCACCTGCCAGTGCACAGACACCACCGGTCAAGTGGACAACGGATGACCCGGCAAAGTCCACATGCCCATGGCCGAGGCCAAAGTTACTGCCCAGTGTTGCCAGCCAGCCGCCGCCCCAGACCCAGTTAGCGTAAAGCGGGTAGATAATGCCGGAAACAAATAAGCCATAAACGAAGAAAGATTTCATATTCCAGCGTTCAGCCATGGAGCCGGTCGGGATCGTAGCGGTAGTGTCCATGAAGACCATCTGGAACAGAAACAGGGCGAAAATGGACGTGTCGTACACATCTCCCGTAAGAAAGAAACCCTTCATGCCGAACAGGCCGAAGTCCTTGCCAAGCAGGTGGATAACGAATTCGCTATTCAGGGCCTTGGCCCCGCCCAGACTGGCCATTCCTCCGATCCCGCCCATCTGGATGGCGAAACCGCAGATCCAGTAACCGAGCAGACCGAGGGCATATACCATGAAGTTCATGGCCATGGTGTGTCCGGCGTTTTTTGCACGGGTAAAGCCTGTTTCCGCCATGGCAAAACCGGCCTGCATGAACATGACAAGGAACCCGCAGATAAGAGTCCAAACCATATTGATTGAAATTCTGTTGTGGCCCGCCACGTCAGCCACCTTGGCAGCAAGCGGTTCTGTTTTGCCGAGTTTGTCGAGGTCTTCCTGAGTTGGCGCGCTGGCGGAGGCACCGACTGTGTCGGAAGCGACGCCGGTATTTGCACCGGATGGGTCGTTAACCGGGGCCGTGGCTGCGGCAGCAGGGGCAGGTGTTGCCGCCGGGGTTACTGTCGTTGCTGAAGTATCTGGTGCCGCGGTAGCCGCTGGTGCCGTCGCCGGCTTGTCTTCCGCAAGAAGCGGCATTGCAAAAATCAGCACCATCGCCGAGGCGATCATCAGGCTGATCATTTTAGTGAAATTGTTTTTCACGGATAACTCCTTTCAAGAATAATCTTTTTGTAAGGGGCGCCGTTGCCGCTTATAGCTTGTATAAAGTGGGTTTCCTTGTGTGCTTGATTTTGAAGGTCAGACGGCATCGTCGCCGTTTTCACCGGTTCTGATCCTGATGGCCTCTTCAAGCGAGATGATGAATATCTTGCCATCACCGATCCGTCCGGTTTTGGCACTGGTTTGAATTGTTTCAACAACCTTGGCGACAAGATCATCGCTTACGGCAACTTCAATCTTGATCTTGGGTATAAAATCTACAACGTACTCAGCGCCACGATACAGCTCGGTATGACCCTTCTGGCGGCCGAATCCTTTAACTTCTGATACAGTGATCCCTTCAATGCCGATATCGTTAAGTGCATCTTTCACTTCGTCAAGCTTGAAAGGTTTGATAATTGCTTCGATGAGTTTCATCGTGCAGTCCTCCTTGTTTGCATTTATTGTCTAATTCCAGGCCCCGATAAACGGGATAGCGCGTTAACTAACTATGTTTTCTTCCAGAAAACCTATTCTAACTCACTAAAAAGTCGGGGGGCAGGAGGCAACCCATCCCACCCCCGGATTGCAGGAGAGACAGCTAGGGAAGATTTATGTCAAGCTGAGTGGTGAAAGTCGGTCTGCCGCCGGTGGCGATATCGTTATAGAAATCGGCACCGATGAGCAGTGACACATTTTTCGTGAAGGCCCATGATCCGCCAACACTTAATGCCCCCAGGGCATTATTGCCGCTCTGATAATCAACAGCAAGCCAGAGTTTGTCGGAAATTTCGCTCATGGTGCGATCCCATGATGCCAGCATGCCTTTATTGGCATTCGTCCCCAAACTTCTTTCGGCACCGTTGTAGCCACCTACAGAAAAACGGCCGACTACCGGAAAAGTCTTTGCGATCAGGCCGTATGCGACATTCGTTGATAATGCATTGCTTGCGGTGTTCATGCCGTACATTCCGGCAGCAATTGCCGGCATTCCGGCGAAGAAGGCATCTTCAGGAACACCGCCCTTAAAGTTAAAGTATGCCGGATGGCTGGAAGCCAGGCTTCCGGGTTTGTTATCCGTTATATAGTCGACTCCGACTTCAACCTTGAATTTTTCCAGCGGCAGGATGCCCGCTGTCACACCTACATCATATGTATTCACGCCCGCATCGGCTCCGTTCGATAAGCGGGCATAGTTGTCAATGCTTATGTTTACCTCTTTGAAACCTTTTACGTCGGTTGAAGGAATCCATATCTGTGTCGAGGGGGTTGCCATTGCCGAACTGCTTGCCATTACTACGATTGCCGCTGCTACTGCCATGATTTGTACTCGCTTCATCTTCTACTCCTTTTCATCGTTGATTTTGAACGGTGATCAGATGAAAGCTCCGTTGATTCCATCGCTGCACGTTCTGTGGAAGCTGACTAGGTATTAGCATTGAACGTGCCAATATGAAAAAATCTGCCATTACGCGTATATGTACTTTTAATCGGGCTTTTGGCGTCGGAGGTTTGTGTAGTTATGCATCGCATACTTGATTATTTTTTAGGCGCTGATGCCGTGAAAACAAGTTTCGTGCTTTAAATTACGGCACTGACCTAATAAGATTAATTGACCTGGGTCCACTTTTTCAGGTAGTTTCAGGCATTCGCATCAGGGATAAGGGGGTGTGTGTATGGATAACATCGCAAAAATCAGTGAAATACCAAATTTCGGGAAAAAGGTTGTTACCGTCTCCGACAGGGAAATTCTGTTGATCAACGTCAAAGGGACCATCTATGCCGTTGAGAATGAGTGTCCTCACCAGGGGAGCCCGTTGAACGCTGCTATCGTCAAGGATAGCTACATCTCCTGCCCGCGCCACGGCTATCGCTTCAACCTGGTGGATGGCATGTGCACCGAGCACCCGGAATGTATTCTTGCCACATTTCCGGTAAAACTGAGCGGTGATGATGTTTCTGTAGATCTGGGCTGATTTTTGGATCATCTGCTGATAGCACTTTTAGTCGCCGGCTCCACGGTGCTGTCACTGGCTGCGGCCGGCCATTCGCTGCTTTTCAAGCGAGATTCCCGTTCGGCGCTGGTCTGGACCAGTCTGAACCTTACCCTGCCGCTCGTCGGACCTTTTTTGTACTGGTGTCTCGGCATCAACCGCATTTCACGCCGGGCCAGAAGCTGGCAGGCGAGCGGCCGCAGAGTTAGCGGCACCGCCATCTATCCTATCAACGATGTACCGTTGGATACGGTACTGCTCCCCGCCGCGGCCTCTCATCTCCAGGATCTTTGTGTGCTGGGCGACCGCGTCGTTGCAACCCCGCTGAGGGGGGGCAACAGGATAGCGATGCTCGAAAACGGTGACAACGCCTACCCCGCCATGCTCGCAGCCATCAGCCGTGCGAAGGAGAGCATCAACCTCACCAGCTACATATTTGACGCCGACGGGATCGGCACCGATTTTGTCAACCACCTTACCGAAGCTGCCGGTCGCGGTGTGGCGGTACGGATTCTTATCGATGCCCTCGGGGAAAAATACAGCAGAATATCACCCGTCAAGGCATTCAGGGGCTCTCGAGTCCGGTTGGAGCGTTATCTGCCGCTGCGTCACGGCGCCTATATCAACCTGCGCAATCATAGAAAGATGCTGATTGTTGACGGGCTGGAAGCCTTCACCGGCGGTATGAATATTCGTGGGAAGCACGTCCTGGCGACAACTGAACCAGGTCAGGCGCTTCATGATATGCATTTTTCGGTTCATGGGCCGGTCGTTGCCGACCTGCAGCGCTCTTTTCTTGAGGACTGGTTCTTTGTGACCGGCGAGCGCCTTGATGATCCGCTTTTTTTTCCGCCAATTGACTATGCGGGCGGTGCCGTTATGCGCTGCATAAGCGACGGTCCGGACAAGGAATTCCGCAAACTGGAACAGCTCATCATGGGGGCGCTCTCCTGCGCTTCCCGCACGGTCTGCATCATGACTCCCTACTTCATCCCCGATCGACCGATGATCTCGGCATTGATAACCACCGCGCTGCGGGGAGTTGATGTACGCATTATACTGCCGGGCAGAAATAATCTTCCATTTGTCAAGTGGGCAGGCCAGTCTCTGCTGTGGGAACTCGTCGCCAACGGCATCAAGGTCTATTACCAGCCGCCGCCTTTTGTACACACCAAACTCATGCTGATTGATGACATATGGGCTTTGGTAGGTTCGGCCAATCTGGATAACCGCAGCTTGAGACTTAACTTCGAACTCAATCTGAGCGTCTTCGATGTTGTTTTTGCCTCTCTTGTAAAAGCGCATTTTGAACGGGCAATCGCCATGGCGGAGGAAATTACGTTCCAGAAACTGGAAAACAGGCCCCTGCCGGTCAAACTGCGGGACAGTTTCTGCCACCTCTTTGCACCCTATCTGTAAAAAAGACTAAAAGAGTATTTTTATCTTGTTGACATGGGTGGTATTGGCTGGTATTAGTAATCCATCAGATTTTACTTTAACTCCAAGGGAGAACAAACCTATGTGCCTTACCACTCTTGTGACCAAACAAGCCCCAGATTTCACCGCCGAGGCGGTCATGCCGGACAACAGCTTTGGGTCGATTACCCTTTCTGCTTTCAAGGGTAAATATGTTGTGTTGTTTTTCTACCCGCTTGACTTTACGTTTGTCTGCCCATCAGAAATTCTGGC
>JAQUCU010000173.1 GCA_028686055.1 Desulfuromonadaceae bacterium
CGGCATTGGCCTGCCAAGTCAATGCCGACCTGCATGGCGGCCAGCATCTCGTCGCGTGTCATTGCCGGTCCCCTGGCAAAGTTGCGCGTACCGCGGGCCACCTTGCGGTGCAGCATGCCGGGGGTGCCGCCAAAATCGTAATCGACCCCGACATCCACGACCCGCACCTCGGCGCCGCTGTGACGGGCGAGGACGTTGACCCCGGCGCCGCCGGAGAGGAAGTTGAACACCATCTGGGGCGTGACCTCTTTCGGGTAGAGGGAGACCCCTTCTTCGACGATGCCGTGATCACCGGCAAAAGTGAAGATCACCTTCTTCGAGAGATCCGGTTCCTCCGTCCCGCTGATGGCTGCCACGCGCCGGGCAAACTCCTCGAGCCTCCCGAGTGATCCGGGCGGTTTGGTTTTGTTGTCCAGCCTGGCCTGAGCCTGCTGCAGAAGTTCCTGGCTGACCGGCTTGATCCGGTCCAGTGTAGCTTTGATGCTGTCCATACAAGGTTCTCCTTTATTTCAATCGCAGCGGGATCCCGCTGATGACGGCATGCACCTCGTCCGCCGCCGCTGCCAGGGCCTGATTTGTTGTACCGGCGATGTCACGGAACATCCGCGCCATGGCGTTGTCCGGCACAATCCCCATGCCGACCTCGTTGCTGACCAGAACCACCGGCGTCACCATCCCGTTCAGCGTGCCCTTCAAGCGCTGCAGGTCTTCATGAATCCGCTCTTCAATCAGTTCCCCGGCATCCTCATACTTGAAGAGCAGATTGGATAACCACAGCGTCACACAATCCACCAGAATCGCCCGATACTGGCCATCACAGCGCGCCAGCGCCTGACTCAGGTTAAGCGGTTCCTCTATCGTGCTCCATTCACTGCCACGCCGTTCACGGTGCCGCCGAACGCGCTCATCCATTTCGCTGTCAAGCGTCCGGGCCGTTGCCAGATAACCGAGCGGCGCCCCGAACTCCCAGGCCAGTTTTTCGGCAAAAGCGCTTTTGCCGCTGCGCGCTCCGCCGGTAATCAAGATTGTCCTCGCCATACATCCCCCTTAAATAAAAAGCCCCTGTCCGTGAAGGGGACAGGGGCTCAAAACCGGCAATCTGGATACGATCAGGCTTCGGCCCCTCGTTCCACGGAGGTCCCAAAACAGCATCGGAATGGCAGGTTTCCTGGCTTCAGGGTCATCTTACTAACCGCGCCTTCCCGGAGAAACCCCAGTGGCTGAGTTGCGGCGTTCATCACCTTTTACAGTTGCGGGACAGCGAAGGATTCTAACCTTCTTCCCTTTTAACCGTGCCTGCGTGGCACGGCACCAAAACCGTGTGGTACAACAATTGTATTGAAATGTGTAGCAGACCGGGGGGAGGAAAGTCAAAAGGAAATTGACGTCGCACCGGATCGGCCACAAAGTAATCTCTGCAGGTAGTCTTTGCAGAAGTCGCGCTCAAGCCAGTCTCCTGGCAGGGGAATGCCCTGTTCCAACCAGAACTAATTCAGACTGCCGGAATCCTAGCTACGGCCGTGTCCATGGCCATGCCCGTGGTCCTCGTGATCCCTGTGATGTTTCTTATATTTTTTATAATGCCTGGCTGGTCTTTCCCTTTCCATATACACCCGACGGTCTCTTTCAACATAGTACGGACGGCCTGAGTCAATCATGACGTTAACCCCTGGTGGTGCCGGCAGGAAGCCGTCAATATTGACATTCACATTGGGAGCTGGCAGTCCGGGGAGGCGGGGAAGACCTGGAGGAGCAGGGAATCCTGCATTGGCCTCATTGAGGCCCAAGGCAAAGGTAACTGTAGTCATAACAAGCAGGGTAAAAATTAACTTTCTAAACATTGCTTCTCCTTTTTCAATTGTTAGTTTTTTTCATGCCCGGGATGTGTCTAAATGTGCATGCAAAATCGGGCTTCAGACAGTCGGAATTGCTTGAAGGTGGCACGTATGAAATGCTGGTTCGTTTTTCTTCCGTATGACTATTATGAAGGAAAACAGGAGTCTGCCGGACTTGATTCAATCACCGTAGTTTTCGGGAAGCTTATTTTGACTCCAATTCAAGGGGCTTTTATAATAAAAAAACCGGCCTGCTGAAATATGATCGATATTTCGGCAACCCGGCTGTCTCTGTAAGACCCTGTAGGCTTTCCGCCCCACCCTCACGGGTGGTTTAGTATTATCGTGTAGCATCTATGTACAGGCGGAGAGTATACCCTCTGCGCTGAGAAGTCAATTATGTAGCACTTCGGAGAAAAATTGGCCGTATTACCAAAGAAGAACAAAGAGGAAAGACGATAGGCTGGCGGGCCGAAGAGCTACTAATTAGGTGTTCCGTTCTGATTAACACTGTTCACCCGCCGCCACCTCTCCCCGTAGAGAAGGAATTGATTTCGTTCTATTTGCCCGTCACGGCAATGCTCTTAAGGTATTGCAGCAGTGACTTCATGTCAGACGATTCCGGATCAAGCGGCTTCCCCTTGAGAGGACCGGCTATACAGCCATTGATGATGCCGGCCAGATCCACATCGCTAGTAGTTGAGGCTACATTAAGCTCCTTTCCATCCTTATGGCAGGTCGCGCAGCTCTTTCCTGATGTACCGAGTTTATCGCTTGCGAAGAGCTTCTGCCCTCTTTCAACCGAAGGCAGGTCTGCCGCCCCGGCACCGCTGACATTAACGATAATACCGCACATAACCAATCCAGTTAACAGTTTCATGTCCATTCTCCCTTGTTATCCCAATCAGCTCCATCATTGCTTTCGCTCAGAGCTCTGAAAGCTCTATGAGAAGTGTTTTGTCATCAGGGACACCCTTATGAATAAAGCGAATGATCCCGGCCTTGTCGATGATGAAAGTGACTCTTCCAGGAGCATAAAGCTTCTGTATCTCCCCATTTTCATCGGCAAGCACGGGGAACTTAATGCCATACTTTCTTTCAAATTCGTTATGTGTGGCCAGACTGTCGGCGCTTACGCCCAGAACCTGGACGTTGAGCTTTTCAAAACTATGGAGGTCATGTTGAAAAGCTTTCATTTCACCTGTTCATGTCGGAGTAAAATCGGCAAAGTAGAAGGCAAGGACAATGTGCTTTTTACCGAGAAAATCACCCATCCGGATAACCCCCTGGGTTGATGGAGCCTCAAAAAGGGGTGCTTTCTCACCCACTTCCAGGGTGTGAGTGCCAATTGACATGAGTGCCACTTTCGCTGCTGTTGCGAGACTACTGAAAATTAATTTTTTCATCTCATGACCTCCCAATCATTACAGTCAATCGGCTCCGAAGAGCGGGTCTCCATCGGCATCTGGTGACAACAGGGAGTAACCCGAATAAACAGGATAAATTCCAACCTGCTAATAATGCGGCGGCGGTTCTTCCTGATCAGAGTCGCGCGATACCGATGGCGACATGACCATAAACTGTTCCTTCAGAGTCGCAAAATCACGCCGGAGCTGTTCCAGTAGCAGCTCCTGGCGGCAGATAATTTCGTTCAGTTCCTGAATCGTTTCTTCCTGCTGCATGTAGCGAATTTCAAGTTCGTTGAGCCGTTCTTCCATACCCGTGTAACCTCCCTTTTCGTTATCAGACTGTCGATGCGCGACTCATGCGTTATTGTGTGCTGTGTCAATAGAGCAGGAGTCCGGGAGCATCTCCTGAATCGGATTAAATTGCAAGTCCTGCGAAGTGCCCCAGATATGCCGAAATAGCAGCAAAGAAAAAGATAAAGAGCAGCCCCAGCATTATACTGATAATAACCGCCAAAGAGATAACCCAGCGATTCACTCCCCCCATCTCCCGAAGCACAGGATAGAAGTTCTGCGGTGATTGTGTCGATCGTATTTCAACGATCTTCTCTTTCACATGCCTGTAGTAAAGATAGTTCCCCACCATCCCCACTACGATATGCAGAATGATATTGATGCCGGGTATGCAAAACGCGACAAAAGTGACCAAAGCAAGAATATACATCTTTCTGTACAGCATCCAGAGAAAGGTGAATCCAAACGTTGACCAGTTCCAGGTCACACAGAACCTTTCTCTCCCCGATATGGTGAACTTTGAAAAGATTTGGATGTAGTAGCTGGCATTGTCTCCAACAAATACGCCAACTTCATCACTACTGATGCTGTCAATGTTACTGCTGCTGGCAGGGTCCAGATTAAGCATAGAGCCGCAAAAAGCGCATTTAACAGCTCCATCGGGAATAGTTTCTTTGCAGTTTGGGCATATCATTAAAGAAGTGGCCTCGTATCGGGGATATCAATTATATTTTTCATTCAACGGCATGCGCCACAGCCTTGATACTGTGAGTCTGCCAAAAAGCCCGCCAATTTGTTCGGCGGGCTTCTGATTACAGAAAATATGGGTTACCTATTTCAGGTCTCTATCCGATCGGTTTCAATCGGCAGTTGTGGATCCTATTTCAGGTTCCAGTCCGGTGGAGTCTCTTCTTGCATGAAAGTAAGCCCTCCCTTGTGATGGTCTGTGCTGCTTTGCATCTGGGTAAAGTATATCACCCGAAACATAAAAAAACAGTCTGTGAAAAATATTTTTAAAAGGGTAGACTGTAAAAATACAATCGCTGCGAAGCGGTGGTTCAATCCCCCCATTTACATCCCTGTTATTTGAAACGGGACCTGGCTGATTTGATCGCTTCTCCTATGGCAGCCCAGGCCGCCTCGATGCCGGACTTCAGGTCTTCCCAGACGTTTTCTCCTGATTGCTGCAGCTCCTCGAGCTTTAATCTGGCGGCCGCCTGCTTCACCTTCAACGCTTCAATCTGTTCATTGTACTCTTTCCTGATGTCTGACGTTACTTTGCCCGCCTTGGCGGTCATCGTGTCGATCTCGGCGTTCCACTCCTCTAGTTTTGCCTGCATTTTGCGGACATATTCATCTCTACTAATCATGACTTGTCTCCTTTCGCACAGTTGATGTCATACACAGGTAATGAAACGATCAAAGTTGTGCCAGTACCACTCTTGCCACCGCCTCTGATGACGCAGGATTCTGGCCGGTGATCAGGTTGCCGTCGCGAACGATATATGACTGCCAGTCACCCCCTTTTGAATATTTCCCGCCATTTTTCTGCAATTCATCTTCTACCAGAAACGGTACGACATCAGCCAGGCCAACGGTGCTTTCTTCCGAGTTGGAAAATCCGGTAACAGATTTGCCCTGCACAAGGGGCGAACCGTCCGGTGACTTTGCGTGCCGTAAAACCCCGGGCGCGTGGCAAACGGCGGAAACAGGCTTGCCCTGAGCATACATGGTCTCGATTAAGGCAATGGAATTCTTATCCTCTGCCAGATCCCATAGCGGCCCGTGGCCGCCGGGGTAAAACAGAGCATCGTAGTCAGAAGGTGAAATTTCACTCAGTTTTACTGTCTGCGCCAGAGCCGCCTGCGCTTCCCCATCTGATTTGAATCGTTCCGTTGCCGCTGTCTGGGAATCTTTTTCGTCACTCTTCGGATCCAGAGGAGGCTGCCCTCCCCTGGGAGAGGCCAGGGTGATCTCGGCTCCGGAATCTTTGAACACGTAGTAGGGGGCAGCAAATTCCTCCAGCCAGAAACCTGTTTTTTTGCCTGTGGCTCCAAGCTGGTCGTGTGAAGTTAGTACCATCAGAATTTTCATAGTTGCTTCTCCTGTGTTTGATCGAAGTCAGTCTCGGCGGGCAAAAAGTAACCGGGGAAGCCGTACGGCGTCCCCGGTTCGCCCCGGCACAGGCTTGTTAGTGGTTACTTCTTTATGCCCTTGGCAGCACTCTTAACATCAATGGTAGCGGCCTTCATGGTGTACGTAACTGTTACCTTGCTGCCTACCTTGAGATCGCCGGTTGTCTTTGTATCTTTATCCTTCGCAATCTCCCACTTTTCTTT
>JAQUCU010000174.1 GCA_028686055.1 Desulfuromonadaceae bacterium
GATGTCAGTTTTGCCCTTCCGTCGCAACTGTTAGCCGGAGCACTGCCGAATTCCGGAGGTAAAACCACTATTACTCTTCCTCGTCAACTGCTGGCAGGTGTTGCATACCGGGCAAACGACAGACTCACGGTTGAAGCAGGGTTACGATGGGAAGACTGGAGTTCTTTCAAGGAGTCAAAGGTTGAGCTGAACCTCCCCGTTAATGGGCAGACAACCATCGTAGAGCCCAAGAAATGGCATGACACCTTCGCCGCTAACTTCGGGGGAAAATACCGCCTGAACGATACGTTCACGCTTCTGGCCGGCTACCTGTACGGCAGGAATGCAGTTCCGGATGATACCTTTGAACCCTCTGTTCCCGATGCCAACACCCACCTATTCAGTCTCGGAACGGATATGGAATTCAAAAAGATCAAACTGGCCGTAAGCTATGCCTACCAGCTTCAGGAGGAGCGGAGCAAAAACAACCCGGTCGGCGCCGCAGTCGGGGGTGCCGCCAACGGCATCTATAATTCAGATATTCATCTACTGGGGCTCAGTGTTACCTACCGTTTCTGAGAAGTCCCGTGCCCCGCAGATGAACGGCTGTTCCGGTAAGAGAGAACAGTAGTAACTATTAACTCTATTCCTCGATTACTATTTCCCCTCAGGTAAACTTTGAAAAATCGGGTTTTCTGTGCTGTATGAACGCCTGCAAAGCCTCGGCCGCCTCCGGTGATTTCAGGCGCGCCACGAACTGCATCCCCTCTTCGGCGATGGTCTCGTGCAGTTGAGACGCATAGTTGCGCTTGAGGAGATTCTTGGCCAGGCGCACCGCTGCCGCCGGTTGGGCTGCAAGCTGCAATGACCTGCTGCGTGCGGTTGTCAGGACATCACTGTCCTGACAGAGTTCCGTGATGATACCGAGGTTGTACGCTTTTTCGGCGCTGAACACCTCTCCGAGCAACAGCAGTTCCGCAGCCCGCTGATGCCCCATAATTCGCGGCAGAAGCAGGGTGGATCCGGCCTCGGGGCAGAGGCCCAGGTTGACAAACGGCATCTGGAAGGTGGCATTTGTGCCGGCATATACCAGGTCGCAGTGCAGCAGCATCGTGACACCGATCCCTACTGCAAGTCCATTCACCGCAGCTACAAGCGGCTTGCGCGCTTCGCTGATTGCGGCCAGAAACTGCATGCCCGGGCTATCCGGACCGACCTGGGGGGCTGAGATAAAGTCAGCCAGGTCATTGCCGCTAGTGAAGCAATCATCACCGCCGCAGATCAGAACCACCCGCACCGCCTCATCACTGTCCGCTTCTGTAAGGGCATCGGCAAGGGCCTGATACATCGCGAGGTTCAGGGCATTTTTCTTGTCCGGCCGGTTGATGCGGAGCGTAAGAATGCTTTCGCTGAGTTCGCTTTGAATCTGATCAGTTCCCATAACGTTATATCCTCCTCTATCAATCGGGTCATGCCATCGCTTTGATGCTCTCCGGCAGCGGCAGCGGTATGTTCCTGGTGCTGTCGATGCAGACCATTGTGGTACGGGCAGTGGCGTAGGTTTTTTCCTCGCCGTCATGGAGACGGTATTCCAGGTCGAAACTCGACCGCCCTGTTCTGGCTACCTGGAGTGTCACAATGAGGTTGTCATAGAGCATGATCGGGATCTTGAAGTCGCACTCCGCCCGCGCCACAACGGTATAAATCCCATGCTCCGAAACCTGCCTGAAAAAATCGCTGAAGAGTTTCAGCCGTGCCGTTTCCAGGTAGGTGAAGTAGACGGCGCTGTTCACATGGCCATAGGCGTCGAGATCAGAAAATCTCAGTTCGATCGGAGTGGAGTACGTTTTTGTCATAAGTAGATCCTCATCGGTGTCATGTCCGGTGCTTTGCAGCGATTCCCGCACCAGCAGCACCGCAGGGCGGTGGAACCGGTATTGATTGCTGTTGAACAGCCTGCATGCGGCCTCTCAAATCTTGCCCAGCATGCCCTTTTTCAGGTCTTCGTCGGCCGGCGCCGCCCCAAGATAGATGCCGAGTACGCCTTTGACCAGCGGCTTGGAATTGATCTCCCCGATTATCCGGCCGTTATATTTGTAAATAACCGTGCCGTCGCCTCCCAGCACAAGATCAACCGTATCTCCCCGGACAAAATCATTTTTAAACTTTGCGATGAATTTATTTGCTACATCGGTTCCGGCCATTCCGGTGTTCTTGAAGCCTTCATTAAAGGCTTCCGTAATCTTGTCCCGGTCAACCTTTCTGTACAGAAAATTCATCCGGATCAGCTTGTCGCCCGGATCAGCCATGACGCTCTCTGCGGTAGACATGGCTTTGTCGGTGTAGAGCGAGCCGATATAAACCTTTATCCAGAATTTTTTCCTGATTCCGTAGCCGTTCAGCCGCAGCGGGTGGTTGTTGACCGTCACGGTCGGCTCAAGGCGCACACCCGCCACCTCCAGGGCTGCAGCCGGTCCCGCCAGTACGATAGTCAATATTAGTGCCATCAACATTTTCATCATGGTCAATTCCCCCTTGCACCGCTCAATATCAACCGATCTCCCGGCCGGCTGTAAACCCCTGATGAATCGCATCGAAGACCATCGCGGGCTGGACGGCGTCTCCAACTACCCGGAATGGAATTCCGCTGGCAATTGCCAGATTTTGAAGCGGATTATGGGCCCGCGTCCCTACCGCCAGTACAACTGAGTCGGCGGGAATGTCTTCGGTCCGGTCCCCGCACTCAATTCTGACATAATCGGCTGTGATCCCAACCACTTTGGCCGTAGCCCGGGTCTTGACGCCATAGCGTTCTACGTCCTGCATCATCCCCCAGCGGGTGCTCTTGCCGAAGTTGGTGCCAAGTTCATCCAGCATCTCTACTACCGTGACGTCCTTGCTTCCTCTGGTTGCCAGTCCGTACAGATCTTCAGGCGACTCGGCCCCATGGACCAGCAGGAACTTGATTGCTTCACCCGAAAGCGTCCCTTTCTCAGCCAGCAGCAATGCGGTTTCAATGCCGACAGCACCGCCCCCGATTATTACAACGCGACGGCCGATTACGACGTTATCTGTCAGAACATTCCACGCCTGGACAACGTGCGGCAGCTCCGCACCAGCTATGAGAGGCCTGATCGGCCGGCCGCCGGTTGCCAGAATAAGCGCTTCCGGCCGGCTGTCCTGCAGAAACCGGTCATCGACGGTGGAATGTAATACGACCGCTGCACCGGACAACTCCAGCTGTCGTTTCAGGTTGGCAGCCAGTTCAAGAAACTCCCCCCGTCCCGGCGGCGCGCCTGCCAGCAGCAGCTGTCCGCCGAGATGGCCGCCAGACTCATGGAGCGTTACCCGGTGCCCCCGCTCAGCGGCAGAAATTGCCGCGCTCATCCCGGCCGCCCCTCCGCCGACAACGGTAACGGCGAGGGGGATGTCAGCCTTTGCAATAGCCCGTGACCGTTCGTACCCGGCCCTGGGGTTGCAGAGACATTCCACCGCCTTCATCTTGAACAGGTTGTCGAAACAACCCTGGGCGCACGCCACGCAGTGGACAATATCCCTGTCACGGCCACTGCGGGCCTTCTCCGGAAAGTATGGGTCGGCGATAAGCGCCCGTCCGATCGCCACCATGTCGCAGAGGCCATCGGTGATCATCTCTCTCGCCAGTTCCGGATCGTTTATGCGATGGCTGGCTATGACCGGTATACTGACCCGCTCTTTAATTCCGCGCGCCAGGTAGCCGAATACGCCGCGAGGCACTTCGGTGACGATCTGCGGCACCTGGGCTTCATGCCAGCCGACGTTGATGCAGAGCGCATCCACCCCGGCAGCTGCCAGCCGGGCGGCGTACTCCTGCAGCTCTGTGCGCGTGGTGCCGCCCGCCATGAATTCGTTGCCGTTCATCCTTACCAGCAGCGGGAACTCGGCGCCGACAGCTGCTCTGACGGCCGCGATAATTTCCAGGCCGAAACGGATGCGCCCCTCGAAATCGCCGCCGTAACGATCCTGCCGCTTGTTGGTGAGCGGTGAGATAAATTGGCTGATCAGGTAGCCGGTGCCGGAGAGGATCTCGACGGCGTCGAAGCCGGCTCTCTTGACCCGTGCCGCCGCCTGGGCAAAGCGCTGAATAATCTCCCCAATCTCTGCCGGCTCCAGCTCGTGCGGCGTCTCGCGTGTCAGGCGCGACGGGATTGGAGAGGGTGCCACCGGCTGTCTGCCCCCGGTCAGCATCGAGTGATTGTAGCGCCCGGCGTGGTTCAGCTGGACGGAGGAGCGGGTACCATTGTCGCGGATAGCGGTTGCGAGACGGGCCAGGCCGGGGATGTAGATGTCATTATGCGCGCCGATGTTGCCCGGGTTGCCGGATAGTTCATCGACCGTCGCATAGCCGACGGTGATCATTCCTGCCCCGCCGCGGGCCCGCTCGGCGTAGAAATCCACCAGCCGGTCACTCACCGCATAATTCCCGGCCATATTCATATGCATCGCAGGCATGAAGATGCGGTTTTTGACCACCATGCGGTTGATGGTTATCGGCTCGAAAAGCGGATCGATCATAGCTCTCTCCAATAACAACTCCCCCTTACAAAAGCGGGGGCAGGGGGGATTTTGCTGGACAGCAGCGCTCATACAGAGCACGTATCCGGTCAAACAGGCCGATCTGTTCCAATGAGGCCCTGAGCAGGGGCGGGTTATCGAGGAAGTCCAGCATGAAGACTATTTCAGAGATTTTCAGATAGAGGTAAAACGGCTCGGTCAGTCTGCCTTTGAAAAGATACTCGATTATTTTGTTTAGCGGCAGAGACCTGAAAGGCAGCACCTGGACTGCCCGCTCCAGTAGTGTCTTGACGTAGAAGAGAATCGTTTCGTCAACCCCATCGATATACTGGCGGTGCCCCGGCATGATGAGCCTTCCGCGCAGCTGTGCCAGATTTAACAGTGAATTACAGTAGGTGTCATAGTTCCTGAAACGCCCCTCGAAACTATCAAAGTCGGCATCAAGCAGAGGGGCCTGAAAGATGTTTCTGAGGAGGGTGTCGCCGGTCACAGCATACTCTCCGACCAGATAGACGAGGTCGCTCTGGGAGTGTCCCGGACAAGGGAGGTAGCTGATTCCCAGTTCAGGGAGTTCGTCCGATTCCTCTACAATCCGGAGCCGCTCCGGTGAGTCAGCGAATACCTTGTTCTGTTCGAATGACTCCTTTAACTGAAGAGTAAAATCATCACCAAAACCGTAGCCGTCCAGAAGCTCGTCGATTTGCTTCAACCGTTCTTTGTGGCGCTGCAATTTGATGGCGTCCCGCCGCGGGATGAACAACTCGGCATCGCTTCTCTGAAGTATGTAATTGGCCAGCCCGTAGTGGTCAATATGGCAATGGGTGATGAACAGATATTTCAGGCGCTTCAAGTCGATTTCAGCCAGCAGGGAGGCCTCCCCCTCGGCAGTGGGCGGACCGGTATCGAACAGCACAAGTCCGCAGTCAAGCTCGGTGCTATAGTAGTGGACTTCCCCGACCATGTAGGGGGTATGTACGGTGTGCTGTTGCATGCTGCTCCAGGGCGGGGCGACCGCAAGGGGTGCCCCGGTACAGTTAAAAAATATATTTATCCGCTTCGATGGCCGCTGCTGCCAGTTGCCGTTTTGCCTTGAGCAGTCCTGTCGCGTCGTATTTGGTGAACCTGCGGATGCCGGCCAGCAGCATGGTCAGGGTGTCCCCCTCCTCGACGTAATAGGCCGCACGGCGGGCGGCAGATGCCGCCTTTTCGGTGCCATAAAAGGTAAATACTTTCACGGCGGCGCTGACGGAGACTTGTCTGTCCTCGCTCAATTTCGGCAGGATCTTTTCGGCTCGAAGTACGGTACTTTCTATCGCAAA
>JAQUCU010000023.1 GCA_028686055.1 Desulfuromonadaceae bacterium
CTGGAGCGAGCCGGCATCAAGGCGACTTTCTACTTTTCAATGGGTCCGGATAATTCAGGCAAGGCGATCCGCCGGATTTTCACTCGGAAAGGATTCCTGCAGAAGATGCTGAGGACCGGCGCTCCGAGTGTCTACGGCATCAGGACGATGCTCTACGGTACGCTGCTGCCGGCGCCTCAGATCGCTGCCACTTTTCCGGACATTCTTAGGAATACTTTGGCACAAGGTCATGAGACCGGTGTCCACTGCTGGGACCATGTCTACTGGCATGATTCCCTGCCGCGGCTCTCCATGGAGAAGGTATCAGCCGAACTGTTACGCGCAGCGGAACTTTTCCAGCGCATAATGGGGAACCCGCCGACTACCACTGCGGCTCCCGGGTGGACCGTCTCGGCCGCCTCCCTTGAACTGCAGGACTCTATGAGGCTCGATTACTGCAGCGACTCCAGAGGGTACGCTCCTTTTTATCCTGTCTTTAATGGGAAAAAATACACCACACTCCAGATTCCTAGCACATGGCCCACCATGGACGAAATTCTCGGTTCCGGCGGCATCGATGCTGGAAATGTGAACGACTTCTACCTGTCACAACTGCGGGATGGCCTGAATGTACATACCATCCATGCGGAGATGGAGGGGGGAGTTATGGCTGCTTCCTTTGCCTCACTGATCGAGCGCCTGCAGACGGCAGGTGCGCGATTCGTCACGCTCGGTGAAGCTGCCGACTCCTCCCGTGGATTTGCCCCCGATGCCAATCTCACCATGGGTGAGCTTCCCGGCAGGGCCGGTCTGGTCGCCATACAGGGATAGTCCCCCATGTTCTTTCCGCCGTGCTTCCTTGCGGACCACGGCGTCCTTCAAATTGGTTTTTACCTGATCCGTGTAATGCAATCTGTGTCAGCCGAGGAAAGGATTCTCTCGATACATGAAATTTATAACTGAATTTTTTACCTCAAAGGAAGGAAGTCCTGCCAGGGACCTTGGCCTTCTCGCTCTTATTTTCGGTGCCGCCTTCTTTCAATTTCTCGGACGCTTGCCGCTCATCGAGACAGATGAAGCCCGCTATATGGAAATTCCACGGGAAATGATCGAGCGGGGCGACTTCATAACTCCGACCCTCAACTATGTCAAATATTTTGAAAAGCCTCCTCTCCACTATTGGCTCAACGCCCTTTCCATAACGGTATTCGGCGAGACCGAATTCGCCGCCCGTTTTTTCGGAGCTCTCTGGGGTGTGTTGGGGATACTGTTTATCTACTACATCGGGCGCAAGCTCTTTGGCCGCCGCGAAGCGATGCTCTCCGCGCTGGTATTCGGAACCTCGGTGGGGATAATCGTCCAGTCGAGAACCAACATCACCGATACTACCCTCTCTATCTGCATGACCGCCTGCCTCGGTTTTTTTCTCCTGGCAATTCAGGAAAACGAGCAGAAAAAAGGTCGTTACTACTATCTGTTCTATCTGTTCTCCGCCTTGGCTGTCCTTGCAAAGGGGTTAATCGGTTTCGTGCTGCCCGGTGCGATCATCTTCTGTTACCTGCTGATTACCAGGCGCTGGCGCCAGCTTCGGGAAATGCGTCTTCTTACCGGCATTCCGCTATTTCTGCTGGTCTGTGCCCCATGGTTCATCGTTGTTTCCCTGAGAAATCCCGAATTCGCCCGTTTTTTCTTTATTCATGAACATTTCGAACGGTTCCTCACCAAGGTGCATGGCCGCTATCAGCCTCCCTGGTTTTTTATCCCGATCCTCTTCGGCGTCATGCTCCCCTGGTCATTCTTTATCCCGACCGCAATCGCCCGTGTCTGGCAGAAGCGCAAAGAAACCGGCGCTGATACACGCTTGTTCCTGCTGTTGTGGGCAGCTGTCATCTTCGTCTTTTTTTCCAAGTCCGACTCCAAGCTCGTCCCATACATCCTCCCGGTCTATCCGGCTATGGCACTGCTCTTGGGGGCGACCTTTGCCGCCGCCATTGACCGCGGATTCGATTCCCTGAAAGTGCCGGCGCTCGTCTGTTCGGCGGTCAACATCATCCTCGGCATCGGCAGCATGATCTATCCGCACCTGGTC
Organism: Desulfuromonadaceae bacterium; assembly: GCA_028686055.1. Taxonomy (GTDB): domain Bacteria; phylum Desulfobacterota; class Desulfuromonadia; order Geobacterales; family Pseudopelobacteraceae; genus JACRCG01. Next base: position 2,069 of record JAQUCU010000023.1, read on the forward strand.
AGCGATCCAAAAATCACCTCAGAAGGTGGCATATTGATGGGAGGGCTCTTGTGCCTTCTGGGTGTGTTAGCCCTGGTGAACGCATCCAGGAGAAGAACTGCACCGCTCATCGCCGGTTTGGCAATCACTGCTCTTCTGGTCGGCATCTTCGTTCCGCCGGTTATCTATGCCCGGATTGCAGAACGAAAATCTGTCCGCGGGCTGGCTTTGCTGGTCAAAGAAAAAGCGCACAAGGGTTCTGTGGTTGCCACCTTCGGTTACCTGCAGGGACTGCCGTTTTACGCTCAGCGGCGTGTGATAGTCGTTGGTGGTCGCAATGAGCTGGAATTCGGCAGTCGTCTTGGAAACCAGTCCGCCTGGTTCATCGAACGCGAACAGTTCGACCAACTCTGGGCCGGACCAGTGCAGGTTTTTGCGCTCATTCCCCTTAACGAGCTGGATACGTTCCGGAAAACCATCAAACCGCCGCTTACCCTGTTGGGCAAAGATGGTCGCCGGGCGCTCATTACCAACCGGGCGGAATGATTATTACGGTGGTAACGCATGGTAAGGGGAATTTTTTTTATTCCCGTTCGGCTCGTCAGATATATTCAGGAAGCAGTGATAAGCTGGTTTCTTTTTTACTTTAATTGTATTATGTTAATAAAACGGTTGGCGAGCACGACTAAACCGTGCGCCGTTCTTGACTTTCCTGCCCACCTTTGGCACTATGTCGAATCATGAAAAAACTAACCAGACAAATACACATAGGTCCGATAGCGATCGGAGGCGGAGCCCCCTGTTCCGTGCAGTCGATGTGCAGCACCGATACTCGTGATATCCCCGCTACAATTTCCCAGATAAAAGGTCTTGCAGAAGTCGGCTGCGAAATAGTCCGTTGTGCAGTGCCAGATCTGGAAGCTGCCTGCGCCCTGTCACAGATCAAGCAGATGAGTCCTATTCCTGTTGTTGCAGACATCCATTTTGACTACAAGCTGGCTCTGCAGGTTCTTGAAGGTGGAATTGACGGTTTGCGCCTCAACCCTGGCAATATCGGCGAGAAATGGAAGGTTGCCGAAATTGTTGCGTCTGCTGCTGAGCGCAAGGTTCCAATCCGGATAGGTGTTAATGCCGGTTCACTCGAAAAAGAACTGCTGCAGCGGTATGGGCACCCCTCGGCCGAGGCAATGGTTGAATCGGCGATGGGGCATATCCGCATCCTTGAGGATTTAAACTATCAGGAGATAAAGATATCCCTAAAGGCGTCAGATGTCATGAAGACGGTGGCCGCGTACCGTCTTTTTTCAGAACAGTCCGAATATCCTCTGCATATCGGTATTACTGAGGCCGGCACACTTTTCTCCGGTACCATCAAATCATCCGCAGGGCTTGGAATTCTTCTGGCGGATGGGATCGGAGATACGATGCGTGTCTCTCTGACCGGTGAGCCGAAGGATGAGGTGCGTGTCGGCTATGAAATATTGAAAGCGCTTGGTTTACGTCAGCGCGGTGTAAACTTTGTATCCTGCCCAACCTGCGGGCGGTGCCAGATTGACCTGATCCGGGTAGCTGAAGATGTTGAGAAGCGGCTGCAGGGTGTAGTCAAACATATTACCGTTGCTGTCATGGGATGCGCGGTTAATGGTCCGGGTGAAGCGCGTGAAGCGGATGTCGGTATCGCAGGCGGAAAAGGTGAGGGGCTGGTGTTCCGCCATGGCGAAATAGTTCGTAAAGTTCCTGAAGACAAGCTGGCCGATGCACTGATGGAGGAAATAGCCAAGTTAGACGGGCTTTAGCAGGTCTTATGATCTTCATGTAGTGAAGGCGGTTTTGATAAATTAAACATGGTATGGAAGTACCAGTCTGGGGATTATTTAATGCTGTATTCACGCTACTTTATTCCGACAATCAAGGAGACTCCGTCAGATGCCGAGGTTGTCTCACACCAGCTGATGCTGAGAGCTGGGATGATTCGCAAGCTCGCTTCCGGGATCTATAACTACCTGCCGCTTGGGCTCCGCTCAATACGCAAATTTGAGAATATCGTCCGTGAAGAGATGAACAAAGCTGATGCGATCGAGATGTTGATGCCAAGTGTCCAACCGGCAGAGTTGTGGCAGGAGTCGGGGCGCTGGGCATTTTACGGCAAAGAGCTGTTGCGCTTCAAAGATCGTAAAGAGGCAGAGTTTTGTATGGGACCCACCCATGAAGAGGTTATTACCGACATGGTGCGGCGCGAGATAAAAAGCTATCGGCAGATGCCACTTAATTTCTATCAGATTCAGACAAAGTTTCGCGACGAGATTCGCCCCCGTTTCGGGTTGATGCGCGGCCGCGAGTTCATCATGAAGGATGCCTATTCATTCGATGTCGACAGCTCTGCAGCCGATCTTTCCTATGAGAAGATGTACAACGCATACATGCGGATTTTCGAGCGTTGCGGCCTCAACTTCAGAGCGGTTGAAGCGGATACCGGCAGTATCGGCGGATCTTCTTCACATGAATTTATGGTGCTGGCCGATTCCGGCGAAGATGCTATTGTTTCCTGTGATGCTTGCCGGTACGCTGCTAATATTGAAAAAGCAGAATCACCTTTATTTACAGCCATATGTAGTGGCGGTTCTGAACCTTTACAGAAGGTGCCGACACCGGAGATGAAAACCATCGCCGATGTTGCTGCTTTCCTGAATGTTACCGCTGATAAAACTGTGAAAACGCTTGTTTATGCCTCTGAGACCGGTGAACTGGTCATGGCACTGCTGCGCGGCGATCATGAACTCAATGAGCTCAAACTCAAGAACCATCTTGGGTGGGACGAAATCCTGATGGCAACCGAAGAGCAGATTTTTGCCTGTACCGGTTCGCCTGTCGGTTTTCTGGGGCCGATAGGGCTTAAGCAGGATATTCCGGTCATTGCCGACAGGGTTGTGCAGGGAATGACCAATGTTGTTCTTGGTGCCAATGAAATAGATCTTCACTACATCAACGCCAATTGCGGCCGGGATTTCGAGGTCTCAGGCTTTATCGATATTCGTACCGTTGAGGCCGGTGATGCCTGTCCTCGCTGTGGCTCCGGAAAACTTGAAATGTGGCGAGGGATAGAGGTCGGGCATGTTTTCAAGCTGGGGACAAAATATTCCAAGTCGCTGAGTGCCACCTACCTTGATGCGAATGGCAGAGAGCAGATCATTTTCATGGGGTGCTACGGCATCGGAATCGGCCGTACCGTTGCAGCGGCCATTGAGCAGAACCATGACGAAAACGGCATCATATTCCCTATTCCGATAGCTCCGTTTCACTGCTCTGTAGTTGCTGTCAACACGAAGGACGCAGGTGTCATGGCCGCTGCCGAAGAGATCTATTTTCGCCTCGAAAAACTCGGGATTGAGGTGCTTTTTGATGACCGCGACGAACGCCCCGGGGTCAAGTTCAAAGATAACGACCTTATCGGAATACCGCTCCGGATCGTCGTCGGTAGCAAAGGGCTGGCTGAAGGGAAGGTTGAGGTCAAGGTCCGCTCGACCGGAGAAGTACTGTCGCTTTCGCTGAATGATGTGACGACAGCCGTCAAACAATTGATCGATGCGGCCTTGGTACACACAGAGTAAACAACAACATCAGCACGAGGATTTTTAAATGCAGCCAAGCCAGATATGGGACTCCCGGTACGAATGTATGCGTCGTGAGGAGCTTGAACAACTCCAGCTGGAGCGTCTTCAGGCAACTTTGAATCGCGCCTACAAAAATGTTCCCTGTTATCGTACCAAGTTTAATAAACTCGGCATCGTTCCAGAGGATGTCGAGTCACTGTCCGATCTGTCCAGGCTTCCCTTTACGACCAAGGAGGATCTGCGGCTCAATTACCCTTATGGGATGTTTGCTGTACCGCTGCGTGAAATCGTCCGGATTCACTCCTCTTCCGGTACGACCGGCAAGCCGACAGTTGTAGGTTACACCAAAAACGACCTTCAAATGTGGTCCAATCTGGTGGCGCGCTTCATGACGGCGGCCGGCGTTACTCACGATGATGTCGTGCAGATTGCGTTCGGTTATGGTATGTTTACCGGAGCTTTCGGTCTCCATTACGGTACGGAAACGATCGGAGCGGCAGTTATTCCGATGAGCGGTGGGAACAGTGCCAAACAGATCATGATCATGCAGGACTATAAGTCCACTGCGCTTGTCTGCACCCCGAGCTATGCGTTAACACTTGCGGATTTGATTGAAAAGCAGGGAATAAACCCCCAGACGCTCTCTCTCAAGGTGGGCCTTTTTGGCGGTGAACCATGGTCAGAGTCGATGCGCGCCGAAATTGAATCACGGCTGATGATCAGTGCCACCGATAACTATGGACTTTCCGAAGTTATCGGTCCGGGTGTCGCCGGTGAATGCAGCTGTAAAAACGGCATGCATATCGCCGAGGATGCTTTCATCGCCGAGATAATCGATCCGGAAACATGTCAGGTACTTCCCCCTGGCAGTGTCGGTGAACTGGTGCTGACAACAATATGCAAGGAAGCACTCCCGATGATTCGTTATCGTACGCGGGATATCACCAGCATCGATTATGCTCTCTGCTCATGTGGCCGTACCACTGCAAGAATGAAAAAAACCATGGGCCGAACAGATGATATGTTGATTATCAAGGGTGTTAATGTTTTTCCTTCACAGATTGAGGAGGTACTTGTAGCAATCGAAGGGTGTGAGCCTCACTACCAACTGGTCGTGGACCGTAAAGGTACCTTGGATGTGCTGGAGGTTTGTATCGAGGTGAGGGAGAATATCTTCTTTGATGAAATGAAAAAGCAGCGAGCCTTCCTAGACATGATCGGCAAAAGAATTGACTCGGTCCTCGGCGTTGGCGTAACTGTAAAGCTTGTAGAACCGAACAGTTTGCCGCGTCATGAAGGTAAGGCCCGGAGAGTAATAGATAAACGTGTCGTCTGATTCTCTTCGCTTTCCCACTTTTCAAGTGTAAAGCCGCTCACCAGCTGTTATGCTGCAGAGCGGTTTTTTTCTGAATATTTATCAACCAATCGTTTATACTGGACGAAATAACCCGCGAAACGGACAGGAAAAATAATGACTACTAAAAAACTATCGGCAGGCGACATTATTGAAGCCCGTTGTACCAAGTGTCGTGAAGTGCTGAATCACAGAATCGTTGCGATGGTCGAAGAAAAAGTTGTAAGGGTCGAATGCAATACCTGCCTTGGTGTCCATAACTATCATGCGCCTGCAATAGCAAAAGAGTCCAAAACGCCCAAAAAGACTTCTACAGCCAAACCCCGTTCAACCTCTGCTGTCCCCCGTGCGTCAAGGAAAGATCCTGTTGAAGTTGAGCGAGAAGAGTGGGCATCACTCTCACCTACATTTGATCATGACAAAGCGCTGCCGTATGACATGAACGGCAGGTTCAACGTAAAGCGACTTGTACTTCACCAGACATTCGGCATTGGACTCGTGAAAGCGGTAATTGTACCGAATAAGATGCAGGTCCTTTTCAAAGACGGGATCAAACTGCTGCGCTGCCTGTAATTAAACCCAAATTATGCCTTGATTTATTAGTCATATTGCATTACTAAATTACATTTGCAAGCGTATACACTATATCCGTCTGAGCCGCATATCGACCACCCACCATCTAGTCCTGATAAGCGGGATAAGTGCGTTAACAAAGTTATTTTCTGCAGGCCCCGGTAAACGGAATAAGTACGTTCACGAAATCATTTCTGCAGAAAATCCACAGAAATTATTTCTATCGTACTAAATAAATGCAGAAAACGACTTTTAACTTACTAAAAAGGAGAGTACCGATGTCTGTCAAACCGTTTGTTTATCAGGATCCGTTCCCACTTGCCAAAGATGAAACAACGTACCGTAAGATTGAAGGTTCAGAAAAATATGTAACAGTTGAGAAGTTTGCTGACAAAGATGTAGTGAGAGTATGCCCAGAGGCGCTCTCTATACTTGCCAATCAGGCGATGAAGGATGTATCCTTCCTGCTTCGCCCTGCCCACAATGAACAGGTGGCAAAGATCCTGAGCGACCCGGAAGCATCGATGAACGACAAGGGTGTTGCCCTGGCTTTTCTGCGCAACGCCGAGATCGCGGCAAATCTTGATCTGCCTCTCTGCCAGGATACCGGCACTGCGACCGTTGTTGCCAAAAAGGGGCAGCAGGTCTGGACCGGCGTCAAGGACGAGGAATGGCTTTCAAAAGGTATTCATAAGACATACACGGAAGAAAATCTCCGCTATTCGCAGACCGTAGCGCTCGATATGTACAAAGAGATAAACACCGGCACCAACCTCCCGGCTCAGATCGATATTTTTGCTACCGATGGCGATTACTACAAATTCCTGTTCATAGCCAAAGGAGGCGGTTCCGCCAACAAGAGCATGTTGTATCAGGAGACAAAGGCTCTTCTGACACCGGACAAACTTTTCAAGTTTTTGGTTGAGAAGATGAAATATCTCGGTACGGCTGCCTGCCCTCCCTATCACATCGCCTTTGTAATTGGTGGTACCTCTGCCGATGCCTGCATGAAAACGGTCAAACTGGCGACGGCCAAGGATCTTGATGGACTGCCGACGAGCGGCAATGAGCATGGTCAGGCTTTCCGTGATGTAGAGTTGGAGGACAAACTGCTGGAAGCCGCTCAGAAGCTCGGTATCGGCGCCCAGTTCGGCGGCAAATACTTCGCCCACGATGTGCGGGTAATTCGCCTTCCTCGTCATGGAGCTTCCTGCCCGGTCGGCATGGCGGTTTCCTGTTCGGCAGACCGTAACATCAAGGCCAAGATCACCAAAGACGGCCTGTTTGTAGAGGAGATGGACCGCAATCCTGGCCGCCTGATCCCGGCACAGTACCGCGGCAAGCATGAGCATGGCGTTAAGATCGATCTTAACAAGCCGATGAAGGAGATTCTGGCCGAACTGACCAAACATCCGGTTTCCACACCGCTGCTGCTTTCAGGCACTATCGTGGTCGGCCGTGATATTGCCCACGCCAAATTCAAAGAGATCATGGACAGCGGCAAGCCGCTTCCCGAGTATCTGCTCAATCATCCGATATACTACGCCGGTCCGGCCAAGACTCCTGCGGGCAAGGCATCAGGCTCCTTCGGTCCCACCACCGCCGGTAGAATGGATTCATACGTTGACGAACTCCAGTCCAAGGGGGGCTCGTTGATCATGATCGCCAAGGGGAACCGGAGCCAACAGGTGACGGACGCCTGTAAGAAATACGGCGGATTCTACCTGGGTTCGATCGGTGGTCCGGCCGCCGTTCTGGCCGAAGAGAACATCAAGAAGGTTGAATGCATCGACTTCCCAGAGCTTGGGATGGAAGCGGTATGGAAAATTGAAGTGGAGAACTTCCCGGCATTCATTCTGGTTGATGACAAGGGAACCGACTTCTTTAAACAGCTTGGATTGTAGTAAATTATAAATATTTGCACACACGAAGCCCCGCGTGCCTATGCACGTGGGGCTTCGTGTGTGTATGGTCTACTGTTGTAAAAAGCAAGGCTTTAGTACTTATCGCATCTACCAGTAAAATGGAAGTGGCGTCTAAACATATCGAGGTTAAGAACATGCACATTTATGTTGATATTATAATTATCCTTCCTCTGTTGGTATTATGCTACCAGTTGTACTCTTTTTCAGTTAACAGTAAAGGTGAGGATAAGCAGGGCAGATGCCAAAAGCTGGGGGTTATATATATGACTTTAGGCATAATAGCCATGGTGGTTAGGTCAGTCTCATTCGCTTTTTTCGGACTCATTATGATGATGTTAGGTTTTCGTTTGCTTGCTAAGGGGCTCGATAGATTAAACAAAACAAAATATATTGACCTGTATGATGATGATAAACAGGTTTAGGCAATCAGTTGTTTCGCTTCATGACAGCAATGAGCGGACCATATATCCGTTCCGCCAGCACTCTGAACTCTTCTCCCCACGGCTCCTCTCCGCCAAAACAGAGGGCCGTGGCCTGACTGTCGCACTCACCGGGGATTCCCCGTTGCTGATCTCCGCGCCAGCTGGTTTCAGCCTTTGTCAGACCGTCTTGCAGGAAGCGCCAAGACGTTTCCGGAAAGAAACGGAGCGGGCGCTTCATCCCTTCACCGTACAGATCGAGCAGATCATGCAGGACTGCCGACGCATTATCAATAGGCTGCAGTTCCAGGGTCATATCGGAAGCTATCATCGTGCTTCGCAGCGGATACCCATCTGTGTTGGCGATGTTTAGAAGCAGGTGATCAAGCCAGACTGCGAGGCGATCCTTCCCCTTCATGCTTGCGCAGCGCCAGCGTGTATGAATGCCGTTCCGACAGTTTTCGAGAACCGCATGCAGCTGCACCCTGTCACCTGCAAACGTGACTGCAAGGGGTTCTAATGGAGAACCGAGCTGCGGTTCGAGCGCGGCGGCAAATTGACGGCTTTTCTCCCAGACAGCTTCAAAAGCGGCCTTGCCGGCTGACAGAGGCGGCAGGGCCCCGCTTGATCGCGCCGCTGAAAGGCACTCGTTATAGGTGGCTCCCTTCAGTAGCCGGGTGACAAGCTCCTGTGAAAGTGTGTAACGTGAAAGAGCATCAAGTGAAAACGGTTCAGAGTCGTCCGGTTCCTCCGCAGGGTTGAACGGCGTAACACGAAGACGCTGTTCGAGAAATGCTGCTGCCGGATTTGCCAGAAAGCGGGCCAATTGCGGAAGGTCAATCTGCATGGTCGACTCGGCATCAATCGACAGCTGTTCATCAATAAACAGGCGATGGGAGCGACCTGATATGCGTCTCGCTTCGACAGCCTGGCAGCTTTCCCGGTCGTAACTGAAGAGATGCTCCGGGTCGTGACCATCAAAGTAGAGCGGACTGAACCCCTGCAGCCGGTGCCGGATAATAACAGCCGGGGGCGATATGCTGTCAGGTCCGACAAAGCCCTGAGTGGCATAATCGATCAGTTCGGAGACCAGAACCGATGGCGGCAGAATGCTGTTGTCGCGATCATTCTGTCCATTATAGCTGATGCAGAAGCAGTCCTCTGCCGCCATGAGCGCTTCAAGGAACAGGTAACGGTCTTCTTCTCGCAACGAGCGGTCACCGCGCCTCCTGGCACCGTTCATAAGACTGAATCCTGGAGGCCTCTCGGTACGCGGAAACTGTCCGTCATTCATGCCAGCCAGCCAGACCACCCGCATCGGGATACTCCGCATCGGCAGCATTGCGCAGAATGTAACTGCCCCTCCCATGAATCCGTAGCCGCTACCGCTACCGGACACTGCTGCCGTGAGGTGGTCACGTACGGCATTGAGTGCTATCGTCTGCTTGAAGCCATGCAGTGTCGCTGCCTCACGGAGGTCATTGAGAGCTTTGGCAACTACGAGCGGTCCTCCTGAATCGTTTGTGTCATCCAGCAGCATTTTGGAACTGATCTCTGTGAGAATATCAGCCCATTCGGGCAGCGTATGGGGTGCGTTCAAGCGGAGGTTGTTTTCCCGGACAGTCGTGATGAATTCAGTAAGTTTGCCCAGCGTATCCGCCCGGCGTCCCGAACAGGCGGGGTAGGGGAGTATCCCGCTGAATGAGGAATTGTCATCCGGCGCCATCGCGTAGCCGAGAAACAGCTTGTCCAGACCCGCCTGCCAGCTAAATTCAGTATAATGCGGGAAGCCCAGATCTGCGCGGTGGCCGGCGTCAAACCCCCAGCGGACGTTACAGTCTGTAAGCCAAGCTCTGATACTGACAAGCTCGTCTTCATCGATATCGAAACGGCTCATAACGGCTGTCGATTCCAGGAGGTCCAGCATTTCATGGAGAGCACAACGACCGGGCACGGCATCAAGAATCTTAAGAAAGGCATCTACAAATAGACTTTCCCTTCGGACACTGCGGTCGGCAACTGTGTATGGTATCAGAGGCCGCCCTGACGACCTGCTGCCGAAGACAGAGCTTATATAGGGTGCGTAGGTTTCGATATCCGGGATCATCACAACGATGTGACGCGGTTCCAAGTCCGGCAGTTCGTTAAACAGCGCCAGCAGGTTGTCATACAGAACCTCCATTTCGCGCATAGCTCCGTGGCATGAGTGGATCTGCAGCGAACGGTCATCTGACGAAGTAATTCCCTTTGTGTCGCAGGCCGTGCGATCGAACAGGGTGAGGATGTCATGTTGTATGGAGGATAGAATGGAAGATGATTCGGGTTCACCATTTTGGGATATGATTTCCGGCACACAGTCCAGCTCATCAGCTTCGAAGCCGTATTCCAGAAGAGTCTCAAAGAATTCCTGGCCTAACGTTCCGAGTGAAGAAAGGAGCGGGTTGCCGGTTTCATAATATTCTTCAGCTTCTGCATGAAGTGTTGGCTGTAACGTTATTTGAGACTTCCTCTTCTCTGAAATGATCGTTCCCCAGTACTGTCCGCAGGGATTAAGCAGATAGCAGCTCACATCACAATAGGTCGAAAGCAGGCGTAGCGCTTCCAGATGGAACGGGGGGAGATAGGATATTCCAAAGAGGCTGACACGGCGGGGCAATGTCAAAGGGCCGACAGGCGGATTACCGCTGGATACGTGACTGTGCAAGTCTCTCAGTAGCTCCGCCCGGTGACTTCCCCGGCAGTCACGGTTAATTGCCCGCCATAACTGGGCCTGCCAGTTGTTTTCTTTACCACTGTCCCAGGCAAGAACTATTTCCGGGCGAAATATCGTGTATTGGTCAAAACAGTCGGCCACTGTTCGGGAGATCTGCAACAGGCGGCGATCATCACGCCCATCCCCCAGATAGGCGGCAATTTGTTCGAAGCCGTTCAGTTGTGACATTAACGGCAGTTGTGCCGCAATGCGCCAAGTTAGCGAGGAGTGGGTAAACGGTAACGATGACTGTGACTCGGGAAGTACCGACCTGAAGCTACGGTCGAGAAGATCATTGGGAAAGCAGAAATCAAGCCCGGCAGATACCCCGAGGCGTGTGGCAAGCTCCATGGATATCCAGCGGGACATACCAAGGCTGAGGATAACAATATTCTCCTTTTCAAGCGGCGACAGCGGAGAGGAACAGATATTTTCAGCAAGTGCTTCAAGCAGGTGCCTTTGGGAGCGGCTGGTAATGAGTCTAAGTGTCGGCATACGCTGAACTATACCGGAATTGGCTGGACAAACAAGAAGGAATTACGTTATGTGAACGTCTTATTCTTTTTATGCGCTTGCAGAAAATAATTTCGTAGCTGTGCTTATACTGTTTATTAAGGTTAGGAGGTATGTCCAGTGCTAAAAAGCATGACAGGGTTTGGAAAAGGTGAGGCATCAGCTCCGAACGGCAAATTTCTGGTCGAAATTCGTTCAGTCAACCATCGCTACGGTGAAATTTCCGTGCGAATGCCGCGATCGTTTTATGCGATTGAAAACGAGGTAAAACGGCTTGCAGCTTCAGTTCTGAAAAGGGGCAAGATTGACATTTCTGTTCAGTGGGATGAGACTTCTGCGGTAAATGCCGCGCCGCAACTGGATATTGCAGTGGCGCGGGGCTATTATGAGGCCTATACCCGTTTGGTAAAAGAGCTCAATGTGCCGCAGGATGCGCCGGTTTCATACATAATGTCACAAAAGGGAGTGATGAAAGAGGTCTCATTCGCTGTGGATGAATCAGAATTACAGCCGCGCCTCCTGGCTGCTGTGCAGGCCGCTGTTGAGGCGCTGGACGGTATGCGGGGCAAGGAGGGTGAGGCTCTTGCTGAAGATCTGCAGAACAGGAGGAAGCTGGTTGCCGAGTGGTCTGCACTGATAGGGGAGCGGACACCGTTGGTGGTGATGGAATACCGCCAGAAATTGAAAGCAAGGCTGGAACAGCTGCTTGAAGGTACCGAGATGGATGAAAGTCGATTAGCACAGGAAGTCGCTCTGTTGGCTGATCGCTCTGATATAACGGAAGAACTGGTTCGACTTTCGAGCCATTTCAGCCAGTTTGATGAGGCGCTCCGCAGTTCCGAACCGGTAGGTCGCAAGCTTGATTTCCTGATGCAGGAGATGAACCGGGAGGTCAATACGATCGGTTCTAAATCGAATGATTCCGGAATTACGAATCTGGTCATCCAGATTAAGGCAGAGATGGAAAAAATGCGGGAACAGGTCCAGAATGTGGAGTAATATGTGCGGCATATTGCACATACCGGCAGTTTATCCGGTTGAAAAACCTTTTGAGAGGCATATCTGATGAAACGTGAAGGTTTGATTCTAATTCTTTCGGCTCCATCCGGCGCCGGCAAAACTTCCCTCTGCCGGGAATTATTTAAAACATTTCCCGATATGAAGGAGTCCATAAGTTACACTACTCGAGAACCGAGGGCAGGCGAGGTTGACGGAGAGGCGTACCATTTCATCACCAAAGAAATTTTTGAGCACATGGTGGAGGAGGATGCCTTTGCCGAGTGGGCTGAAGTTCATGGTAACAAGTACGGCACCGCGCTGAGTACACTTGAGGAAGCCCGGAAAAACGGTATTGACCTGGTTCTTGACATCGACTGTCAGGGCGCTCAAAGGCTGAAGGAGCAGTTTGAGGGTGGGGTCTACGTGTTTATCATGCCACCCAGTATGGAAGAACTTCGTCGCCGCCTCGAACATCGCTCTTCTGATGCCCAGGAGGTCATCGAACGTCGCATTGCACGGGCTGCCGACGAGATCAGGGAGGCTCGCTGGTATGACTACATAATCTTTAATGATGATTTTACTGTTGCTTGTCAGGAGTTGTCGGCAATCGTAATCGCTCAGCGCCTCAAAACCTTCAGAATGATGGCAAAAGTTGGAAAACTGTTTGATATCTGAACCGAATTAGCGTACAACTTTAGCTTATCTAAAGTTGTAGGAGGGAGTAATTTTATGGCTCGAGTTACCGTTGAAGATTGTCTGGAAAAAGTTGAGAACAGATTTCAGCTCGTCATACTGGCTGCAAAGCGTGTAAAGCAGCTTTATAAAGGGGCACAACCGCTGGTCGATTCAAAAAACCGGCAGGTTGTTACTGCTCTTCGTGAAATTGCAGCCGGTAAAATCAGTTACGAAGTTTCAAAAAAACAACGCATATAACTTGCCATTCATGGTGAAACTGGAATTATTCCGGTTTCACCATTTTTTTATCTAATCCTCGAACATTCCCACTTTTTCATTACAGGCGACGAATAGCGTATGATCCGGCTCAATGACATTCTTGATAAGGTTTCAGTGTACAATCCGACTGCCGATCATAATCTGATCCGCAAGGCGTACGTATACTGCGCCAAGGTGCATCAAGGTCAAACCAGGCTGTCAGGAGAGCCGTATATCATTCATCCTATGGAGGTGGCTGGTCTTCTGGCAGATCTGAAGCTGGATGTTCCCAGTATAGTGACCGGTTTTCTGCATGACACGATCGAAGACACTTTGGCGACATCCGAAGATATTACCAGGATGTTCGGCAGCGAAGTGGCTGCACTGGTTGATGGCGTCACCAAGATCAGCAAGATCAACTTCAAAACCAAGGAAGAGAGCCAGGCTGAAAATTTTCGCAAAATGCTGCTGGCAATGGCCATCGATATTCGCGTCATTCTGGTCAAGCTGGCAGACCGCCTTCATAATATGCGAACCCTGGAATTCCAGGATGAAGTGAAGCAACGGCGAATAGCGCGCGAAACGATGGATATTTACGCCCCTATTGCGAATAGGCTCGGCATTTCATGGGTGAAGGTTGAGCTGGAGGATCTCTCATTCCGTTATCTACATCCGGAAATATACTTTGACCTGGTAAAAAAAATATCCCAAAAAAAACAGGAGCGTGAAGCTTTTGTTGAAGAAGCCAAGTCTATCATAGCTGAAAAACTGTCTTTTTATGGTATTCAAGGCGAAATATCTGGCCGAAGCAAGCATCTCTATTCGATCTATCGAAAGATGGAAAAGCGTAATGTTGAGTTCGAAGAGATCTACGATTTGATTGCGGTCAGAATCCTTGTTGATAGCATTCGTGAATGCTATGAGGTGCTGGGGGTGATTCATTCGGCGTGGAAGCCGATCCCGGGACGTTTCAAAGACTATATTGCGATGCCTAAAGGGAATATGTACCAGTCCCTGCATACAACAGTCATAGGGCCGCACGGCGACCGGCTGGAAGTTCAGATCCGGACCCACGAGATGCATACTGTTGCCGATGCCGGCATTGCGGCGCATTGGAAGTACAAGGAGGGTAAGGGGTATGACGAGAAGGATGTCAAGCGCTTTGCCTGGCTCCGGCAGCTCCTGGAATGGCAGCAGGACCTGCAGGATTCCAAAGAGTTTATGGACTCAGTCAAGGTGGAACTGTTTACGGAAGAGGTCTATGTCTTTACACCCAAGGGGGACGTCAAGGGGTATCCGAAAGGTTCTACGCCGATAGATTTTGCCTACAGTGTTCATACCGACATCGGGCATCGCTGTGTTGGAGCAAAGGTCAACGGCAAACTGGTTCCGCTCAAGTACGAACTGAAAAATGGAGACATTGTCGAGGTTATAACCTCACCACATCATACCCCCAGCAAAGATTGGCTCAAGATTGTAAAAAGTTCCCGGGCACGCAACAAAATCAGGTCATGGATTAAAATAGAAGAGCGCAAACGCAGTATTGTACTAGGACGTGAAATCTGTGAAAAAGACTTCCGCAGATACTCGCTCAATCTGCAAAAAATACAAAAAAGCGGCGAATTCAAGAAAATCGCTGCCGAATTCGGTTATGCTGCAGACGAGGATCTGATGGCGGCAGTCGGCTACGGGAAAATATCCAGCAGCCAGATCGTAGCTAAACTTCTTCCCGAAGAAAAACTGAAAGAGCGGGCCGAGCATAAGGAATCAAGGCTTGAGTCTGTCATCAACAAGCTGAAGGGAAAATCAAGCAGTGCGGTTGAAATAGGTGGTCTGGATGACGTACTGGTACGCTTTGGCAAATGTTGTAATCCGGTGCCGGGAGACGAAATAGTCGGCTTTATTACACGTGGTAAAGGTGTAACAGTGCATACCGCTGATTGCCAGTTTGTTCAGGAAAATGATCCTGCACGTCGTGTTGAAGTGGCCTGGAACAGGGTCAAAACGGCTGTGTTGCCGGTTAAAATCAGGGTTCTGTGTCATGACGTAAAAGGAATTCTTGCTACGATCACTCTGGCAATTACGAATTGCGAGGCAAATATCGCCAGTGCCCAGATTCAGAGCACAATTGACCAGCGTGGTGAGAATATCTTCGAGGTTAATGTAACCAATCTGGCTCACCTGCAGAAGGTTATGAATTCGCTAATGAAGATAAAAGGAGTCATCAAAGTGGAGAGGATAAAACAATGAAGCTGGAAACTCTGTCTACGGAAAAAGCACCGGCAGCAATCGGACCATATTCACAGGCGGTAAAATGCGGGAATATGCTGTTTTGTTCAGGCCAGATCCCGCTCGACCCCTGCACCGGCGAGTTGGTGACTGGCGATATAATTAGGCAGACTGATCAGGTGTTGAATAATATCGCCGCAATGCTGTCCGCTGCAGATGCCGGTTTTGATGATGTGATAAAAACCACAATTTATCTGGTAGATATGGATGATTTTGCTGCAGTCAATCAAGTGTACGGCAAGCGCTTTCAGAACCACAAGCCAGCCCGCTCTACCGTCGCAGTTAAATCGCTGCCACGCGGTGCAAAGATTGAGATAGAGGTAATCGCCACTCTGTAAGAGTGTGAGGACGAAAAAAAGCCGCAACCCGGAGGGTGCGGCTGCATGATTGAAGCTGCTCCGGAAAGTGCCTAGAGAGATTTGGTAACGAATCCTGAACGGATGCAACGGGTACAAACTTTCACGGTTGCAATGCTGCCGTTGCTTTTTACCGCTTTGATTTTCTGAAGATTCGGATACCATACAGTACGGGTTTTATTGTTTGCATGGCTGACATTGTTTCCGAAGCTGGGGCCCTTGCCGCAAATTTCACATTTTCTTGACATATTGTTGTCCTCCGTTGATTACTGAAAAAAATCTTATAGCAGACTGATGCGGTTGTTGCAAGAGAAATATAGGATAGCGCATGAATAGTATCAAAGCATTACTCACATTATTTATCATCGGAGCCGTTGTTGTAACGGCCCTGTTTATTGACTTTACCTATAAAACCTTCTCGTATCGTCAGAATACGCAGAAGGCGGATGCAATAGTCGTGTTGGCGGGTGGAAAGGGCCGTGTAGAAGAGGGTGTCCGTCTTTTTCGAGAGTCCCGTGCTAAATTTCTCTTTTTTGTCGGGGTTGACCCGTCTGTCAGAAAAAAGGACCTGTATCGTCCAAAGCCTGGTGATCCTTCTGCCGCTAACGTTATTCTCGAGAAGTCCTCCCGGAATACCCTTGAAAATTCTATTTTAGGGCGTGACCTGATCGTACGCAGCGGCGTTCACTCAGTGCTTCTGATCACCTCGCGCTATCATCTCAAGCGTGCTTCCATATTGTTTCGTAATTCATTACCCATGGATATAACAATTATTCCGTATCCTGTCGATTCGGCAAATCTGAAAGAGTCATGGTGGAACCACGGGGGCAGCTTTCAACTGCTGTTTAGTGAATTTTATAAGTACTGCATGTTCCGGATGTTTTTTCTGCTTGCCCCCGGAGAGCTTCGGGAAAGTGTGCTGCCGGCTGTTTCAGGCGGATGACACCACTTTCATATTTAGTTGCTATCTGTTATAGTCCGGAAACATTTTACAAGTGAAAGGTTTTAATCATGCGTTATATCAGTACCCGTGGCGGTATCAACCCAATCACCTTTAAAGATGCCGTCATGATGGGGCTTGCCTCCGATGGAGGCCTGCTTCTGCCGCAATCATATCCGGCAATCACCGGAGAGCAGCTTGAGTCGTGGCGGGGGCTCACTTACCCTGAACTGGCTTTTGAAGTCATATCGCGTTACGTAGACGATATTCCTGCAGCCGACCTGAAGAGCCTGATCAACCGTTCTTACGCAACCTTTAAACATCCTGATGTCACGCCGCTGGTCAAGCACAACGGCGTTTATATTCTTGAACTGTTCCATGGTGTAACGCTCGCCTTCAAGGATGTCGCGCTGCAGTTTCTGGGTAATCTGTTCGAATACATACTGGCGGAACGCAATCAGGTATTGAACATCATCGGCGCTACATCCGGTGATACCGGAAGCGCTGCCATACACGGCGTTCGCGGGAAAAAGGGCATTTCCATTTTCATTCTGCACCCGCATGGCAAAACCTCCGCAGTTCAGGCGATGCAGATGACCTCTGTCACCGATGCCAACGTTCATAATATTGCGCTGCGCGGCACTTTCGATGACTGCCAGGATATTGTGAAGGAGCTTTTCGGTGATCTGGAATTCAAAGAGAAATATTCTCTGGGCTCGGTCAATTCGATCAACTGGGCACGGGTACTGGCCCAGGTGGTTTATTACTTTTACGCATGGTTGCGGGTTACCGATGAAATAGATGTACCGGTTAATTTTTCTGTGCCTACCGGAAACTTCGGCGATATCTTTGCCGGTTATGTTGCAAAGAGAATGGGCTTGCCTATCGATAAGCTTCTGCTGGCGACCAACGAAAATAATATTCTGACCCGCTTTATAAATGCGTCTGATTATTCTCTCGGCGCGGTTGTTTCTACCGTGTCACCTTCAATGGATATCCAGATCGCTTCCAACTTCGAGCGCTACCTGTTCCATCTGTTTGCTGAAAACCCCGACCGTGTGAAAGAAGCGTTCGTCGAATTGAAAGGACATGGTCGTATTTCATGTTCGGCAGAAGAAATGGCTCTGGTTCGAAAGGACTTCTGTTCCGTCTCGGTTAATCAGACTGATACGCTTCAGGAAATCCGTGATTTTTATGCACAGACCGGTTACCTGCTTGATCCGCATACGGCAGTTGGTGTCAAGGCAGCTCTGGACCAGTTGCCGCCTGAATCTGCACGGGTCTGTCTTGCCACGGCGCACCCGGCAAAATTCAGTGAGACGGTCGAACAGTCGCTCGGTTTTCAGGTGCCGGTACCGGAACCGGTCCAGGAATTATATGGGAAACCTACCAGATGCGAGATCATGGACCCTGATATAGCCAAAGTTCGTGAATTCCTCGTTGCTCATATAGGGTAACCAACTTTCATTATGTCGGAAAAAAAGAATATAGCCCGGGCTGCCGGAATTCTTGGCAGCGCCACGATGTTGTCCCGTATCATGGGCATGGTTCGGGATATGGTTGTATCGCGCCTCTTTGGTGCCGGTCTGGCAACCGATGCGTTTTTTGCCGCTTTTCAGATTCCTAACATGCTGCGGCGTTTTTTTGCCGAGGGGGCTCTAACCTCGGCTTTTGTACCGACCTTTTCATCGACTCTCACGCGCCGGGGAGACGACAAGGCCCGTGAGCTTGCTAATACCTGCTTTACTCTTCTTACGATTGTAATGGCCTTTATTACTCTGGCCGGGATTATCTTCTCTCCCGTTATCGTCGGTCTGATGTTCCCCGGTTTCAAGTCCGAACCGGGAAAATTCGAACTAACAGTCCTGCTCAATCGTCTGATGTTCCCCTACATATTCTTTATCAGTCTGGTAGCCCTCTGTATGGGCATTCTTAATACGCTGCGGCACTTCCTGACACCTGCCATATCGACCGTATTTCTGAATATTGCCATGATTGTAGCAGCCATCTCTCTGCGCGGCTTCTTTGAGGTCCCCATCACCGCTCTGGCGATCGGAGTCCTGATCGGTGGTTGTGTTCAGCTGATCCTGCAACTGCCGGTTCTCTGGAATAAAGGGTTTCCGCTCAAGCCCAATTTTAATTTCAGCTCTCCCGAAGTCCGCTCCATTGCCCTGCTGATGCTGCCATCGATTTTCGGGGTAGGCGTCTATTATCTGAATATAACAGTCAGCGCCATTCTGGCATCCCTGCTGCCTCAGGGGAGTGTTTCATATCTCTACTACGCTCAGCGATTGTTCGAATTTCCTCAGGGTGTTTTTACGGTGTCGGTTGCGCAGGCGGTTCTGCCATCGATGAGTAGACAGGCGGCAGTGGGGGATATTGACGGCATGAAAAACTCAATCTCTTTCGGAGTGCGCTTGACGCTCTTTATTACCATTCCTGCCATGACGGGGCTGATGGTCTGTTCAACGCCGATTTTCAGCCTCATATTCATGGGGGGGGCTTTCAATTATCAAACAGCCGTCAACTCAGCCTCTGCACTGTTCTATTATTCAGTCGGTCTTTCCTTTGTAGCATTGACGCGAGTGCTGGCGCCGGTTTTTTATGCTCTCAAGGATACAAGAACCCCTGTGGCCACGGCATTTATTACCTTCATCATAAACTTATGCCTGAGTCTCGCGTTAATGGGGCCTCTGAAGCATAGCGGTCTGGCTCTTGCAACTACACTGTCAGCATTCTGCAACATGCTGATGCTGCTTTGGTTCCTCAGGCGCAAAATAGGTTCTTTCGGCGGTTCCGGTATTCTGCGGACCGGATTGAAATCGTGCGCAGCATCGATTCCGATGGCGGTGGCGGTCTGGTATGGCTGTTCATTGATCGACTGGTCCCTGGCCGGACATAAGGTGTTGAAAGGGTCTGTTCTTGGCGCTTCCATTGCCTGCGGAACAGTTATATATATGCTGGCGGTAAAGTTGTTGCGCTCGGAAGAGGCACTTGATGTGCTATCGATGCTGCGCAGCAGGCTTAAGAAAGGGTGATGGTGATGTACAGCTCGAATTTCATGACCGGTTACGGGTATGGAACCGTCTATGCGAATGATCGTGGGATATTGAAAGTTGAAATTCCGGATTTGAGTCTGCCAGAAACGGCCCATCAGGAGTTTCTGCCAAAATATGAGCCGTCTGAAATGACCATTCAGGCAGCTCAAATGCTGCAGAGATACTTTGATGGTGAACGTATTGAGTTTAGCGGCATTCCGGTGGTACTCGATTGCATGACGCCGTTCCGGCGTAACATTCTGGATATAACCAGACGCCTTACCTATGGTGAAATATGCACGTATGGCCGGATTGCATGTGAGTGCGGTTCTCCGCGTGCTGCCCGTGCTGTAGGCGGCGCGTTGGCTTCCAATCCGGTTCCGATAATTATTCCCTGCCATCGCGTTGTCGCATCCGATGGCCGTCTGACCGGGTTTTCAGCTCCCGGGGGTGAAAATACAAAAATGGCGCTGCTGAAGATGGAAGGTATTGAATTCAGAGGTTTGTTGGTATCTGAAAAACAGATGATTATGCACAGAACTTTAAAACAATAAAAAGAATCTAACATGGCTGAAAAAAAGTGGCAGCATAACCCCCTGATTTTATTGTATACATAGTGTAACTACCTGATAATAAACATAAACAAAATTGTATAAAAAAGCGGCATTTCGGATAAAGCGCTTGCAGAAATATCACTTTTGCATATCGTCAACATTGTTATCCCCAAGTTATCCACAAATTTTGTTGATAAAAATAACAACTCTGTAAAAACAGTTGGCTCGCGTGAATTAATTAAGATATGCTACTTCGTTCAACACGTTTTGCCTTTTCCCACAACGTGTCCAACTCTTCGAGACTGGCGTTTTGCATCGGCACTCCCTGACTGAGTAACTCCGCTTCAACGTAACTGAAGCGCTTTTGAAAGCGGTTTATGGTTTTACGAAGCGCCTCTTCCGGATTGAGATCCAAAAAACGTCCAAGATTGGCAATGGCAAACAGCACGTCACCCAGTTCGTCTTCCATTCGTGTCGGGTCACCCCCCTCCCATGCTTCTTCAAATTCGTGCAGTTCCTCCATGACTTTTGCAAACACCTGATCGGAATGTTCCCAGTCAAAGCCGACCCGAGAGGCTTTTTCACTTATTTTATGGGCCTTAAGGAGTGCCGGGAGATGATCCGGCACACCGGATAGAGCTGATGGTCGTTCGTCCCCTTTTTCCAGCTTTTTGATCTTCTCCCAGTTTTCAACCTGTGCATCGCTGTCCTTGATCTCAAGATCTCCGAACACATGGGGATGGCGACGAATCAGTTTGTCACAGAGTGTGGTGATGATATCGTCAATCGTGAAGTCACCCGCTTCCTCGGCTATGGCAGCGTGAAAAACAGGTTGAAGGAGCAAATCACCGAGTTCTTCTTTAAGATGCTGCGGAGATTTTTCATCAATAGCCTCCATAACTTCGTAGGTTTCTTCCAGCAGATAGCGGGTAAGGCTTTCGTGGGTCTGCTCTGCATCCCATGGACAACCGCCCGGGGCGCGCAGCTTGCGCATGATGCCCATCAGCTGTTCAAATGTGTAGTACGGGTTCATGACTATTCCTTTTTAGCTGTTTTTGTTGTTTTACAGATATGCTTACTTTGTGGGCTATTGTCAATAAATCAGGGTGAAATTATGTGGACAACGCATGACAAAGAATATTATGTTCATCGACGGAACCCCACTATTCACTTACAACTACTAAATGCAGGAATATGCATGTCCACAGTCAGGCTTGCCGAAAACAACTCCATAGTCATCCCACCAGAAATCTTGAAAAAACTCGGCCTTGTTCCAGGGGACATGCTTGCAGTAGAAGCGGTGAACGGTGAACTTGTATTCCATCCCGTTCAACCTGCCGTCACATCGTCCGGAAAAACGGCTCCAGTTGCGAACATAAGCCTGAAAGAAACGATCTCCCGCAAAAACATGGAGACCGGTATCCGGTATATTAAAGGAATAGGGCCGAAGCTGGCTGCTATTCTGGAAAAACGGGAGATCCGCACTGTTGAGGATGCACTTTATCTGTTGCCGTTGCGCTATGAAGATCGGCGCCGGTTGACCTCCATTTCTTCACTCTGTCCCGGATGCAGTGCAGTTTTTTCCGGTACGGTTCTGTCTGCCGATGCAACTACGACCAAGGGGGGACGGCGGGTATTTGAAGTGCTGCTGCGTGATGAAAGCGGCACAATTGTCTGCAAGTGGTTTCATGCCAATGCAGTCTGGATGAAACGGACCTGGAAAATCGGTCGTGCCGGTGTTTTCAGCGGAGAGGTACACCAGTTCGGATTCCAGCGTGAAGTGCATCATCCTGATGTGGAGTGGCTGCCGGAAGGGAGTGACGTTCAGGCTGTCCTGGCCTCCGACCCGGCCAACTTCGGACGGATTGTGCCTGTCTACCCGTTGTCAGAGGGGATACATCAGAAAACGATGCGGCGGATCATGTGCGAAGTTGTTGATTGCTTTCTGCCGAATATTGAAAGTTTTATACCTAAGGACCTATGCCCGTCAGGATTCCCCCCTCTTCGTGAGGCACTGGGGCAGGTGCATTCTCCGCTGCCTGAAGCTGACCTTGCCGATCTGAATGCCGGAACAACTCCGGCACACCAGGCGCTGGCTTTTGACGAATTTTTTTACTGGGAGCTGGGGCTTGCCCTTAAAAAAAACGGGGCGGCGCTGGAAGAGGGGATCGTCTTTAAAGTGACGCATCGCTATACCAAA
>JAQUCU010000024.1 GCA_028686055.1 Desulfuromonadaceae bacterium
TGACAGACGAAAAAATAATCCGCGCAAAGTTGCGGGAGGCCCCGCCGGTCTGCCACGATTTTCCAATGAACCGATGGTGGATTTCACCCGGTCTGATCACCGCGACGCCTTCCCGCAGGCCATAGCGGTAGTGCGGGCAATGGCAGGTAAAACTTACCCGCTCTACATCGACGGCAAAGAGGTCGTCACACATGAGCTGTATGATACGATCAACCCGAACAAACCGTCAGAACTGTTGGGCAGGATTTCACAGGCCGGCATTGAAGATGTCGCGGCGGCGATCACATCGGCCAAAAAGGCTTTCCCGGCCTGGCGCGACACATCACCACACGACCGGGCACAGTATCTGCTGAAGGGGGCTGAAGCTGTCCGTAAGCGGCTCTTTGAATTAGCAGCATGGCAGGTACTGGAAATAGGTAAGCAATGGGATCAGGCCTACGCCGACGTCACCGAGGCGATTGATTTTCTCGAATATTATGCCCGGGAAATGATCCGCTACGGAGAGCCGCAACGGATCGGCAACGCACCGGGTGAAATCAACCATTACTTTTATGAGCCCAAGGGCGTTGCAGCAGTAATATCCCCCTGGAACTTCCCGCTTGCCATAAGCCTCGGAATGGCTTCGGCAGCGATAGTAGCCGGTAATCCGGTAGTTTTCAAACCCTCCAACAACACCGGCATCATCGGCTGGAACCTGGTGGAGATTTTTCGGGCTGCCGGACTGCCGGACGGCGTATTCAACTACATCCCGGGCAAAGGATCCGTTATCGGCGACTTCATCGTCGACCATCCCGACATATCACTCATCGCATTCACCGGATCGGTTGAGGTTGGTCTGCGTATTATCGACCGGGCAGCAAAAGTTTATCCCGGCCAGTCAAATGTAAAAAAGATTGTCTGTGAGATGGGCGGCAAAAATGCCATTATAATAGACGACGATGCCGACCTGGATGAGGCTGTGCCGCATGTGCTTTATTCCGCCTTCGGTTTTCAGGGACAGAAATGTTCGGCCTGTTCCCGGGTAATCGTAATGGATGCGGTCTACGACAGATTTGTCGATCGCCTGGTTAAGGCTGTTCAGGTATATCAGGTCGGAAAATCCGAGGATCCGAAATACAGCGTGGGTGCCGTATCGGATGCTGCGGCCCAAAAGAATATTCTGGATTATATACAGATTGGCAAGCAGGAAGGGACGCTTCTCTATTCCAGTCCGACCCCCTCAGAAGAGGGATACTGGGTTCCACTGACCATTATCGGCGGAATCACTCCTGCCCACCGCATCGCCCAGGAAGAAATTTTCGGACCGGTTCTTGCCGTCATGCGGGCCAGAGATTTTGACCAGGCCGTCGAGTGGGGGAACTCAACCCGTTTTGCACTGACCGGCGGTATTTTCAGCCGCAGCCCAAGGCACATCGCCCAGGCACAGCGGGAATTCAGGGTCGGCAATCTGTACGTCAACCGCAACAGCACCGGCGCCCTGGTGGGACGGCAGCCATTCGGCGGCTCACGTATGTCCGGAGTCGGCACCAAAGCGGGTGGCCCGGACTATCTGCTGCACTTCATGGATCCGCGTGTCGTAACAGAAAATACCATGAGGCGGGGATTTGCACCAATTGAAGAGGATAATGAATGGATGGAATAAAGACCGATACGCCTGTAAGGCAAAATCTGAATAGATTCAGGGCAACGGAGAGATTAAAACCCTACCCGTTGCTCAGGATTTCAGCTATTTTTGACCGTCCGGTCAACCGGATATTAAGGAAAACAGACAGCATCACGATGGCCATACCGACAGCCTGCATGAATTCAATCCGCTCTTTCAGCACGACCGCAATGCAGACGAGGGAAAGAATCGGCACCAGTAGTGCGCAATTGGATGAGCGACCGGTCGGAATCATCCTCAACGCCCTGTTCCAGAGGATAAAGGCTACCGCCGTCGGAAATATTCCCAGATAGGCGACCAGCAGCATATCCGTGCCGGAAATCGACCACTGCATCGGGTAGAGCGGCAGCAGACAGAACAGAAACAGCAGGCCAAACAGGTTTAATAGAAACATACCGGCCGTGACGCTGAAACGGGCATGCTTGATCAGGACGCAGAACAGCGCAAAAGAAAATGCGGTGCCAAGCGCTACCGTCACTCCGATAGACAGCCGCAGGTCGCCCAGATCGCCGCCCGAGGACACCAGCACGTACACACCTGCAAACCCGAGGACCACGCAGCAAAGAGCCCTCCAGTCTGATTTTTCGCGAAATAAAATCCACGACAACAGCAGCATCATCAGCGGATAGCTGTAGTGCAGAATGACCGCCTGGCTGGCCGGAATATATTCGTATGTTTTCAGGCAGAGAAACTGCTGGACGCCAAGTCCTATCACCCCTGCCAGAGGAAAGAAAAAAGGGCGCTGACGGAATTCGGTAACAACTGTGCCGACACGCCGCGCACGCGCCAGAAAAACGAACAATGTCAGTGTGGCCCAGATGGCGATCCAGACGACAACCGAATAGCTGCTCATACGGGCTACTGCTATTTTGAATCCGGTACCAAGCGTGGCAAACATAGCCACCGCCAGGAGCGCATAGAGCGTCCCTCTGAATGTTTCTGTCATGTTGGCCTTACCTAACAAGCAGCGAGCCTGATGGCCGGTCTCGGTTGGGTAGTGCGGTCTGACGACGGCTTTACGACAGTACATTCGGCCGTTTGCAACGCTTCAGCCACAGCGGCCTGACGAGCGGCAAGTGCAAAACTCTTTCCAACCGACAGCAGATAATCCTGACCATCACCGCATGTAAGCCAGATCGTGCCGCTTGTACAGTGCAGGACAACTCCATTCTTCTCGCCATCAAGCCGTATCAGCTCACCCTGTGAGAGACAACATTCCATAGCAAATCCCCTTCATTTCATGATGCCGACACCCTACTCTGCTGCTATGCAAAATAACAGATACAAAAAATCAGCTTTGTAACCATTACAGTTGCATGATGTACAATCTGTATCCACTTAAAAAGACTGCAACTGTACCTGCCGGAGTCGCGTACAAGGTGATGCCATGACAGTGAAGAACGGGGAGAAAAACAACTCGGGCGGTTTACTGCTCTACGAACAGGTTTTGTATCGGGTCATTCTATTGCGGATACCGAGTACTCTGGGGTATGATGAACCGTTATTTCAAAAATTGAATCCGGGAGCATCTCGACTCTATGACCCGACAGACAAAACATGCACCAGAAGTTTCCGCTACAACAACCGATGCGATCCTCGAAAGTATTTCCGAAGGCGTATTTACCGTTGACCTTGATTGGCGGATTACCTCCTTTAATCGGGCGGCAGAGGAGATTACCGGCATCTCACGCGCGGATGCCATCGGGCGATTTTGTTCAGAGGTGTTCCGTTCCAATATGTGCGAGACCGACTGCGCTTTGCGGAAAACCCTGAAAGACGGCAAGCCGATCATCGGTCGGTCCGGCTATATCATTAATGTAGAGAGAGACAGAATCCCGATCAGCCTTTCCACGGCAGTACTAAAGAACATCAACAACCAGGTGGTGGGTGGCGCTGAAACCTTCCGGGATTTGAGCGAAATAGAAACCCTGCGTCATGAGCTTGAAGGTCGCTCCCATGTCGGTGAGATTGTCAGCCGCAGCCCTCTTATGCAACGACTTTTCGAAGTGGTACCAGCCATTGCAGTCAGCCCGAGTACGGTGCTGATTTTAGGGGAAACCGGCACCGGTAAGGAGTTGATGGCTCGTACGATTCATGCCTTGAGCCGCAGAAGCAAGGGACCGTTTGTTGCACTGAACTGCGGCGCTCTGCCGGATACGTTACTGGAATCGGAGCTGTTCGGCTACAAGGCCGGAGCTTTTACCGGGGCCACCAAGGACAAACCGGGCCGCTTTGCCCTTGCAAAGGGGGGCACACTGTTTCTGGATGAAATCGGCGACGTCAGTCCTGCCCTGCAGGTCCGGCTCCTGCGGGTGCTGCAGGAACACAGTTTTGAGCCATTAGGAGGCACCGAAACGATTCCGACCGATGTACGGATTGTTGTGGCTACTAACCGTGAGCTAACTGAATTGACTAAAAACGGCACATTCCGCGAAGATCTCTATTACCGGGTCAACGTAGTGCGGATCGAGCTGCCGCCACTCAGACGCAGGAAGGAAGATATCCCGCTCCTGGTAGAGCAATTCATAACCAAATACAACCGTCTTCATCATGCCACAGTACGAGGTATATCTACAGAATCGTTGTCGCTGCTGATGGCCCATGAATGGCCCGGTAATGTACGCGAACTTGAAAACATTATTGAGCGGGCTTTTGTACTATGCCCTGATGGCATGATCGAGATGACCCATCTACCCGATGAGATTAGTTTCCTCGGTTGCCGAGCCACTGTGCCGGTCGCACTGCAGGATGCCCGTTCCCAGATGGAATCTCAGGCGATCAGAACCGCCCTTGAGCGAAATGGATTCAGTCGCCTGGCAGCTGCCCGGGAGCTGGGTATGCACAAAAGCACCCTTTTCCGCAAGATCAAACAACTTGGCATTACCCCTCCTGAAAAAGATGGTCGCTCAAAAACAAAACGTTAGAGTTCCGATTACGCTACTGTATCCGTGGCGTACAGTAGCAATATTGCTACCATGGCTCTCTTACACTGCCACCCAGAAACATAAATACAATAATCATATTATATATATACTTATCAGAAATGTTTTGGCATGCTCTCTGCTAATACGTATAAACAGATGCATGACAATCTCAGCCGTGAGTCAAGTCGTGACGAGAACCGCCTTTTCTTTTTGGAATGATCGTATCGCTCCGGTATTCGATGTTGCCAGGAACCTCTGGATTGTGGAATCCACCGAAAGAGGAATCATTGGCCAGACCGAGAGGCATTTTTCTAGCGATGATGCACAGGAGCGGGCACTGCGGTTAGCTACATTGCAGGTAGAGCAGATGATTTGTGGTGCTATCACCCGCGGCTCCTGTGTGCTTTGACAGACGCAGTATCGAGGTGGTGCCCTTTGTTCCCGTCAAACTTGAGCAAGTCATTCAAGCATGGCTGTCAGGCAGCATTACCGATGGACACTTAGCTATGCCCGTTGCGATAGAGGCAAGCGGCACGGCGCACATCGTCAACCTCGCTACCACCCGTAACTAGTTGACATTGTAATAAAAAGATAATATACAGGGGAGGTATTAATAATGCCAAATTAAATGGAATAACATCAGACAGGTTGCCAGCACATTTTTATTATGTTGAAGAGCACAACATAAACCATCTTTTCAGGGAGTATCAATAAATGAATACACTACAGCAGGAGCAGGCCTGCAGCCCGACGACCTGTGATTCATGTTCATCCAGCAGTTGTTCTGCAACAGACAAGCAACAAGGTGAAAACCAGCAGCAATTTGAGGAGCGTCGCCGTCTGGCCTCACGGCTTTGCCGTATCAAGCACAAAATTATCGTGCTGTCCGGGAAGGGGGGCGTGGGTAAGAGCACGATAGCGGTCAACCTCGCCATGGCTCTGCACCTTGCCGGTAAAAAAGTCGGACTGCTTGATGTGGATATCCATGGTCCCAGTATTCCTACCATGCTGGGCCTGGAAGGGCGTCGGATCATGGAAGAAAATGGCGAACTGCAACCAGTGGATCTGGACGGCATGAAAATTATCTCACTCGGTTTTTTTCTTCAGGACCAGGATGAAGCCGTGATCTGGCGTGGTCCGATGAAAACCGGCGTGATTACGCAGTTTATCCGCGATGTGGCCTGGGGGGACCTGGATTACCTGATTGTGGATTCGCCACCCGGCACCGGTGATGAGCCGCTTTCGGTCTGTCAGACTTTGGAAGACGCTCACGGAGCGGTGATAGTTACCACCCCGCAGAAAGTGGCGGCTGTGGATGTGCGTAAATCGATCTCCTTCTGTCGTCAGCTCAACCTGCCGGTTCTGGGAGTTATTGAAAACATGAATGGCTTTGTCTGTCCGAAATGTGGTGAGTTAACAGCGGTCTTTCAGTCCGGTGGCGGCAAACTGATGGCTGATAATATGGGGGTACTATTTCTGGGTTCGGTGCCGATTGACCCGCAGATCGCCGAAGCTGGCGATAGCGGGGTAGCATTTTTACAACGCTATGGCGATTCGCAGACCGCAAATATCATCCAGACATTGATAAAGCCGATCCTGGAGTTGCAGTAACGAGCAGTTGTGGTATTTTAAATTAGAAGTAAATATTATTGCGCATGTATAGAGGCCTCCAATGAATGTCGAAAAGAAGCTGCTGGTAATTGACGATGAGCCGGTTATCCGCGAAGGGGTACGGAGAATTCTTGAGTCAGACTCTTTTCAAGTAGAGACCTTTGCCAGCGGTTATGCCGCCCTGGAGCGAATTAAGCAGCAGACGTTTGATCTAGTAATTACCGACCTTAAGATGCCCGGCATGAGCGGCATGGAGGTATTAAAGGGGATCAAGGACATCCAGCCGGACCTGCCGGTGATCTTCATTACCGGCTACTCTTCGGTAGACAGTGCCGTAGAGGTGATGAAACTGGGAGCGGTGGATTATATCGCCAAGCCATTCACCCCGGAAGAGATGCTGAGTACCGTCAAGCTTGCCCTGGAACAACGGGTGGTGGCCCTGGAAGATCTCTACCTCCGCAAAGAACTGCTGGATACTGAAGGATTTGATCAATTTGTGGGTAAGAGCCAGGAAATGATCAAGGTCTATCGCCGGATCATGCAGGTGGCGCCCACTGACAGCACGGTACTGATAACAGGCGAGAGCGGCACCGGCAAGGAACTGGTGGCCAGGGCTCTCCATAAACATAGTGCGCGACGCGACAACTCATTTGTAGCGGTCGACTGCACCTCGCTGGCGGAAAGCCTGCTTGAATCGGAACTGTTTGGCCATGTCAAGGGTTCCTTTACCGGGGCCATACAAACCAAAACCGGGCTGTTCAAAGTTGCGGAGGGGGGCACCCTGTTTCTGGATGAGGTATCTAACTTGAGCCAGACTACACAGGCCAAGCTGTTGCGGGTGCTTCAGGAACGGGAGGTCACGCCGATCGGCGGCACCAAGCCAATCCCGATCAACATTCGCCTGGTGGTTGCCACCAACCGCAGTCTGCGCGACATGGTAGACGAAGGTACCTTCCGTGAGGATCTTTTCTTCCGCCTGAACATAATTCCGATGGAACTCCCACCGTTGCGGGAGCGGATCGGAGACATACCGCTTCTGGTGGGACATGCGGTTCGTACTGTAGCTGAAGAGTTGGGTAAGGACATCAAAGGGGTCACCGCCGGGGCGATGCAACTTCTGCAGAGCTATAGCTTTCCCGGTAATGTGCGGGAGCTGGAAAACATCATCGAGAGGGCCGTTGTATTGGCAGAGGACAGTATGATTACCCATGAGGATCTTGAGTTGAGCCACGGCTCAAACGAGGTCGTCATGCTAAACTATACGGCGGTACCACTGAGCGTGGAAGAACTGAAGGAAACCAAGCGGCACCTGCGAGAGCATGCGGTAGAAGATGTAGAAAAGGCCTTTGTTGTCAATGCGTTGCAGCGAAACCGTGGTAACATTACCCGTGCGGCTGAAGAGACCGGCATGCTCCGTCCCAACTTCCAGGCCATGATGAAAAAGCTTGGCATATCGGCCAGGGAATATGTTGAATCCTAAGCGCTTACTGCGCTCACTACTACAGCGCCGTCTGTCGCTGATTCAGAAGCTGACGACCCTTACCGGCACGGTGGTGGTTCTTTTCATGACACTGTTTGCCTGGATCAATATCGATAACCTGCAAATACTGTTGGTCAACAATACAACCAGGGAACTTGACAACCTTGCCTCCACCATCATTCGGATGACGCATTACCAAATGCTGGCTGATAATCGCACGATGGTCTACCAGATGATCGACGAGGTGGCCAGCCACCCTGGTATTGAGCGGATCAGAATGATCAACCGTGATGGAATCATTGTCCATTCCACGGATCCCGAGGAAATCGGACAGGTACTGGACAAGAAAGGGGTGCATCACAATCCATCGGCCAAGGTTCTGCTGCTGCAACCGCCCCCCCTTGATCACAGCCGCTTTTTTACCATGCCTGACGGCACTCAGGTAATTGGAGTCACCAAGGCAGTACCGAACGAGAGTAGCTGTTCCACTGCTGCCTGCCACTTCCATCGCAATTCTGACAAAGTGCTCGGGATGGTGGATATCATTGTCTCCCTGAATGTCCTGAAATCAGACCTGGCTTCATATCGCAACGGAATTATCCTGCTAACGCTGCTACTGATTATCTTGCTGGGAGCCTCTTTGACGTTTTTTACCCTGCGTCTGGTCAATCGCCCGGTCAATGAGCTGCTCCGCCACACTGAACGCCTCGCTCAAGGACAACTTGACTGCGAGCTGACCCCCACCTCCAACGACGAACTGGGCGAATTAATGTGTGCCTTTCAACTGATGACCAACAACTTGCGTCAAGCGCGTACTGACTTGGAGGAGTGGGGCCGAACCCTTGAAGAAAAAGTTCAAGAACGCAGTGATGAGTTACAGCGAATGCAGATGCAGCTGGTACATACCGAAAAACTGGCGTCACTGGGGGAGCTGGTAGCCGGTATCGCCCACGAGATCAACAACCCGCTTTCCGGTATTCTGATCTTCAGTTCGTTGATAGCCAAAGACATTCGTCTTGACCCGGCGCTCAAAGTTGATATTGAGACCATCACTGGTGAGGCGCAGCGTTGTGCTGGAATTGTTAAGGGGTTGTTGGAATTCGCCAGGGATTATAAACCGGAAATGATAGCCTGTGATATCAACCAAGTGCTGATCGATTCATTGCGATTAGTCGAATGCCAAACAGTTTTTCAGAATGTAACCATAACCAGGCAGTTGGACAGCAACCTGCCAGAAATCATGGCTGATCAGAACCACCTCAAGCAGGTCTTTATCAACATTTTTATCAATGCCGGCCAGGCAATGCAGGAGCTGCAGCAAGGGGATCTGCTGATTGTTACCACTCCTAGTGATGACCCAGCTGGTGGTGTCGTCATCAAAATATCTGATTCCGGCGGCGGCGTACCGGAAGAACAGCTGGGCAAGCTGTTTGACCCGTTCTTTACGACCAAAGGTACCGGAGGAACCGGCCTTGGGTTATCGGTTTCCTACGGCATCGTTCAGGCCCATGGCGGGACTATAGCCGCTGAAAGTGCACCGGGCAAAGGAACTACCTTTGTCATCAGACTGCCAAAGTATGAGCAGGAAGCCGACAATCAACCATAACCACGATAATAAAAGCACCCTTTCAATCTTGTATTCTCAGCACTATTGCTGAAGGTAGATGCCCATGAAAGAGCTCGCCATACGTCTCTTTACCCCGTTCCGAACCCTTCAGTTTTACGCCTGTATTGGCGGCATCTGGCTGCTGGTCAATATCGGCATTATCCTTGCCAACCTCGTTTTTGAGAAGAATATTGCACAGACCCTGCAGATGAACAGCATTATCTTTATTCTGGCTTCATCGGTACTTCTTTACTATCTAATAAACATGAGGGGCACCGAAAGTCATTCTACCGGAGTCAAGCCTATTTATCGGCTGTTACGTGCATTAAAGGCGTATAACGAATGTCATAAGGCTTTGATTCGGACAAGTGACGAGCAGCAGCTGATGAATGATATCTGCCGAATTTTTATTGAGTTCGGGGGTTATCGTATGGCATGGGTAGGTCTGGCATCCGATGATGACAGCCGGACCATTACCCCAGTAGCAGGATGGGGAGATGACCAGGATTTCATTGAGATATTCAAAACAAAATGTATAAATAAGGATCTTGACAAAGGCCCGATCAGGGCCGCAATAAAAACCGGTAAGCCGGTGGTCATGCTGAACCAGAAGCGAGATCCCGCCTGCGAGATGTGCCAGATACAGTTCCTGCGGCATGAAGTTTGTTCGTCGATTTTTCTGCCGCTCAGTAACCATGGAAAGACCTTTGCCGCCGTCATAATTTATTCAGGCGGTAAATACGCGTTTGATGAGGAGGAGGTAACCCTGTTAACCAACCTTGCCGCAGATCTTTCCTACGGCATTGCGGCGCTTCGTCTGAACGAAGAAAACAGGGCGGCTGAGCAACAGCGGCAATTATTGGAATCAGTAATCACACATATGAGTCCCGGACTGCTTGTGCTGAACCACGAAGGAATTATTAGATATGCCAATCCCTCAACTGCCAATATTGTCGGCATATCAGCGGATCAGATGATCGGGAATACATGTCACTCATCATTCTGCAATGATGCTGGCGATTCTTTCTGTGAAGCGTTCATGCACGCAGCTTCAAATACCAAAGTAAACTCCGTTTCCTTCAAGTATCAGCGACATGATGGAGCGGTGGTTGATCTTGACCTTCTAACCTGGACAGTACCTACCGAAAACCCAACGGAATCCCTGCGCGTTGGTATATTGCGGGATGTTACCCATGAAACCCAACTGGAGACGCAGCTGCGACGTGCCCAGCGGATGGAGGCAATCGGCATCCTTGCCGGAGGCATAGCGCATGACTTTAACAACGCGCTGGCATCAATTATTACCTGTACGGAAATGGCTTTGGACGGTGCTGAAGATGACAGCAACCTGAAAGAGCTGCTGGATGTTGTACTTAGATCAGGGCTGCGGGGCAAAGATCTAGTCCGGCAGATTCTGACCTTCAGCCGTCAGACTGACCAGGAGAGTCAGGAAGTACACCTGGATATGATTGTCAAGGAGTGCCTCAAGATGCTGCGCTCAACACTGACCCCTTCGATTGAGATCAGGTTGAATGTAGAACAAGAACTGGGGGCGGTATTTGCTGACCCTACCCAGATGCATCAGATCGTCATGAATTTATGCACCAATGCGATCCATGCCATGCGCGGACTGGGGCAGGGAGTGCTTGAATTATCTCTCGACAACATTGTACCTGATGAAGAAATGGCGGCTAGTCATGTTAACATGACTCATGGATGCAAGTACCTGCACATGTCGGTGCGGGATAACGGCCACGGTATGGACGAGGCGACCATTGAGCGTATCTTCGATCCTTTCTTTTCAACCAAAGGGAAGATGGAAGGGACCGGTTTGGGGCTTTCGGTTATTCACGGGATCATCAGCAAGCTTGAAGGGTGCATCACGGTAAAGAGTGCTGTTGGACAGGGATCGGTGTTTAATGTGTACCTGCCGGTCCTTGCGAACGAGCAAAACATGGAAGAACATGAGCTAACCGAGGAGAAACCCACGACTAGTGGCGAGCGGATACTGCTTGTTGATGATGATGAGGATCTGTTATTCAGCATCAAACTGATGCTGAATAAACTAGGCTACAAGGTAACGTCTGAAAAAAACCCGATTCAGGCATTGGAACACTTTCGGATGGCGCCACACTCCTTTGACCTTGTTATTACTGATCAGGCAATGCCGAACCTGAACGGCCTTCAGCTGGCAGAAGAGATTGCTGCTTTGCGATCTGACCTGCCGATTATCCTCTGTACCGGCTTCGACCCCACCTCCAGCTATGGTACTGATGCGAATGGACAGATTGCAGAATTTATCACTGAGGTAGCCATCAAGCCGCTTGAGCGCAATGAATTGGCGCAAACCGTGCGGAGTGTCCTTGATGCGGCCGCACCATCCGGAGCTGTCTAATGGCCAAGGTACTAATAATTGACGACGACCAGCTATTTTGCAAATCATTGTCACTGGTGGCACAACAGCAGGGTCATCAGGCGACAAGCGTCCATACCCTGGCGGATGGGTTTGCCCTCAACAAGAAACAGTTCGATGTGGTTTTTCTTGATGTTAACCTGCCGGACGGTAGTGGCCTTGATTGCATACAGCATCTGTCAGATTATGCAGCCGCACCGGAGATCATCATTATAACAGGGCATGGCGACCCACAAGGCGCCGAACTGGCCATTAAATGCGGGGCATGGGACTACATCGAAAAGGGGGCCTCGGTCAAGGAGATCACTCTGTCTCTGCAGCGTGCCCTGCAGTATCGCGAGCAGAAACTGGCTGGACTGCCTCCTGCCACTGAAGTGAATTTCCGTCATGAGGGCATTATTGGCAACAGCAGCAGATTAAAGGATTGCCTCGCCTTGGTGACCCAAGCAGCCTTAAGCGATGTAAACGTGCTGATTACCGGAGCTACCGGCACCGGTAAGGAACTGTTTGCCCGTGCCGTACATCATATCAGTCCTCGCAGCACCAGAAAATATGTTGTGGTTGATTGCGCTGCCATGCCCGACAGTCTCATTGAAGGGATACTCTTTGGACACGAAAAAGGATCATTTACCAGCGCCGACCAAAACAGAGAAGGACTGATCAGTCAGGCCGATGGCGGAACCCTTTTTCTTGACGAAATAGGAGAGATGCCGCTGTCATTGCAGAAGGTGTTTTTGAGAGTTCTGCAAGAGCATCGTTTCCGGCCCATAGGGAGTGTTTGTGAGCAGACCAGCAATTTCAGGCTGGTAGCGGCTACCAACTGCAACCTGCAGCAGATGGTTCAGGAAGGAACTTTTCGCGCTGACCTGCTGTTTCGTCTCAGCACCTTCATGATTGAGTTGCCCAGTCTGCGTGAACGGGCTGATGACATTCCTCTGCTGGTACGTCACCATGCCGACCGGATCTGCGTTCAATATGAAGTTGCGCACAAGGATTTCTCCCCCGAATTCATGCGCATGCTGGAAATGTACAGCTGGCCCGGCAATGTCCGTGAACTGGTAAATACTCTGGAACGGACCATTGCCGTGGCCCGTAACGAAAAGGTTCTCTTTCCCAAGCACCTTCCTATGCAAATCAGGATTGAAGTGACCAGGCAGGCGATGCAGAGGGGAGTAACCGCTCCCACCGGTCAAGTTGCACCACCACATGAGCTTCCACAATTACAGGAATATCGCGATGCAATCTACCATACGGCCGAAAAGAAGTACCTCAATGAGCTCATGGAGCTTGCCGACTATACCGTTACGGAAGCCTGCCGCATCTCCGGGCTTTCATCCTCTCGGCTCTATGCCCTGTTGAAGAAACAAGGGATACCTATGCAACGATAGCTCCCTTTTTCCTGTTTGAAAAGAATTGTCCTGCTGTACAAGACCCCCTAAATTCTGCAAGAACTGATAACCACATCCAACCCATTGAAGTTTAAAAGAAAACAGATGTACGTCATGTCGATTCGGTTTTTTGTGCTCCGCAAGCGAAAGTAACACTATCTGTGACAACCTTCGCATACCAGCTCAACTATCTAGTATTACACACATATTTTTTTTACAAATTGATTGGCACATTAAATGCTCATAGTTATCGCAGAGACAAGTCACTTATTCTAGATCCAAGAGAGGGGTCAATCATGTTCAGATCAACCAAATTGGGAACAACAACTAAAAAGGTAGTGAATGTCATGATGATCGGGATGGTATTGGCTGGTGTGATTGCTTTCGCGGCTATGAGCAAGACGAATACCGACGGCGATGTAATGTCAAAACTTTTTCTAATCTTCTTCGGAGTCATCATTACATTTCAGATTATCCCGGGAATAATACTGTTCAGCGTCATGATTAAAGGGCTGTGCGGGCTTGGACGTAAAGAGACGGAAACAGAACCGGTAAAAGTAGTTAAATAATTATCCCTACTGTGAGGCAGACCATGAAAAATCAAAGCATTCTGGTCGCGGACAAGGACACAGCATTTCTGAGAGATATTGCCTGTTGCCTTACGGGAGCCGGATACGATGTGGAAACAACAAGTTCAACGGTTCATGTCATCAGTAATATCCTCAAAAAAAAGACGCCCGTCGTACTGCTGGGAAGCGACTTTGATAACAGGATAAACCTGGTTGATCTGGTCCGGCTGCTAAAAAAATGCAATCGGCATCTGGCTGTAATTCTGGTTTCGGACGAAGCTTCATTACCGGTTGTACAAAAAATCAGGAAAGAAGGAATTTTTTACTATGCATTGCGCCCGGTGGACACAGAAGACCGTGATGAAATTAAACAGGCAGCTATTTGTGCATTTAAGGCCGTAGAACATGAGTTACAACAGGAACGTCCGGTGGGTTGCCACGAGGATGTTCAGAACCTTCCAGAAGGAGTCCGGCCATGTTAATTTTAAAAAAAATATTTTTTATTGCGTTAACTCTGGCAATAACGGTTGCACCGGCTGTTGCAACTTCTATTGACCGGGAAAAACCGTCAAATTTTGCAGTCTGGGCATTTTTGACCTTATGTGGGCTGGTTATTGTGGCCCAGATACTGCCACTGATTCGTAGTGTCAATGAAGAGGCAAAAATGATGACAGAAAAATCGCGAGAAAAAAAGAAGCTCAAAGCTCACTGACTATGATCAGCATGTCGAAGCAAGCGGGAACGCCGTATTTCTGCTGCAGAAAGGAGAAATGAGTGATGAAGGTCTTTCGGAACTTCTATAAAACTGCAGTTACATTTTGTGCACTGACTGCCTGTTGCATGTATCCCCATACTGGACAAGCAGACCCTGGTTTCTCATTTGGCAATGCAGCATCAGGCAACCAGGCATGTCTTGATTGCCATGCCGATGCACACAAAATAAATAAGAAAAGCCTGATTAGTACCGGGGCATTCAACCATACTACTCATGCCGAGTTTGGCTGCAAAACCTGTCATGATGCCGTATCCGCCAATCACCCGAGAGATGGCAAGGTAGCAAGGACTACCACCTGCACAAACTGTCATGGCGATATTTCAGCGGAATACACCACCAGCAAACACTCTTTGGAGGTTTCCAATTGTAGCGCCTGCCACAATCCACACAAGGTACTAAAACCTAATGAAATATCAGCGCTTGCTATGACCGCCACCTGCATGAATTGCCATAGCCTGAATAAAATAAAGGCTACCCACGCACAGTGGCTGCCACAGACCGACCTGCATCTTGGAGCAATAACCTGTGTTACCTGCCACACCACAGCTAAAAACTATATTGTTTCGGTATATATTGCCCGGCGCAACGTAAAAAGTGATGCGTCAAGTCCGATTATCGCCGATTACAGTTATCTTAGTAAAAAGGCGGGTTCCCGAGACGTTCAATTTTTAGTTGATAGAAACCATGACAACTATATTTCCATTGAGGAGCTAAAGGGGTTTAATAAAAACAAGGAAAACGGGGATCTCTATCTGAAAGCCATATTAACGCCAACTAAAACAAGCCATGCTTTTCAGGTATCGAACAAGAGTTGGAATTGCACATTCTGTCATGCAGGCGGCCCAACGGCAACCCAGGTAACCAAATTGATCCTGCCAAAACATGATGGTACCTTTACGGGCCTTGATGTGGAAACAGGCACCAGCATTACTTCGCTGAACGCAATCCCGAATTTTTATATGATGGGCTCAAGCCGGAACAATCTGGTGAACAAAGTTGGTGCGTTGGTCCTTGCAGGTGGCATTATTATGCCGGTAGGACACGGATTTATTCGGTTTCTAACCAGAAGAAACAGAAGAAAGGAGTAAATATCATGAAACCCAAACTTGTTTATCTGCAGCCGACTCCAGTCAGAATCTGGCATTGGCTCAACGCCCTGGGCATTGTAACCCTCTGCATCTCAGGTGCTCAGATACGTTTTCCTGAATTTATTACCATATGCGGAAGTTATCGGTCAGCAATTCTGCTGCATAACACCGCCGGTATAGTGGTGGCACTTTCGTTTTCAATCTGGTTTTTTTACTACAAATGGGTATCAGGCGCGTTGACCAGTCTCTACGTGCCAAAGATGAATGAACTATCATATCCACTGTTGCGGCAGTTATTATTCTATTGCTATGGCTATTTCAAAGGGGCCTCAAGTCCATTTCACGCAACACCTGACAGTAAATTTAATCCCATGCAGAAATCAGCCTATCTTGCCATCATGTTTGTCATCGTGCCTTTTGTCAGCCTGTCCGGCATTGCCCTCCTCAATATCGGGCCGATACGTCAAATCCTGCTTATGGTCGGAGGTTTACAGATCCTTGTAATAGTGCACTTTCTGCTGGCCTGTATGCTTGGAGCATTTCTGATGACTCATGTCTACCTGGCAACCCTTGGTTCGACACCGCTAGCTTATTTCAAGCCGATGTGGACTGGCTGGGAAAAGGTTGAACATCATGATAACACAGATGAACAGCCTGGATTGGCAGAGTAAGAAGGAGGTATAACCATGTTAAGGGACAATATACGCGTAGAGACCACCGATGATATGGTTTATCGTCGTGACGTTTCAGTTCATCAAGATGAAAAACAGCTTACCGACCTTTATGGACGCTCATATATGGGACTTTGTGGGATCGGTATCTACCTGGCAGTTAGCCTGATTGCTTTTCATTTCAGAGAGCAAAGCCTGGCCGAAGTTTTACCCCCGGATCTGATGCACAAACTTGGCGTAGTCCCTCCTGTATTCATGGCCGTGGGTTTGATGTGGGTCTCGACTCTCAGTGCCCTGACTGTAATCATTGGCAGACTCTACAACAAGACACCTCCATCTGGTACGGCGTCACATGTAGCTTTCAGAATCGGCTTTTTTCTGCTGTTTTTCGTAATCGGCGGGCTTGCCCAGTACATCAATGAAATTTTTATCTCAGGGCTTGTGGTGCTCACACTGCAACATTATAATGTTTATGATTACTATATGCTTAAAATAGAAAAGAAGCTCATCATCATTCAGAACTAGCTGCATCAGGAAAAAAACTATACAGTTGTCTTTAAACACGCTTGATCATGCAGATCATCGATCTTGAACCTGTCCTTATCATGACTTTGGATGGGTTTATCTGTTTTAAAACCGCAGCCACAGCCGCAAGAATGTGAGTTATTCCCACAGTATTTCAATGGTTAAATTTTTATTACAAATATAGTTTCAACAGGGATTCAAGCTAACATCCCGATTCTCTGGCTTTTTATTCTGGAACTCTCAGCAATTGGATTTTTCACAAATCTGAGATAATTGGTGCATGGATGCTTCATACAGTCAGTTATATCGCGCAAAACATTTATTCTGAATCATTACGGTATATTACAGATTTTTTGAATTTTAAAAGGTAATCTACTGAATATTGAATTTATACAGCAACATTGGTGAACCACTGAGTCAGGCAGGCTAATTCTGATACTATCATGTGTATTTTCAACACGTTGTGATTTTTTTTAAAAATATAAATAACTGGCACTCCCTGTGCAAATAAATATTCATACTTCGAACATCAACTCAGTCCATAAGGAGAAGGCCATGAAAACAAAAATCGCAAACTTTTTAATTCCCTTGCTTGGTGGTAGTGCAACATCAGCCTTAGCCGCAGACAGTGCCCTGCAGGAGAGTGGAGGCCCGATGGTATGGTTTTTTCTCGGTTTCGTAGCACTCGTTGTCATAATGCAGGCCATACCAGCAGGCATCTTGCTCTACTCCATGATCAAGGCTGCCTTTAGCCCTTCAGAAGCAACAGCGCTTGCCAGCGAAACACGTACCAGCAAATAAAACACTGACTTCAAGAATGCTATACAACTATTAAGGAGATTCATACATGAAATCGTTAAAAACCGCCCTTGTCACATCTGCTCTTTTCGCTGCCAGCCAGACTTCTGCTATCGCCTCTGCGGCACATGGTGAAGTTGATACGAGCCTAACTTTTAACAGCGGTATTCTGGTGTTGGCTTTTGTCGGATTTCTGGCATTGGTGGTAGTAGTGCAGACCATTCCAGCCGTGATAACTCTATACAACATGATCAAAGCAGCTGCCGAACAGAGTAAACAGCAGGTTCCTGCAGAGATAATGCCACGTAAATAGCCTTGCAATCAAAACAGAGCTCCATCATATCTCCCCCCCTCCTTCAGGCTCGTTGAGCCCACCAAAGGAGGGGGCAAAAAATTGTAACTCCGAGATGTACATATATGGAAGAACCAAAAACATTTGATCCGGCAACCTTTGCTTCGTCCATGCGTCTGATCAGAAGACGCCGTAAGTATTTTTTCGCCACCATCATTGGCTACTTGCCGCTCATGTTGCTGGCCAACAAGATTTCTCCTACCATCCGCAGCATGGCCATAACCTTTGGCATCTGGGTTGTGATTTTATTTATCACCGCCCTTTATTCGGCCTTGGCTCGTTGTCCCCGCTGCGGGAATTACTTTCATATGCACGGAATGTCGCTTTTGTATCTGCGGCGATGCTTGCACTGCCATCTGCATATTTCTGAGGGTAAAACTGGATAAAAACGCCCCATAACAAATGTAAAACGGGCGAGACTCCTGATGATATGAGGTCTCGCCCGTTTTCTTATACGCTTTATGACTATTGGTTCCGTGCCTGACTCAGTTAAATTTCATACGCCGTTCAAGCAGCGCCAGAGCTTCTTCCTCTTCGCGGATTTTTGCCATGCTGAGCGACCAGATGTGATAGCTCTCAAGGCTTAATATCGTCATGCCGGTAGCCAGTACTGCCCAGAAATTCTCAGCTAATACACCGGAAAAATAGTAGAAGGCATAGAAACAGATCAGGTATCCAATATGGCTGAAAGAGATCAGTTTGGGGGAAGAGTTGGTGATCCTTCCCAGTACAAGTAAAATAGCAGAGAAGGCGTAGACTATCAGCAGAGCGCTGATCATATTACTTGAGGGGGGCGCACCCAGCATTTTTTTGACTTCCGGAGTCAGGGGAGGAAGGATCTGGTCACTCAGCATAACAGGTATACTGACACAGGCAAATGCCACGATGGCCCACATTCCGCGGAAGGAACGGGCATGCAACCGTCGTATCGACTCCAGCAAAGCTGCCCGTTGATTTTCCTGCGACACTTCCGGACTGGTTTCCTGATTGGTCATAGAGATAATACCTTATCCGGTTACCGTTAATGCAGGAACCTCATGGATACTAATTTAACGGCAAGCGGGTCTCGGTATCATCTGCTTCCTTACTACCGTTGCGGTACTGCTCCAGTGTGACACGAGTGTTGTTCAGACGAACTATCAGGCAGTGAAAATTCCGGGCCAGCAGAGTTATTTCACCATAACCGGACTCCAGCTTTTTAACGCAGTCATACGGCTCTGCAACGCTCGTAACCTCAACCAATTTTTTCAGGGGAATGAAAAAGGATCTGTTCAGCAGCGCTGCTACTCCGCCCACCGTTAATACCAAAACCATAAGTGTAAATATTATCATACGATAGCGCATTAAGGCAAGTGAGTTTTGCAAAGGTCCTTGGTCAATGCCTATATCCAGCATTCCCAAAACTTTCGGTTCCCGAGGATGGTAGTGGCAGGTTGTGTTTGAACATGAAGGTTCGTTGTAGATCGGTTGGGACATGGCCAAAACCTCAACACCCCGTTCATTGACAAAGCGCCGAGTCTGTTTTTCAGCTGCCAATTGATCAGCCGCTTTTTTGCCGCTGTGACAGCCGCTGCACCCTTCCATCTTTTTATTGACCTGGTGGCCGATTTCTGACTGGTTGCGGGAAAAATTAATAAAGCCGTTGTGGTCAAAGATCCGCAAGTGCTCGACACCCTGTTGCTGGCCGATATTTGCGATGATGTTACCCAGATTTTGGCGGTCGTTATTCAACATGGCGTAGCGAGTAGAAAGAACAACAGTGTTTGCAATGTTGCGGCCGCTTTTGGCAGCATCATCAATCATATCCTGCTTCATGATTGAGTAAAGGCTTAAGCAACAGATCGCTACAAAGCCGGTTACAGTGAGGCTAACGGGGATTATTGAACGGGCGGCAATACTCTGGAACATGGAGGACCTCCTGAAGCAGACCGACAAAAACAAACCGGTCAGGGGCTGCATTCCCCCCTGACCGGCCATAAGAAATCATTTTTTTGTGTGGCACTTAAGACAGTCGCCCTTGACAGAAAAAGCGCTATTCCCATCGTGGCAAGCGCCGCATGATGCGCCGGCTTCCATCTGCTTCATGCTGGTACGCTTACCCTTGCCATAACGGTACAACTTGGTGTGGCAATCGCTACATTGATATGCGGCGGTATGAAATTCATGGCTGAAGTTACCGGTAATAGTGCCGTTTTTGTTTTTGAAGGTCAGCATAGCCGGAATTTTTAAGCCGGCGTGGCACTTGGCACAGTCACCTTTAACCGAAAAAGCGCTTTTCCCGTCATGACAGATGCCACAGGACTGTCCCTTTTCCATTTCAGCCATGGTTGACCGCCTGTTTTTCTTCCGATCTGGCTTGAGCGAGGCAGAATGACAATCTTTACAGCTGTACGCCTGCATATGAAAAGCATGGCTGAATTTCGCCTTGGTAACTGGCGGTGTGTTGTATGTCAGCTCAGGACTAACGTGACATTTGCCGCATTTATTGACCCCGAATGCCTGTTTGCCGTTATGACAGGCCCCGCAGGATCTGCCTTTTTCCATTTCAGCCATTGTTACGGGCGGGTTCTTGCCAGTTTTATACAACCTGGTATGACAGATGGAACAATCCTTGACCTTTGTAAGATGTTTCTGGTGACTAAAATGTGTCGGACCGGTCTCTTTAACCCGGTAGACAATCTCTTTTACCTGGTGGCATTTGCTACACTCATGAGCGTCAAACGCCTGCTTGCCGTTATGGCAGGCCCCACAAGACTTCCCTTTGTACATTTCGGCCATAGTGTAATGCTTTTTACTTTTGTTGCCGGCGTGACAAGTAGCACAGCTGAAAGCCTGGGTGCCTCTTGGTGATTTTTTTGCCAGATGCCTACCGTGACTGAAAACGACCCTGCCAGCGTCTTTGGTATTGTATGTGATATCTTTCAGTTCTATCGCAATTGAGTGTGCGGCATTCAGGCTGATCAGACCAGCTACTATGAAAAATAGAGCGCGATTCATTACGTTCTCCTGGAGTATTCCCCCTGTCTTTGAGACAGGGGGAATAGTAGTTAGGACAGTTTACTTGCCGC
The DNA here is from genome assembly GCA_028686055.1 of Desulfuromonadaceae bacterium. Taxonomy (GTDB): domain Bacteria; phylum Desulfobacterota; class Desulfuromonadia; order Geobacterales; family Pseudopelobacteraceae; genus JACRCG01. The sequence continues at coordinate 20,932 of JAQUCU010000024.1, forward strand.
TAGGGCAGGCTTCAGGCTCGGCAACTACAGCTATAATAGTAGCCGGTGTTGGTTCAAGAACGGCATACTCACTGTATTTTGTCTTCCAGCGGTAGAGGATCGGCCAGCGATAAAGGATGGCCCGATAGGTTGCGATATAGACACAATAGATGGTTATTGTAATCATAAACTCACGCAACGGCGGAATCTCTATTTCACCATGTTTCCAGTTGAACGTAATTAAATAAACGTTCAGGCGATTGAGAATCACACCCAGAATTGTGGTCCAGGCACCCAACCGAATCAGGGTGACATTATTTTTTCTGACTCCTGCCGTAAGCAAGATTAGCGACAAGATCACACCAAAGCCGATCTCAAACATCCACCAAGCACCCCAGCCAGTCGACAGATAGGCCCATTTATTATCATGTGCGACACCGATCATACGGATGGTCAGGTAGGTAATCAGGCCCATTGAAGCGCCCTTGGCCAGTGATATATGCAATTTATCCAGGTTCAATTTGAAGTTGTCATCACAGCGCCATGCCATAGTCTTGATAACAATAGTACTAACGACAATCACCATGCAGAGCCCACCCGGTAGAGATGAGACAAAGAAATAGAGCCATTGAAATGAGGATGAATACCAGAGTGGATGTATCTTTCCCGGCGCATAGGATGATAGTGCACCCAGCGCCCCTTGGTGTAGCGTAGAGAGGATGATGCCAGCTACAGCCAACCCCAGGGCCATCTTTTTAATCACAGTACGACCGGCAGGCCAGCCCATCCATTCAAAGAAAGAGGTGGACGTCTCTGCAGCCTGCACTGACAAATACGTTGCAACGTGCCAGGCAACAAGAAACAGTACTGAAGCGGGTCCCCAGGAAACCACCATCGGATACGGCAGGCGCCACGGCTGCCCAAGGTCCACCAGCAGGAATACAACCGCAAAGAAATAGCCCAGAATACCGTTAAGGATTCCCAAACGCTCAAGCGGTTCCATATCATGCCGGCCAAACACTTCAACTGCTGAGCCCATCTGAAAACCGGACGATGACAGGGGCACCATACCGAACAGACCAAATCCGAGAAAAAGTCCCCAGGCATTACTTTGGGGTCCTCCCGTTGCCCACTCAAGGCCAAAGATGAAGCGGCCGATGATAACCGGAAATCCAACAGCAAAAACGAGTGCCAGGAACCAATTGAACGGGTTACTGACGGCCTGAGCTATGTATTGCTGGGGGGTTAGACCAATCAGAAGCTTTTCCATGAAGGTCCATTTACGCCCTCTGTCGTTATCTGTACGCAAACTATTGACGATTTGCGTATTGGAATTGCGCTTCATATACTGTTTCATTGTTGATCTCCCTCTTTATGATCGTGGTCGCCGTGTTCCCCCTTGTTTTTGGTGGCCAGCAGGTGGATACCAGTAAACAGTGCCGGCCAGATCGAAAGCACCATCGGTACCATTCCGAGGAAATCCTTAACGTTGGAGATGATCGGCTCATTCTGCATGTGGTTATCCAAACCAATTTTATCGAAGTCTACGCTGCTTAAATACATCCAGCTGGTACCTCCCACTTCTTTTTCACCATAGAGCTTGTTGACATATTTGGCCGGGTTGCTTTTGATACGTTCATGCCCCATCTCTATCAAGTCGGAGCGATGTCCAAAGGTCATCACCTGTTGCGGACATATTTCAACACATGCAGGTGGTCTGCCGTTCTTAAGCCTGGTGTCGTAACAGAAGATGCACTTCTTAACCAACGGGTTTGTGGGGCTGGAATAACTGTATGCCGGGATGTTGAAGGGGCAGGCAATCATGCAGTTACGGCATCCTACGCAGACCTTTGAATTGTAGATGACTGCCCCTTCTTTGGTCTTAGTGTAGGCATTGACAAAACAGGAGGTGAGACAGGCCGGTTCATTACAGTGGTTACACTGCATCTTGCGAAACAGAGTATTCTTGTCGGCAACCTCATATTTATTGACAACGGTATAGGCTTTCGGCGTGGTACGACGCTGTTCCATGAATACGGATTGGTCATCAAACGGCAGATCCGGCTCAGGTAATTTTTGTTCATTGTTACACGCAGCCTCACAACTGCGGCATCCAACGCAGCGGGTCAGGTCAACCAGAACCCCCATAGCGTCCGGATACCCTTCAAATGAGCCTGCTGCGAAGGCGTTCTTACCGGCGACGCTGATGGAGGCGGCAGTCACACTGCAGGCCACACATCCTTTCAGAAAATCTCTACGATCTATCATGGTACACGTTCTCCTTCCCGTGGATATAATTTCAATGATGCGATTGTTTTGGTTCATTTGTTGACTTTGGAGTGTACGTGTTCGAATGGAAGATTGCGTCACCACTCACGTTCCGTTTATGACAGTCCTGGCAACCAGTAGGACCACCCATCTTCTTGTGGCAGCCAAGGCAACCCAAGTGATAGGCTCCTTTCAAACCGACCTTGTCCATGTGGTAAATCGGCGGGACTTGATCTCTCTGCCTCTTCAGCGCCTCCGGCGTAAACGGCTCGGCAGCGTGGCACCCCTTACAACTTACAACTGCTTGGGCACCACTGTTTTTATGGCAGCGGACACAATTGGGATCATTGACCTGAGCACCAGTGGTGTGATGGTGACAAAGTCCACAATCTTTGAGTGTGTTGATGTGTGCAGCGTGGTTAAAATCGACAGCGGAGTAATACTTCTGAATTGAATCGATGGTAACTTTGTCCGGGATTCCAGCGCCAAAACAGGTACTGGATACCAGAAACAAGGCACCCGTTATTGCCATGATCATCTGTCGCTTTACTGCATGCATAGCCCTCTCCTTGTTGGAAGATTACCGGCTCCCTTGTCAGAGATACCGGCAGTTATTTCGAAATGATTACGATCCTAACGGGAAACTTTATCTGATTCAGGACGAGACTTGTTCAGATACATGAAAAACGCCGGAAAACAGACAAAAAATGCAATACAAATCAGGTATTCCACCGTTTTGATGTACTGGTAAAAATCCACAAGTGTGTAAACCGACTTAGTGTAACCAATCGCACCTAAAAGCTCAGTCATGAGAACATCCCCCTTTTATCTATGTCGGCAATGCCGACTGTTTATGGATTTTTCAGGTTTTCAAAAGCACAGGCTACGGCCTGACGCAACTCTTCCCGGTCTGCCGGGTCTATCGGTTTCAAAGAGTGATAAAAAATTCCCTCTTTACGCATCTTCCGAATGAGTGGTAGAGACGTTTCATTCGAAACCAGAATAATCGTCAGCTCTGGACTGCATTTTTTCAGGAGCGGAATCAACTCTCCTGCTGCAAGTTCATCAAACTCACTACTCAGCAGAACAACCTGTGCTGATTTTTTCAGTATCCCGTGCAGCACATTAGCTGCAGAGGTAGTAACCATTACAGAGTAACCAGCTTCAATACAGAGGTCAGCCAAGATCTTCCGCGATTCGACATTTTCATCAGCGATCAAAACACCTTGCATATCTGTCCCCTTTATTCCTGCAGGAAGCGTTTGTGTACT
>JAQUCU010000175.1:0-2239 GCA_028686055.1 Desulfuromonadaceae bacterium
TGCAGCTCCTGTTGTCGCCGAAGCCGCGCGTGAAACAGGCGTTCTGACCGTCGGGGTCGTGACCAAACCGTTCACCTATGAAGGCAAGGCCCGCTCAATCCTCGCGGACCAGGGTATTGCAGAGCTTAAGAAGCATGTCGACTCACTGATCATTATACCCAACGATCGCCTCATCAGCCTGGCCAGCAAAAACATGTCCCTTTTCGACGCATTCAAACCTTCAGATGACGTGCTTCGCCAGGCCGTTCAAGGAATCTCCGAACTTATCACCTCCACCGGGCTTATGAACCTGGACTTTGCCGATGTAAGGACCGTCATGAGCGTCCGCGGCATGGCCATGATGGGGATTGGCATGGGAAGTGGCGAAAATCGTGCGGCTGATGCCGTTAACAATGCCATCTCCAGCCCATTGCTCGAAGACAATGACATCTCCGGAGCCAAAGGAGTTCTGGTCAACATTACCGGCTCCGCCTCCATGACTATGGACGATTACAACTCCGTCAACCGTATTGTTCACGAAAAAGTCCACGAAGACGCCAACATCAAGATCGGTGTTGTCCGTGATGACGAGATGGGCGACAATATCAAGGTGACTGTCATTGCAACCGGTTTCGGTGACCGGTTTGATGCCGAAAAAGGACGGGACCTGCGCAGAAGCAGCCTGGCTCTGGCTGACAAACATGTTGCCATCCCTGCATCTCTCGATCGCCCAACCTTCCAGCGTGACCGCGAAAAAGCCGAAAATATCACCAGAATACGTCCAACGGTCTCCTTTGTTGAAGAAGATGAAGACCAGTATGACATCCCAACCTTCCTGCGTAAATCAGTAGACTAGAGCCCGCCCTTATATAAATAAAAGGTGCAGGTCTTTCGGCCTGCGCCTTTTATATTTCTCGACACGCAAAAGCTGTCTGATTTACCTGCAATATCATGTTCAACCTGATCAGCAAAACACTCACTGTCTTCACCCCTGCTTTTATTCAATACAATCCTTTTAAAATTACCCTCCATAATTTTCTAGACTAATATATAATTTTTCAGTATACTTAAAAGTTGCACCATATTATTTTACATAGCAATGAGAGGCAATCAAAATGGCACAGGCAGAAAAAGGCAACACTGTTACAATCAACTTTACCGGCAAACTGGAAGATGGAACGATATTCGACTCTACTCTCGAAGATATGGAATGCGGCGATGAAGGATGCTGTGATGATGACTGCTGCGAAGACGGCTGCGATGATGATGAATGTGGCTGCGGCGGGCACGAAAGCGGTCCAATGACATTTGTTCTTGGAGAAGAGATCCTCTTTCCTCAAATCGACGCTGCAATTGTCGGCATGACTCCGGGCGAGAAAAAAACCGTTCAGATCGCCGCTGCTGATGCTTTCGGTGAGTATGACAAGGAAAAGATCTTCACCGTACCACGCAGCGACCTTCCGGAAGACCTTATCCCGGAAGTCGGCGATGAGCTGAGCCTATCCAACGAAGATGACGAGGAGCTTGAGGTCGTCGTTCTCGAAACAACAGCAGAGCAGGTTACATTTGACGCCAACCACCCTCTGGCCGGCGAAGACGTCACCTTTGAGATCGAACTGGTAAGCATCCAGTAAAATCGATGAGCCTCCTCTACTCACTGGATCTTCTCGGCACGGCCGCATTTGCCGCGTCCGGGGCTTGGGCCGGCATACGCCGCGACATGGATCTGTTCGGAGTAGTGCTGCTGGGGCTGGTAACTGCAAATGGGGGAGGTACCGTGCGCGATCTGCTGCTTGGTGCCCCCCCCTTTATTCTGAAAAATGAAACCTACCTGTATCTCTCCCTGATCGTTTCGCTTCTGGTCTTCATATTCCACCAAAAGATAGAGTTTCTGCACCACCCGCTCCAATTTTTTGACGCTATCGGCCTCGGGACCTTCGTAGTAATCGGCACCGGCAAGGCGCTTGAATACCATATCGGTTTCTTCGGCTCTGTCATGATGGGGGTTATGACGGCAACGGCGGGGGGGATGATCAGGGATGTTTTGTCAAACCAAGTGCCGCTTGTGCTGCAGCGGGAAGTCTATGCTTCGGCCTGTATTGCGGGAGGTATTCTGCTCTATCTGCTGCACCTGACACCATTTCCCGCTGACTGGTCACTGGTCGCATCCGCTCTGGCCGTTATCATCGTGCGACTGCTGGCTATCAGGAAAGGGTGGTCACTACCGCGTGCTGTTGTAAAAGTCCAGCACTGATATGTA
>JAQUCU010000175.1:2339-5801 GCA_028686055.1 Desulfuromonadaceae bacterium
AAAACGGTCCGGCGGATCAGGTAAGATTGAAATTATTCTGATATGCCATCAGCGTATTTATCATCAGTGCGGCAACGGTCATCCTCCCTACACCACCAGGTACCGGAGTTATCCACGAACATTTTTTGCTGACATTTTCAAAGTCCACATCCCCGACCAACTTGCCGTTTTCCAGGCGGTTGATGCCGACATCGATCACCACAGCCCCCTCTTTGACCATATCCTCGGTGATAAATCCCGGAATGCCTACCGCCACGATGATTATATCAGCACGTCGAGTTTCATCCAATAATAGCTCACGGGGCGTTTCTATATGGGCGAGTGTCACCGTTGCATTGCCGATTTCAAAATCATTGGAGAGCATGATTGAAATCGGCTTGCCGACGAGATTCGACCGACCGATAACAACGCAGTGTTTTCCCTTGACCGGTATTTCGTAAAACTGCAGCAACTTGCAGATACCGTATGCGGTAGCTGGCCTGAAAGCTTTCTGCCCCAGTGTCATACGGCCGAAATTGGTCGGATGAAAGCCATCGATATCCTTGGTCGGATCAATCGCATTGATAATGTTCTGCGGATTAATATGCTTCGGCACCGGCAACTGTACGATCAGACCGTCGGTGGACGGGTCGGCATTAATTTCAGCAATTTTCGCCAGCAGTTCGGATTCAGTGATACTCTCCGGAAAACGGATCAGAGCGCCATCAAAACCGGCTGTTCCGCATGATTTGATCTTTGATTTAACATATGACTCACTAGGCGCATGCTCCCCGACAAGTATCACGGTCATATGCGGCTTGCGCAAGCCGGAGTCGACATATCCGGCTACCTTTTTAGAAATATCTGATACAAGGCTTTCCGCACATATTTTTCCATCCAATAACTTCATCGTACGTGTTCCCTTTATTAAGTTGGAAGTAGTTTGGCTGCGCGATCAGGACCCAACAGCCAAGCTACTTCGTTAACGCGCTTATGCTGTGCGCTGGGTGACTTCTATCAGATGATAGCCAAACTGAGTCTGCACAGGGCCGAGCACCTTTCCGACTTCGCCGGAGAACACAACTGTATCAAACTCTTTTACCATCTGCCCCGGGCCAAACTCACCGAGGTTTCCGCCATCTCTGCCGGAAGGGCACTGGGAACTCTCGCGGGCACAGACTGCGAAGTCCTCCCCTGCTTCTATTTTTACTTTCAGCGCTTCACATGCTTCTTTGGTTGCCACCAGAATGTGGCGTGCAGATGCTCTGGCCATTGTAAACTCCTTCATTGTTTGATCTGCAGAAAGCTTCCCTGCAGCTGCTGATTATATACCTTTTGACACATAATACTTCCATTAGTCAATACGTCAGACTGTTAACCCTGTATACTAACGGCCCACTCAGCGCACTTCAAGAGCCGGTTCACCCAGTGCGGCCAACTGCTCACGCAACTCCAGAATATGCTCGCCCCAGTAGCGGGTGGTGTTAAACCAGAAAAATATATGCGGGAAGAGCGGGTCCCCCCAACGCCGGGCGATCCAGGCGCTGTAATGCAACATACGCAACGTACGGAGTGGTTCGATCAGGCGCAATTCCCGCGGGTCAAAATCATTGAACTCCCGGTACCCCTCCAGCAGAGAATCCAGCTGGTCCAGCTGTCGGGGACGTTCCCCGGAAAACATCATCCAGAGGTCCTGCACAGCCGGTGCCATGCGGGCATCATCAAAATCTACAAAATGGGGGGCATTGTCACGCCAGAGAATATTCCCGGCATGACAGTCGCCATGCGTCCGGATGACCCGCACCGGACCGACTTCGGCCATAATAGCATCGATAGCCTCCAGTAGCTGCCCTGTCACGGCAGTATAACTGGCCCGGTATTCATCAGGAATGAAGCGCTCCTCGATCAGGCGCACGCTGTCACTTCCGAAACTCTGACGGTCGAGGGTCGGGCGATGCGCAAATGGTTTAACCGCCCCGGCACCGTGAATCCTCCCCAGTAGTCTCCCCAGTATTTTCAGATTGTCGAGGTTGTCGAATTCCGGTGCGTGCCCCCCCTGCCGGGGGTACAGGGCGAAATGGAACCCATCGTACTGCAACAGGCTTTTCCCGGCAGGATTTCTGAGAGGCGCAACAATCGGAAGTTCATGCTCGACAAGTTCAAAGCAAAAGCTGTGCTCCTCAAGAATCTGATCTTCACTCCAGCGTCCCGGGCGGTAAAATTTGGCGATAAGAGGCTGTGCGTCATCGATACCGACCTGATAGACGCGATTCTCGTAGCTGTTGAGTGCAAACACGCGACGGTCACAGGTATAGCCTAGGCTCTCCACGGCATCCATAACCAGGTCGGGGGTAAGTTTCTGAAACGGATGCTGGCTTTGGGTCATAATGAGCGTCCTGTTGTACGGCAGAATTCATTCGATACGGATAGTATGGCCTCATTCGACCGGCTGTGCTAGGTTAATGTCAGTTTGTATGATAGATTATTGTTGGTTGTCAAGGTCGCCACCTCCCGGTTCCATCAGTCGGAATATAATATGAAGAAAAACGGAAAAAATCCTATGAACAGTTTTACGCCAAACGGCCTGATCGTTGCCCATCACGGTATATCGGTTGAGGTTTTATTCGACAACGGCCAGCGCAGAATGGTGCGGGTCAAGCGCAACTCCGGACATGTTGTCGGCGACAACGTCGTGGTCACGGGAGAGGTTCTGAAACGGTTGCCGCGCCGGACCGAGCTGCAGCGGCGTGATGCCAGGGATGGCATTCATCTGGTAGCCGCAAACCTGGATGTCCTTGGAATAGTTGTGGCGCCACAATCACCGGGCGGGTTTATCGACCGTGCAATTGTTGCCGCGCGGTCGGCACTGCTGCAGCCGTTTTTGGTTGTCAACAAATGTGATCTTGATGGCACCGCAGAACTTCTGGCCGAGATGACCCTGATTTACGGCGGATCCGTGCCCATATTTCCGATCAGCGCGGCGAAGCGCAGTGGCCTGGCGCCGTTGGAGGAATTTCTGAGCAAAGGTCATCGCGGAGCCTTTGTCGGTACTACAGGGGTTGGCAAAAGCTCCCTGCTGAATGCGCTCTGCCCGGAAATAGACCTTAAGGTAGGAAGCCTCAGCGACTACAAGAACATGGGGCGGCACACCACGACCGTTTCGACACTGCACGCCCTGCCGACAGGCGGTGAACTGGTGGACACCCCCGGCTTCCGTGACTTCGGCCTGGTCGACATAACGGTTGAAGAACTCGCCGAATTCTTCCCCGGTTTTGAAGAACACCGTGATGCACCCTGCAAATTCCGCAACTGTCGCCACCGGACAGAACCTGGATGTGCAGTGCTGTCGCTTGTCGGACAGGGTCATATACCGGCAGAGAGATACAAAACCTACATGGAAATTCTTGCAGAGGTAGAAAGCCATCAGGCGGCCGCCCGAAGCAGAGACTGGAAAAACTAGCTTCGTATCAAACCATGCCAGAG
>JAQUCU010000025.1 GCA_028686055.1 Desulfuromonadaceae bacterium
ATGCTGATGGTCAAGGAGGGGATTCCGCAACGCGGCAGCCAGTACCTCTTCCCGGCCACTCTGGATGACAGTAAACAGACGTTCTTTGTCGGCGGTGAGTGCCTCCTGCATAGCTCCAGCCACCTCCTGGCGGAGGGCATCGTCGGCTTTACCCGGCGTAGCAGCTGTTGCCATCTTGATCGGCGTTTCGTGGGACATAACCTGCCCTCTGCAGAAAGTGTAACCGCCCGTAATGTAGCATCGGGCTGTAAAGGCCGCAATAATTTTTCTGCCGTACTAAAGCCTGATAAGCGGCGGGAGTTTGCTTTTGTTTTCTTGCTGTTGCGAAGCTCGCCGCTTCGTGCTACTTAAGATAGCGCAACGAGCATAACGGCTGGGTTACCGTGACGAACATTCAGTCTGTACATACCTTGGCTGATTCACCGGAAATCTGTGATGATGCGCTGGCCGAGATCAGCCTGATACTCGAATGAAACACAACGTTAGCATGTCAATTTACAAGTAATAGCTTGGGCATCATCCTGCGTTAGTTTTTTGTCAGGGATCTACTGCACACAACGGTAAGAAGATCTATCGCAGACTGTGACCGATTCCTGATAATTTCATACATAAATCTAAACGTGGAGGGCTGACGTGCGCATTCCCATAGGGCATAAATTTATTATCGGCTTTGTCATTGTTGTTGCTGCTGTGGCGTTCAGCCCACGACTGGTTGGCTTGCTTGGTTATTCGGCAGAGATCAGCGGGGTTCTCGGGTACGTAGTCGCTATGACGATCGGCCTGATTCTGGGATGGCTGTTTTCAAAAGGATTTACCGCCAACATCGGGAGGTTGACCGATTCGGCTGAATCCATCAGTCGCGGCGATTTGACCAGAGATGTGACTATCCGCCCCTCCCGGATTCCGGACGAAATCCATGAGCTGGCAATCCTGATCAATCTGATGCTTCAAAGCCTGCGGGAGCTGGTCCGACACATAAAGAGGACCTCCGGGCAGATCACTGAGTCAGCCCGGGAGATAAACTCTACCACCCTCGAAATCAACGCTTCTACCGAAGAGGTCGCCCAGGCAATTGAGCAGATCTCACGTGGTGCCGGGATCCAGACAGAGCTTGTCGATAAAGGTTCCAAGACCATCAGGGAAATGGTGGCATCAATTGAGCTTGTTGCCTCGCGTGCCCGCGAGACAGCCAGGACAGCACGGGAAACCAGCCTGACGGCTCAGCATGGTGGATCACTGGCTAATGACTCCCTGGAGAGAATTAAAGACTTTTTTGATAAACAGGAACAGATCGGGGAGCAGTTTGTTACGCTTAACAGCAAACTGCAGAAAGTCGGCAAGATTGCCGACTGCATTGGCGGAATTGCCAGAAAAACCAATTTTCTGTCTCTTAATGCATCAATTGAGGCAGCCAGAGCCGGTGAATACGGCAAAGGATTTGCTGTAGTTGCCGAAGAAGTCCGTAAACTTGCAGATGACTCCTCACAATCGGCTGCCGACATCAGCGATATGATAGAAGAGTTGTGTGATGAGAGCCGCAAGGTACATAAAGCCATTGTGGAAAGTTCCGGAAGCATAAAAGAGGGCAAGAAGAATATTGATGTTACCGCCAGCGCCTTTCAGGAAATACTCATAACGGTCCTCGAAACCGAGCGAAAGGCTTCAAGCATAGCCGACCTATCCATGAGGCAGAAGGAGGATTCTGCCAGGATGGTAACGGCGATTGATGAAATTGCAAAAGTTGCCGATGATAACGCTGCTTCGACGGAGCAGGTTTCTGCCGCAACTGAAGAACAGCTGGCAGCGATGCAGGATATGGCTCGCGCGACCAAAGAGCTCGCCCAGCTTGCAGAAGAGTTGATGACCGTTGTGGAACGCTTCCAGATCGATCGTGAATAACATGCCTGCCATAACCACGAGCAACAGAAGGTTTCTGATTTTCAGGCTGCAGAGTTCTCTCTATGCGCTTGATCTGATGCAGGTTGCCGAAGTCAGAGATCCGATGCATATGTGGCCGATACCGTCGGCGCCGGCGTGCTATAGCGGTGCTCTGAATTTTCATGGCACTATCATCGCCGTAATGAATCTGGCCGTTTTTTTGGGGCTGCCCGGATGCAGCCAGGCCGGTAAGATCGTTGTACTTAATCTGGAAATCGCCTCGCTTGCCTTTCTTGTTGACAGTGTAGTCAGAATTGTTTTCGAGGAGGAGGCCGTTTTCGGCAAGACTGCAGACAACAGACTTGCCGCTGCCACGCTGGTTCTGCCTGAAGGTGAAGCACTCCAGCTTGACCTGGAAGTGCTTGTTAATGAGGCAGAACTTGGCATACAGAGAAACCGGCAACTATAAAATATCGCTTATGAAAAAAAAGTCTTGACTCCACAAAAAATCCGCGTATATTCCTAGGTCGATTTAGGAACCATGCGCTCTGCGTTCAAATGGTAAATTTAAAAAAAAGAAAGAGGTAACACACATGAAAAAGCTGATCTCTCTGACCCTGGTACTCGCACTTGCTACTGTTTTTGCTGCTGGCTGCAAGAAAAAAGAAGAAGCTCCTGCTCCTGCTCCTGCTGTTGAAGCACCAGCACCTGCTCAGGCTCCAATGTCTTCAGCAAAAGCTGCACCTGCAGAAGCTGCTCCTGCTGCACCTGCAGAAGCTCCTAAGAAGTAATTCGCCTTCCCTCAGGGAAATGCACAAAAGCCTGCGAGGTTACAGCCTCGCAGGCTTTTTTTATGCACGATCGGAGATACTATGCATGAAATGTCCATAACCCAGGGGATCATTGACCTCTGTCTGGAACATGCTGGCGGTCGCCGGGTTCGCTCCGTAGACGTCGAAATCGGGGAACTCAGCAGTGTTGTACCGGAATCAATTGAATTCTGCTTTGAGGCGTGCTGCAGAGATACAGCTCTGGAAGGGGCCACACTGACCATCGTCCGGGTTCCCGGCACGGGACAGTGTCATGAATGCGGCCGTGAAACGGTGCTGACTGAGCTGTACGGCTCATGCTGTCACTGCGGCAGCAGCAGGGTGGCAATCATGACCGGAGAAGAGCTGAGAGTGCGTGAAATTGAAGTTGACGATTAAAAAAGGGCGCTGCAGATGCAGCGCCCTTTTTTAACTTCCGACATACCGCGTAACTATTCCTGGTCTGTTTCCGGGTTAAACTGCTCCCAGTGTTCAGGTGATCGCCACAACCCTGACAGGATAAGTTGACGTATGTGCAGGAACTCTTTCGGGAGACGGTCGTACATCTTGACGAACAGCTCCTCGTGTGAAACGATCTCTTCCTTCCAGACGTCCCGGTCAACTGACATCAGTTCGTAAAACTGCTCCCTCGTGACGCTGTCAAGGCCGGTCCAGTCAAGATCTTCATAACGCGGCATCCACCCCAGAGGGCTTTCAACAGCCGCGGCATTACCGTTACATCGTTCTACGATCCATTTCAGGATACGCATATTTTCACTGTAGCCGGGCCAGAGGAAGTTGCCGACCGCATCCTTGCGGAACCAGTTAACACTGAAGATGCGCGGCGGCTTCGGTGTTGTGCGCCCGACCTGCAGCCAGTGAGCAAAATAATCGGCAACATGATACCCGGTGAACGGCAGCATGGCGAACGGGTCGCGGCGAACGGTTCCTACGGTTCCTGTTGCGGCGGCCGTTGTTTCCGACCCCATAGTAGCGGCCAGATAAACACCGAAGCTCCAGTTGAATGATTGATATACCAGCGGAATAACACTGTTCCGACGCCCGCCGAATATAAAGGCTGCCATCGGCACCCCTTTCGGATTTTCCCATTCCGGGTCAATTGACGGACATTGTCCGGCAGGGGATGTGAAGCGGGAATTTGGATGCGCTGCATTCCTGCCGCATTCAGGTGTCCAACGATTTCCCTGCCAGTCGGTCAGGACAGGCGGCTTAGCGTCGGTCATCCCTTCCCACCAGACGTCACCATCCGGCGTCAGGGCCACGTTAGTGAAGATCGTGTTGGCAGCACATGAAGCCATGGCGTTCGGATTCGTTTTTACCGATGTGCCGGGAGCAACACCGAAGAAGCCGTATTCCGGATTTATCGCGTACAGACGGCCGTCCGCGCCCGGCTTGATCCAGGCGATATCATCACCGACGGTTGAAACTTTCCAGCCGCTCTCTTTAAATGTTTCCGGCGGCACCAGCATCGCCAGATTAGTCTTGCCGCAGGCGCTCGGGAACGCGGCCCCCAGATAGGTTTTTTCACCTTCCGGTGATTCGATGCCGAGAATCAGCATATGTTCTGCCAGCCACCCCTCATCCTTGGCAATTTTGGAAGCGATGCGCAGCGCCAGGCATTTTTTGCCGAGCAGGGCATTACCGCCGTAACCGCTGCCGAAAGACCAGATCGAACGTTCCTCAGGGAAGTGGACAATGTATTTTTCCTTGTTGCAAGGCCATGGAACATCCTTCTGGCCCGGTTTCAGCGGGGCACCGACAGAATGGAGACAGGGGACAAATTCATCATTGCCGAGGACATCGATAACGGCCTGCCCCATGCGGGTCATGATGCGCATATTAGCAACAACGTAGGGAGAGTCGGAAATCTCAACTCCTATCTTGGCAATCGGAGAGCCGAGAGGCCCCATACTGAAAGGGATGACGTACATGGTACGACCGTGCATGCACCCCTTGAAAAGTTTGCTCAATGTTTCCTTCATCTCTTTTGGGTGCATCCAGTTGTTGGTCGGGCCGGCGTCCTGCTTGGAGACACTGCAGATGAAGGTACGGTCTTCAACACGCGCCACATCGCCCGGATCCGACCAGGCCAGATAGCTGTTCGGACGCTTTTCCTGGTTCAGCTTCTTAAATGTGCCGCTCTCTATCAACTGATTGCAGAGCGTATCATACTCCTCCTGCGAACCATCACACCAGTGAACCGCTTCAGGTTCACACAGCGCTGTAACTTCTGCTACCCACTTTACCAGTTGCTCGTTTTTTACTTCGTAACTCATGCCGCCTCCCCAGTTGAGGTATTAAAATTTAGTTTAGATTAAATAACATAACGATTACTAAAAAAAAAGGACTTATGTGGATTTGCAGAGAGAATTCCTGCATACAAGACTGACCAATGGGTTTGAGTTGCCGGATAGGGGAGTTCAGAAAGGAACGTTTACAAACACATTTTAGAGACAATAAAGCCGGATACCGCTAAAAGGCATACCCGGCTTCATTGGTTTGCAGAGCTGGAGAGGAGCGCACATTACACTGTCCGACCTCAGCGCAGAAGTGCCTCCGCCATGACCTCGGCCACATCCCGCACCCTGACGTTTTCGGCTTTGACATCCTTGAGTCCGTCTTCAAACATCGTCATGCAGTAGGGGCAGGCGACACAGATCGTATCAGGTCCCTGCTCCAATGCTTCGTTGACCCGCGTCAGGTTGATCCGCTCCCCGACATGCTCCTCCATCCACATCCTGCCGCCACCGGCACCGCAGCAGAAGGCGTTACTGCGGTTGCGACCCATTTCAGCCGGGGCCTGGCCGGTGGCCGCTTCAATGACTGCCCGCGGGGCATCGTACACATCGTTGTGGCGTCCAAGGTAGCAGGAGTCGTGGAAGACGGTCGTGCCCATATCCCGTGTCGTTTTTTCAATAGCAAGGCGACCGTCCTGAACCAGATTGCGCAACAGTTCACTGTGGTGGATGACTTCCAGTTCAAGGCCGTACTGTCGATAGTCGTTTTTCAGCGTCGTAAAGCAGTGGGGACATTGGGTTATTACCTTTTTTACCCCCCGTTCGATGAACATCGCTACGTTCTCCCGGGCCATCTTATCGAAGACGTATTCGTTCCCCAGTCTACGCACGCTATCGCCACAGCATTTTTCATCCTTGCCAAGAATCCCCCAGGAAATTCCGGCCCTGTCGAGCAGTTGAGTCATCGCCACGCTGACGTGCTTGTTGCGCGAATCGAACGAACCGGCACAGCCGACATAGAACAGATATTCAGTTGTATCACGGTCAAACGGCTTGACATCCAGCTGGGCGCACCACTTGGTCCGTTCTGACGGCGCAATCCCCCACGGGTTGCTGCGTCCCTCCATGTTTTCGAACAGATTCAACAGCTCTTCGGGAAATTTTGCTTCACTCTCGACAAGGTAGCGCCGGAGCTGGATAATTTTGGGCATATGCTCGATAAAGACCGGGCACGCTTCCATGCATGCCCCGCAGGTGGTACAGGACCAGATTGCCCCTTCGGACACGCTCCCTTCGCCACCTTCACCGATCAACGGAGTAGATGGAACAGCTCCTTTTTTAAGAGCGGATCCGTTTTCCAACAGGTTAACTTTGATGTCATGAATGACAGCGCGCGGATTCAGCGGTTTACCGGTGATGCCGGCCGGGCAGACGTTCTGGCAGCGGCCGCACTCGGTACAGGTAAATGTGTCCAGCAGGTCTTTCCAGCTGTAGCGGTCGACCCGGTCGACTCCGAACGAATTTCCAATGGTGAATTCTTCTCTGGGCTGGGTGTTAGGCTTTCCCAGCCGCTGTAAAAAGCAGTTCGGAATCGCGGTCAGGATATGCATATGTTTGCTGTTCGGCAGATAGCAGATAAAGATGAGAAGTGCCAAAGCATGGCCCCACCAGCTGATGCCGTAGACAGAAGATCCGGTAGCGGCCGGCACCATCCCGGCAAAAAAGCTGGACACCGGCATCCAGGTCCGTGCCAATGCACGGGCCCCATCCTCCATGGCAGATATTTTGGCAGCATTCATGCCGAAATATGCCAACATCAGGGTACCGATGAGGAACAGAATGAAAAATGCCTCCAGAGTCCGGGCTTCCGGATATGGAGGTTTGACAGCTCTGCGAACGGTGGCTGCCGTCACCGCGGCCAGCGCCAGAAGCGATACGATATCCAGCAGTAGCAGAAGAGGCAGCAGTACGCTGTCCGGAAGTTTTGTCAGGCTGACGGAGGGAAACACCCCGTGCAGCAGGAATTCTGTGTTGGCAATCAACAAAATTATAAACGACCAGAAAATAATGAAATGGTTAAAGCCGAACGGTTTTGCAATTACCCGCTTCTGGCCGAAGGCGTACCGCAGCATATCCCCGATGCGGGTGCCTATGTTGTCGCAACGATCTTCCGGCTGGCCGAGTGAAAGCAAGCTGAGCCTTTTCCAACACCCCCAGGCAAAGATGGCAAGGGATGCAAGCAGCAGCGGAGCGAATAGTGATGGATCTGGTATCATATAAGTAAACCTCATGTCACAGGATGCAGGGACCAACAGCAGGGAAACAAAACGTAACCACAGTTTTTGTATCCGGCCTACCCTACGCTCTGGTTTTTTTAAGTTCTCTGATCTTCGCCGTAATCGCCGGGACAACCTGGAACAGGTCACCAACGATGCCATAGGTGGCAACCTCGAAGATAGGGGCGCTGCTGTCGCGGTTGATGGCTATTACCATATCAGAATCCTGCATGCCGACCAGATGCTGGATGGCGCCGGAGATTCCACAGGCGATATAGATCTTGGGGCGGACTGTCTTGCCGGTCTGCCCTACCTGACGATCACCCGGCATCCAGCCTGCATCTACAGCGCTGCGGGAAGCTCCGACCACGCCGTCCAGTTCGTCAGCCAGTTCCTGCAGTATGGCAAAGTTCTCCGGGGACATCATGCCGCGTCCGCCGGAAACAATAAACTCGGCGCCGGTGATGTCAACGCCACCTTTATTGTGCGAATCGCGAATAATCTCGATAACCTTCGTTAAAACACTCTCTTCGGTAACGGTGAATGGATCGCGTATCACCGTACCCTCTGCCCCTTCCTTCCGCTCCGGCATCGGCATCACATTGGGGCGGACGGTAGACATCTGGGGACGATACTTGTCGCACATGATGGTAGCCATGATGTTCCCGCCAAAAGCGGGACGGGTCTGCATCAGGTTGCGTTTGTCATCGACGGCAAGGCCGGTGCAGTCGGCGGTCAGGCCGGTCCCAACCCTGGTGGCTATCGCGCCGGCCAGATCGCGCCCCATACCGGTGGCACCCATGAGGATGATTTCCGGCTTGTATTTTTCGATCAGGTGGCAGCACCCCTCCACATACGCTTCAGTGCGATAGTGTGTATAGACAGGGGCGTCCAGCAGGTAGGCTTTGGCGGCACCATACGCAAAAGCTTCCCTGCAGAGGTGCTCCACATTCTCACCGATTACGAGTGCGCAGAGCTCGACTCCCAGACTGCGGGCCAGACCGGCCCCGACACCCAGCAGCTCCCAAGAAACCTTGGCAGGCTCACCCTCGGTCTGTTCGACAAAAACCCAGACACCCTTGTATTCTGCAAGCTTACGGGCAAGGGCAGTTCCCTCTTCGTCCGGCTCTTCCTCGACAGCCCCCCCGCTCTCAGCCGCCAGCTCATCAAGAATCTTCTGTTCTTCGGCGGTGAAGAACATCTCCATGGCGGCTGCCGGACAGATTTTAATGCACTTCTGGCAACCGATGCATTTGGCCGTTTCGACGATCGGTTCACCGCTGTCGGTCATCTCGATGCAGTTAACAGGGCAGGAACTCTGGCAGCGTGCACCGCAGGCGATGCACTTTCCGTCAATCAGCCGGGCCCTGCCGCGCGGTTTTTTCAGTTTGGGTTTTGGTTGTAATTCACTCATAAAGGTAACATATCCTTCGCCATCAGTTTTTCTATCAGCAGCGCGGCGGTTCCGGTCGGATCAGCGTAGCCGTCACCAAGAATTTCTCCTTTAACGCGCTCGGGAGAAAATATTTTGGATACCCAGGTAGGGGAACCTTTAAGACCTATTTTCTGTTCATTCAGCTGCAGGGTTTTATTGCTCCATACTTCGACAACGGCTTCGGCAGCAGCCAGCCTCATCTGCACCTTGGGGTAGCGCGGCCGGTTCAGTTCGCGGACAACAGTCAGCATGGCCGGCAGAGGGGCTTCGACAATCTCGTGGCGTCCCTCCAGCTTGCGGCTGACCCTGATTTTTTTTGCAGAAAGATCCAGGCTGACAATTTTGTCTACCAGCGTCAGCTGGCGATAATTGAGACGGCTCGCAATTCCGGGACCGACCTGGGCCGTGTCACCGTCGATGGTCTGTTTGCCGCACAGCACCAGACCGACCTCATCCACTTCCGCATTCAGCCTGGCTATCGCAGCAGCCAGAACATTGCTTGTAGCGAGAGTGTCGGCACCGCCGAAAACCCGATCAGAGAGCAATATGGCATAATCAACACCCAGTGCAAGGGCCTTCTTTAAAGTCCCCTCTGCGTTGGGGGGCCCCATGGAAATGGCGGCGACCTTCCATCCGAAACGGTCTTTCAGGCGTAAAGCCTCTTCAAGAGCATGAGTATCATATGGATTAACAATAAATGGAATACCGTCTCGAACCAGGGTGTTTGTTACCGGATCAATCTGAACCTGGGTCGTGTCCGGGACCTGTTTTATGCAGACAACTATCAGCATGAATCCTTCTCCTGAGTGGCTAATTACATCATATTTTACGGCTAGTTAGCACGTGATAACGATCTTAGATAGTGCAGCTGACGTGAAGGTTAAGTTACATGGACCAACTTTTGTCTCTTACAACAAATCCATGGCAAGATGCAAGCTATTAAAGTCTAACTAAAAATATTTAATTACGCGATAAATTCTCCGGGGACAGAAAATAAACTACAGAACTCATCAGTCTGGAGTCCGTCAGACAAAAAGCCCACCTGAAGTTATCAGGTGGGCCTCATTGCCACTTTATACGTATAGACGGAGCGGATTTATCTCCGGTTTTCAGAGTTACTACGGCAACTCGCTGCTCCCCATCAGATAGCGGTCACACTCGCGTGCGGCGCCTCGCCCCTCTTTGAAGGCCCATACCACAAGGCTCTGTCCGCGGCGGCAGTCACCGGCGGCAAAAACACCCGGGATGCTGGTACTGTACTTCTCCAACTCGGCCTTGATGTTGCTGCGCTGATCCCGTTCAAGCCCAAAAGAGTCAATCAGAGGCTGCTCAGGCCCGAGAAAACCCATCGCCAGAAGTACCATCTGGGCCGGACGGACCTGCTCGGTGCCGGGAACCGGCTTCGGAATAAACTGGCCTTTTTCGTTCTTTTCCCAGGCGACTTCAACGGTATGAACGGCCTTGACCGCGCCGTGTTCGTCCCCCTCGAATCTGGTAGCCGTCGTCAGATAGACGCGCGGGTCAGAGCCGAATCTGGCAGCCGCTTCCTCCTGCCCATAGTCCACCTTGTGGGTCTTGGGCCATTCCGGCCAGGGATTGTCGGAAGCGCGCTCTTCCGGAGAACGCGGCATGATTTCCAGCTGGGTGACACTGCTGCAACGGTGGCGGATCGATGTGCCGACGCAGTCGGTGCCGGTATCACCGCCGCCGATGATGACCACATCCTTTCCATTGGCCGAAATATAATCGTCGCTGCCATTCAGCAACGCCCTGGTGTTGGCGGTCAGGAATTCCATCGCAAAATGGATCCCCTTCAAGGGGCGGCCATCGATCGGAAGATCACGCGGCAGCGTGGCGCCGGTCGTTACGATGACCGCATCGAATTCACTGCGCAGTTTTTCCGTCGGATACGCTGCAGCGCCGATTTCAGCATTGCAGACAAAGGTTACCCCCTCCGCCTCCATCAGCTTGATGCGGCGCAGCAGAACCTGGCGCTTGTCGAGCTTCATATTGGGGATGCCGTACATCAGCAGACCACCCGGCAGGTCGGCACGTTCGAAAACCGTAACGCTGTGGCCGGCCTTGTTGAGTTGAGCGGCGGCGGAGAGTCCGGCAGGGCCGGAACCGACAACGGCAACTTTTTTCCCGGTACGGGATGCAGGTGGCGCAGGGTTGATCCACCCCTCTTCGAAGCCGCGTTCAACGATGCTGACCTCGATATTTTTGATAGTCACCGCCGGATCAATACTCGCCAGCGTGCAGGAACCTTCGCAGGGGGCCGGGCAGACACGCCCCGTAAACTCCGGGAAGTTGTTGGTTTTGAGCAGCCTGTCCAGCGCCTGATGCCAGAGGTTGCGATAGACCAGATCATTCCACTCGGGGATCAGGTTGTTGACCGGACAGCCGCTGGCCATACCACTGATCAGTACACCGCTGTGGCAAAACGGCACCCCGCAATCCATGCAGCGGGCTCCCTGGGTGCGCAGGTCTTCATCCGGCATATGCAGATGAAACTCATTCCAGTCGTCAATCCGCTCCAAAGGTGCCCGGTCGGCCGGCACTTCGCGAGTATATTCCATGAATCCAGTCGGTTTTCCCATAATCGTTTCCCTATATTGTGACGTTTCTATAATACGAATTGACTGCTTACCCCCTCCCCGCTCCCCTTATCAGGGGAGAACCGTTTAAACTCCCTCCTGATAAGGGGGGATTGAGGGGGTTGGTTTTAGATTTTAATGCCCGACCATATGTGAATTCTCTTCGAATGCAGCGTTAAGGGCATCGTCACCGGTGAGACCGGCGGCCCGTGCCCGGTCAAGCGCCTGCAGCACCCGCTTGTAATCGGCCGGCATGACCTTTACAAAGCGCTGCATGACGTTTTGCCAGTTGATCAGCATCATCTGTGCGAGGGAACTCCCGGTGCATTCGGCATGTTTTTCAATCATCGCCCTGAGAGTGGCGCCATCGGAGTCATCAAGCTTCTCCAGACCGACCATCTCGGTGTTGCAACGGGAAGCGAAATCCCCCTGTTCATCAAATACGTAGGCCACGCCGCCGCTCATGCCTGCGGCAAAGTTGCGGCCGGTCCTGCCAAGGATCACGACGACCCCGCCGGTCATGTATTCGCAGCCATGGTCGCCTACCCCCTCAACAACGGCATTGACACCGGAGTTGCGCACGCAGAAACGTTCGCCGGCTATACCGCGAATGTACGCCGTGCCACTCGTAGCGCCGTAAAAAGCCACATTGCCGGCAATGATATTCTCTTCGGCTTTGAAGGTTGATCCCTCCGGAGGATAGAGCAGGATCGTGCCGCCGCTCAGCCCTTTTCCCAGGTAGTCGTTCGCATCGCCGGACAGCTTCATCGTTATACCGCGCGGGATGAACGCCCCGAAGCTCTGCCCGGCGGAGCCGTTGAAGGTGAGCGATACCGTATCATCCGGCAGCCCCTTGGCGCCGTGATGACGGGTGATTTCGTTGCCGAGGATGGTCCCCACCACGCGATTGACATTGGTAATAGGCAGGTCGGCGCTGACCTTTTCACCCTTCTCGATAGCCAGCTGACAGAGTTCCAGCAGCCTGGTCATGTCGATCGACTTTTCCAGGCCGTGATCCTGCTCTTCGGTGCAGTACCGTCCGACATTCAACGCAACTTTCGGCTGATGGAGGATGTTGGAGAAATCGAGCCCCTGTGCCTTCCAGTGGTCAATCGCCTTGTTTGCCTCCAGTACATCGCAGCGCCCGACCATTTCGTTCAGGGTACGGAAGCCGAGCTGCGCCATGATCTCACGCAGTTCCTGCGCAACAAAACGCATGAAGTTGACAACATATTCCGGTTTGCCGCTGAAGTTCTTGCGCAGCTCAGGATCCTGGGTCGCCACGCCGGTCGGGCAGGTGTTGCTGTGGCAGACTCGCATCATAACACATCCCAGAGTCACCAGGGGAGCGGTGGCAAAGCCGAACTCTTCGGCACCCAGCAGCGCGGCGATGGCAACATCGCGCCCGGTCTTCAACTGACCATCGGCTTCGATGATGATCCTGCTGCGCAGGTTGTTCAGCAGCAGTGTCTGGTGCGTCTCTGCCAGGCCAAGTTCCCAGGGGAGCCCGGCATGCTTGATACTTGAGATCGGTGATGCGCCGGTACCGCCATCATAACCGCTGATCAGCACAACATCGGCATGAGCCTTGGCAACGCCTGCGGCGATTGTGCCGACGCCGACTTCAGACACCAGCTTGACACTGATGCGGGCACGGCGGTTGGCATTTTTCAGATCGTGGATCAGCTCGGCCAGATCCTCGATGGAATAGATATCGTGATGCGGCGGCGGCGACACAAGGCCGACCCCCGTTGTCGTATGGCGTGTTTTTGCAATCCACGGGTAGACCTTGTGTCCCGGCAGCTCCCCACCCTCGCCCGGCTTGGCCCCTTGAGCCATCTTGATCTGCAGCTCGCCGGCGTTGGTCAGGTAATCACTGGTGACGCCGAAGCGGCCTGAAGCGACCTGTTTGATATTGCTGTTTTTGGAATCCCCTTGTTCATTGGTCCAGGTAAAGCGTTCCGGATCCTCGCCACCTTCACCGGTATTGGATCTTCCCCCGATGCGGTTCATGGCGATCGCCAGCGTTTCGTGCGCCTCCTTGCTGATGGAGCCGTAGGACATCGCGCCGGTCTTGAAACGTTTCATAATCGACTCAACCGGCTCGACCTGGTCAAGCGGCACCGAAGGCATATTATCCTTGAAGTCGAGCAGCCCGCGCAGGGTATAGTGACGGGTGTTCTGTTCATCGATTAATGACGAAAACACCTTGAATTCACGGTAATCGTCTGTACGGGTCGCTTTCTGGAGCGATGTGATCGTCAGCGGGTTGTACTGGTGCTCTTCGCCGTCCTTGCGCCACTGGTATATGCCGCCCGGGGGAAGCGCCACTTCGGGGGCAATACGCTCCGGATAGGCCCGTGCATGACGCTCCATCAGCTCCCTGGCGATACCGTCAATATCGGTCCCGCCGATACGCGAAGGTGTCAGGGTGAAATAGCGGTCGATGACAGAGTGATGCAGGCCGACCGCCTCGAAAATCTGGGCGCCGCGATAGCTCTGCACGGTGGAGATCCCCATCTTGGCCATGGTCTTGACGACACCCTTGATGGAGGCCTTGATGAAGTTTGCAACCGCTTTTTTGTGATCGAGACCGGGCAGCATCCCTTGCAGAATCATATCCTCGAGAGACTCGAAAGCTAGGTAGGGATTGATCGCATTCACACCATAACCGAGCAGCACCGCAAAATGGTGCACTTCGCGAGGTTCACCCGATTCAAGGATAAGTGAAACCAGCGTGCGGGTACCGGTGGCAACAAGGTGGTGATGCAGACCTGAAATCGCCAGCAATGCCGGAACCGCGGCGTGGTCTTTATCCACTCCGCGGTCGGAGAGAATCAGGATAGTGCTGCCGGCCTCAACCGCCACATCGGCAGCGGCACAAAGCGCCTCCAACCCTCGCTCCATCCCCGCCGCGCCGCGCGCTACAGGAAAGAGGAGCGACAACGTTGCCGCTTTGAAGCCGGGGCGGTCAATCGAACGCAGCTTTTCCAGATCCTGGTTGCTGAGCAACGGATTCTCGAGTTTGATCCGCCGGGCGTTCTCTGATGTCGGTTCCAGCAGGTTTCCCTCTGAACCGAGCAAGGTGATCGTGGAGGTGACAATCTCTTCACGGATCGGGTCGATAGGCGGGTTGGTCACCTGGGCGAACAGTTGCTTGAAATAATTGTACAACAGCTGGTTCTGGTCTGAGAGCACCGCCAGCGGGGTGTCGGTGCCCATCGAGCCGAGAGGCTGGATACCGTTCTGCGCCATCGGTCCCAGGACAACGCGCTGATCCTCGTAGGTGTAGCCGAAGGCCTGCTGACGCTGAATCAGGCTGCTGTTTTCGGAGGAAGGCATACCGGGGGCAGCCGGCAGGTCCTCCAGAGTGATATGGTTTTCTTTCAGCCACTGGCCGTATGGGTTCGCCGCCGCCAGCTCTCCTTTGATCTCCTCGTCCGGAACGATGCGCCCCTGCTCGGTATCGACCAGGAACATCTGCCCCGGCTGGAGCCGCCCCTTGCGCAGGATGCGTTCAGGTTCGATCTGCAGGACACCGGCTTCGGAGGCCATGATGACCAGGTCATCGCTGGTAACGTAATAGCGTGAAGGCCGGAGCCCGTTGCGGTCAAGAACCGCCCCTATACTGCGGCCGTCGGTAAAGGCGATTGCAGCCGGGCCGTCCCATGGCGCTATCAGACAGGAATGATATTCATAAAAAGCCCGCTTCTCTTCGCTCATTTCAGTGTGGTTTTCCCACGGTTCCGGCACCATCATCATGACGGCATGCGGCAGGGAGCGGCCACTCATGACGAGGAGCTCCAGACAGTTGTCGAACATGCCGGAATCGGAGCCGTTGGTGTTGATGATCGGCAAAACCTTCTTGATGTCATCACCGAACAGCTCGCTGGTGATATGGTTTTGGCGGGAGTTCATCCAGTTGACATTGCCGCGCAGGGTGTTGATCTCGCCGTTATGAGCCAGATAGCGATAGGGGTGGGCGCGGTCCCAACTCGGGAAAGTGTTGGTCGAGAAGCGGGAGTGCACCAGGGCGATCGCACTTTCCATGGACGGGTCACGCAGCTCCGGGTAGTACCGGTCAACCTGCACCGGCATCAGCATCCCCTTGTAGATGATCGTCCGGGCGGAGAGGCTGCAGACATACCACTGCTCATCAACCCCGGAATTACGAATTTCGTTGGTTGCCCGCTGATTGATGATATAGAGTTTGCGGGCAAAGGCCTGCTCATCAGCGCATCCATCCGGGCGCTTCAGGAACAGCTGACGCACCATCGGTTCGCCTTCCCAGGCGGTTTGCCCCAGAGATGAGTTGTCCGTCGGCACGTTGCGCCACCCGAGAAGCTCCACCTCTTCTTCGACCAGAATCTTTTCCAGAATATGGCGGGCGGCGTTGCGCTCGGTCGCTTTCGTCGAGGTAAAGACCATGCCGACACCGTAGTTGAACGGAGCGGGCAGTTCGATACCCAGCGGTGCGCAGACCGACCGTAGGAAACTGTCCGGCATCTGTATCAGAATCCCGGCGCCGTCTCCGGTATCCGGTTCACTTCCGGTTGCACCACGATGATCAAGATTGACAAGGATCTCAAGCGCCTGACTGACGATATCATGGGACTTCCTTCCCTTGATATTGGCTATAAAGCCGACGCCGCACGCATCGTGCTCGAACTGTGGATCGTAGAGGCCCTGTTTTGCTGGTGGTCGGTTGTTTTTCATGGGTGGTAACCTTTGCCGGAATTTTTCTGGTTTGATCTGTCCGCCACGGATGTCGGACTTCAGATATAAGCATGTTCCGTGCCATATGCAGATAACTTTACACATATCACTGCTACAGAATCACTATTTCAACTAGTTGACTGCATTGAGTTACTGATAAAAAAAACAATCTGCGAAATTCGGGACGTCATACCTGTGTACAAAGACAACACTATTGAGTAGCAATACGTTACAGTCATCTTGCAACACATAGATTCAAAGATGAATTAAAGTATTGCATGCCGGATGCCTTTTGCCATATCCGTTACTTGCGTCCGGTGCCCGCACCTTCTTTTCCTTTCCGCTTGACGCTGGCGGAACGACGGGCTACAACAGCCCGATGGACCTACTGAAACACCTCAATCCCCCACAGAAGGAAGCAGTACTGCACGGCGAAGGACCGCTCTTGATCCTTGCCGGAGCCGGATCCGGCAAGACCCGCGTCATCACCAACCGGATCGCCTGGCTGATCCGCGAACGGGGTGTACGCCCCTGGAACATCATGGCGGTAACCTTCACCAACAAGGCCGCCCGTGAGATGGCCGAGCGGGTCGGCAAGCTGCTGGGCGGAGGGGATTTGCCGCTCATAGCTACCTTTCACGCCGCCTGCGGGCGCATCCTGCGCCGCGACATCCACCATCTCGGATTCCAGTCCTCGTTTGCCATTTATGACGACCGGGACAGCACCAGGCTTCTGAAAGACGTTATTACCGAGATGAATCTGGATGAAAAACGTTTTGCGGTCAAAGCGGTCTCCGGGCGCATCGACGATTTCAAGAACCGCGGCCTCTTTCCGGAGGATATCGGCTCCATCCCCCCCGGCGATGTCTACAACCAGAAGGTCGTCGAGATCTACACAAACTATCAGGAGCGCCTCAAAAGATGCAACGCCCTCGACTTCGGGGACATGATGATCCAGACCGTGCGCCTCCTGAGCCGTTTCCCGGAAGTCTGCAGCTATTACCGGGAACGTTTTCAGTGGCTGCTGGTGGACGAATACCAGGATACCAACCCGGTGCAGTACAACCTGATCCGCCTGCTGGCGGGGGAGCGCAAAAACCTCTGCGTGGTTGGTGACGACGACCAGTCCATCTACTCCTGGCGCGGAGCCGACATCCGCAACATCCTTGAATTTGAGAAGGATTTCCCCGGCGTAAAAATAGTCCGGCTCGAGCAGAACTATCGTTCCACCGCCACGATCCTGGCGGCAGCCGGAGAGGTGGTCAAGCATAATTTCGGCCGTAAAGGAAAGACACTCTGGACCGATAACCCGCAGGGGGAAAAGATCCGCTATGAGCGGGTCGAGTCCGATCGCGAAGAGGCCCGTTTTGTCAGCCGCGAGATCGGGAAGCTTAAAAGCGGCGGCATGCCGCTGGAGGAGATGGCGGTTTTCTACCGCACCAATGCCCAGTCCCGCCTGATCGAGGAGGCCTTGGTAGGAACCGCGCTGCCGTATCACATCGTCGGGGGTGTACGTTTCTACTCCCGTATGGAGGTGAAAGACATCCTGGCCTACCTGCGGGTGCTGGACAACCCTGCCGATGAGGTTTCACTGAAGCGGATCATCAACGTTCCGGCTCGCGGCATCGGCAATACGACGGTGGACAGGATCTCGCTCCAGGCTACCGGTCAGGGAGGTACCTTTTACGATGCTCTGCAGGATGCCTCCCGGGATGGGCTGTTAAGCGCCGGTCCGCGGAACAAGGTCGGCTCCTTTGTTGCCCTGCTGGAGGGTTTCCGTGAAGCCGCAGCCGGCAGCAGCCTGGCTGGTCTGGCCCGGTCTGTCATGCAGGGAAGCGGCTACCTGGACCGTCTGAAGAGCAGCCGTGACGAGGAAGATGCCGAACGGCTGGAGAACCTGGAACAGCTGCTGGCCGCGATCGAGGAATTCAGTGAGAAGAACCCCGAAGCGGGGTTGTCAGAATTTCTGGAGCAGGTGTCACTGGTTTCCGATCTTGAACAGGGAGAGTCCGGTCAGCCTTCGGTTACGCTGATGACGCTGCACGCCGCCAAGGGGCTTGAATTCAAGGCAGTATTCATGATCGGCATGGAGGAGCGCCTCTTCCCGCATGTCCGTTCACTGGACGACCTGGACGGCATGGAGGAGGAGCGGCGCCTCTGCTACGTCGGCATGACCCGCGCCCGCGAACGGCTCTACCTGCTGAATGCCCGGAGGAGATACCTGTTCGGCCAGGAACAGTGCAACCCGCCGTCGCGTTTTCTGAAGGATATACCGGAAGAACTGCTGGAAGACGGCGGCGCGGCAGGAGACTCCAGAAATGCACCGTTCGCAACCCCCTATCCGTCTGCTGCCGAGAGGGTAAACTTCAGCAATACAGCCCGGATGCGGAGCGAAACCGCGCCTCCATTCCGCTCCGGTGATGACACTCCGGTTCACAACCTGTCCGCCATAACCGACGCTTTTCCCGATGAAATAGAAATAATCCCAGAGCCGGCTGAAGAGCAGGACGGCGTCTTCATCGGCATGAAGGTGCGCCACGGCAGGTTTGGGGTCGGAACCATCCGTAAAATGGAAGGAGAAGGGGACGGGCAGAAGGTCGTAGTCTGGTTCAACTCGGTTGGGCCCAAGAAGCTGATGCTCCGTTTTGCCGGGCTGGAGCGGGCATAACAGACCGCCGGGAAGATGCTGCCGGTTTTTACCTGAGTCTCCTCTTATAAGGTCGGCACACTTACTCATAACGCAATGCCTCGATCGGGTCCAGTTGCGCAGCCTTTCTCGCCGGAACATAGCCGAAGACAAGCCCGGTTGCGGTGGAGAAGGCAAAAGCGATTGCAACAATCGGGGCATTAAATATAAACGGCACGTTTAAAAGCGACGCCAGCACCACAGAACTGACCAGCGCCAGTACGATTCCTACTGCTCCACCTAATGAAGAGAGCACCGCGGCCTCCACCAGGAACTGCATCAGCACCTCCCGCTCAAAAGCTCCGATAGCAAGCCGGATGCCGATCTCACGGGTCCGTTCGGTTACCGACACCAGCATGATATTCATGATACCGATACCACCCACCAGCAGACTGACCGCCGCCACAGCACTGAGCAGGGCGGTCAGCACCTTGGTGGTGGAGGTGAGCATCGTGGCAATTTCTTTCATATCCATGACATTAAAGTTATTCTCATCGGAGGCGGAAAGATGCCGCCGTTCACGCATCAAGCGCTCGATATCCTGCTGTACCCTTGTCGTTGATACGCCGTCACGCACCGAAACCTGGATAAGATTGACGTCCTGATTACCGGCAATACGGCGTTGAAAAGCACGCAGCGGTATAATGACAACATCGTCCTGATCCGAACCCATTGAAGATTGCCCCTTTGATTCCAGCAGACCGATAACCTGGCAGGAGATGCTCTGCAAGCGGATGTTGGTGCCGATCGGGTTCTGACTGCCGAACAGCTTAGTGCGGACCGTGCTGCCTATTACGCAGGTGGCGGCCCCCGAGCGGAGTTCGCTGTCAGTAAAAAGCCTCCCGTCTTTGACCTTCCAGTTGCGGGCATCAAAATATGCGTTCGTGCTGCTGGTAATCTGGGTTGACCAGTTGGCATTCCCGTAGATGACCGACATCGATTTGGAGGCCATCGGCGCCACCGCCACCAGTTGCGGAATATCGCGACGCAGAGCCTCGGCATCGTCCAGCGTAAATGGCGCCGCACCGACATTCTGTCCCGGCCCCATCCTTTTACCCGGGCTGACAACCAGCAGGTTGCTTCCCAGGCTGGCGATCTGCTGTGTAACCTGGGCTGTAGCGCCACCTCCAAGTGTAACCATGACGATGACGGCAGCAACGCCGATCACAATCCCGAGAATGGTGAGGATCGAGCGCAGTACATTGCGCCGTATCTCTCTCAGAGCCAGTATCAGAGCATTCCAGAACATCACTGCACACCTCCGGACTCTGTGCCGTGTTCTGTCTCGTGCTCCGGCATCACCAGGCCATCGCGGAAATGTATCGTGCGCCTGGCGTAGACCGCCATATCCGCCTCATGCGTGACCATAACAACCGTGATCCCCTGTTCGCGATTGAGCTTTGTCAGAATTTCCATGATCTCCCGACTGCGGGTGGTATCCAGACTGCCGGTCGGTTCATCCGCAAACAGTACGGCCGGCCGGGTGACAATGGCCCGTGCAATGGCGACCCGCTGCTGCTGACCGCCGGACAATTCTCCCGGGGTGTGATCTTCCCAGCCGGCCAGCCCGACAGACGCAAGTGCTTCCCGCGCTTTCCGATGGCGGACGGCGATAGGTTCCCCACGGTATACAAGCGGCAGTTCAACGTTTTCAAGCGCCGTAGTCCGGTTGAGCAGGTTGAAACCCTGGAACACAAAACCGAGATATTGCCGCCGCAACAGCGCTCTCTGATCGCGACTGAGGCCCCCGACCTCCACCCCCATGAATCGGTAACTGCCGACTGTAGGTGTATCAAGACAGCCAAGGATATTCATCGAGGTGCTCTTGCCGGAACCGGAGGGCCCCATTACGGCAACAAATTCGCCGGATTCGATGCGCAAATCCACACCGCGCAGTGCCTGCATAGCCGCCGTTCCCCT
The DNA here is from genome assembly GCA_028686055.1 of Desulfuromonadaceae bacterium. Classification (GTDB taxonomy): domain Bacteria; phylum Desulfobacterota; class Desulfuromonadia; order Geobacterales; family Pseudopelobacteraceae; genus JACRCG01. Next base: position 20,576 of record JAQUCU010000025.1, read on the forward strand.
GCCGTAGGTCTTGGTTACTCCGCTCAGTTCTATCAACGGCTTGCTGTCTATTGCGACCGTTTCAGCCATGATTATTTTTTCACCTCAACCACATCCACAACAACCGGCATGCCCGGCTCTACCTTGCCTGACTTCACTTCAGTTTTGACACCATCGGTCATCCCCGTCGTGACGGCAATCTTCTGCAGCTGCCCGGCAGTCAAGGTCCATATATGTTGCTGCTGCTTGTCCGCGGCACTATCCTGCTGCTTGGTGGCAGAGCCGGGCGGGCGCGGCATCAGCTTGCCAAGCAGACTGCCACCGCTGTTCGACTGCCTGACGACTGTTGCCGCAGGAGGCGAGAAACGCAATGATGTATTGGGCACAAGCGTGGCGTTATCAACCTTCTGCACGGTGATGCCGGCTGTTCCGGTCATGCCGGGGCGCAGCAGCAGGTCCAGATTATTGACTTTAAGAACCGTTGTATAGGTGACGACGCCAGCCACGGTTTTGGAGCCGAAGCGCACCTGACTGACAACTGCCGGGAATGTCCGGTCGGGATAGGCAGAGACGGTAAAAGTGGCACTCTGACCCGGCTGAACTTTTCCGACATCAGCCTCATCCACATCAACCTGCAGCTCCATCTGGGTCAAGTCTTCCGCCAGCGTAAACAGCACCGATGTCTGCAGTGAGGCGGCCACTGTCTGGCCCGGTTCTACAGCCCGTTTCAGGACAATCCCGTTAATAGGTGAGCGAAGGACGGATTTGGACAAATCAATTCGCTGCGCCTCAAGAGAGCCTTCCGCCTGTGTCACCGTCGCTTTTGCGTTTGCTTCATCGGCAACGGCGCGTTCTAATGTCGCACGGGCCGACTCCATCTCTGATTTTGACGGCACCTTACCGCCGCTGGCCTCCTGCACATGAACCAAACGTGCAAGTTTCGCCTTTGCTTCACTAACGGTCGCATGTGCCTGCAGCACCTTGGCACGGGCCGCTTCAAGCGAAGCAACAGTCTGCTTGACCAGTGCCTCCTGCTTTGCAGTGTCTATACGGGCCAGAACCTGTCCACGCTTGACCCGGTCGTTGTAATCGACTTCGACGGTCCTGAAAGTACCGGAAATCTCGCTCCCCACATCCACCTGGTTGTTCGGCTGGAGCGTACCGGTGGCGGACACCGTAACAGTAATGCTGCCACGGGTAACCTCCTGGGTCTGGTAGCTTACCTGGTTATCAGAAGCCCGCTTTTTCCAGACCAGCAGCGCAATGATAGCCACCAGCAGTAATGCAGCACCCCAGAGCAGATATGGCTTCAGGCGGATGTAAATGGTTGTCGGCCGTTCAAGTCCCAGCGTTTGGGTAATGTCTCCGGATGGAGCGGTCGATTCCGGTTTTGTAGGTTCTATCATGGTCTTACTCCTGCTGAAGCTGATGATGACGCGGTAAATACAGAATTGTGGCTCCAGCCGCCACCCAGCGCTTTATAGAGACGCGCAAGGTTGGATGTAACGGCAGCATCGCTCTGGATGAGCTGGTCTTGAAGGGAAAGGAGCGAACGCTGGGTATCAAGCACCGTAACGAAATCAATCAGACCGGCCGCATACTGGCTGCGCGCAAGTTCTTCCGCGCTCTGCGCCGACGTTACAGCATCCTTTAGCCTGAGGCGCCGGTTCTGCTCCGCGGCGTAAGCCACGAGTCCGTTTTCCACGTCACGCAGCGCACCCTGCACGGCGGATTGATAGCTGATCAGTGCCTGTTCCTGGAGCGCGTTCTGTATTTCAACCTTTTGCTTGAGACGGCCACCATCAAAGATTGTGGCCGCCGTGTTCGCCGCAAGAGAGTACATGAAAGCACTGGAATTGAGCAGATTGCCAAGTGAGACCGCCTGTAAGCCAAGGGTGCCGGAGAGAGTTAAATCGGGATAGCGTGCAGCTTCAGCCTCGCCGACCTGTGCGGTTGCCGCTGCCAGCTGGCGTTCTGCCCGGCGGATATCGGGGCGGCGGCGCAGGGTTTCTGCGGGGACACCGATAGCCACCTCGGCAGGAACCATCGGAACCGGCATCTTTACCTGCAATTCCTTCAAAGTACCGCCGGTCCGTCCCAGCAGCAGGGCAAGGTTGTTTTTTGACTGTTCCAGACTGCTGAGAAGTGCAGGAAGCTGGGCGCGTGTCTGCTCCAGGTTTAACCGGGCCTGTTCAACATCCAGCTGACTTACCAGGCCCGCCTGAAAGCGCCAGTCGGCAATCTGCTCTGTTTCTTTCAGGCTGGCAATGGTGGCACTGGTGGTGTCACTCTGTGCCTGGTAAGAACGGATCTCGATGTAGGCCAGTACCACCTCGGCCAGCAGGCTTACCTGAACATCACGTATATTTTCCAGAGATGCCTCAACGGTGGCTGAAGCCGCCTCCAGAGCACGGCGTTTGCCGCCGAACAGATCCAGCTCCCAGCTGGCGTCAAACTGAGCGGAATAGGTGTCAGCCGTCCGACTTTCCCCCGCTCCCGTTTCCGCGCTGGAACGATTGCGGCCGGCGCCAGCGCCGGCTTTTACCGTGGGGATACGGTCCGCCTCAGAAAGCCCGCGGCGGGCACGGGATTCCCGCAACCTTGCCGCTGCAAGCTTCAGATCAAGATTATTCGCTGCCGCCTCATCAACCAGAGCAGATAACAGCGGGTCATCGAGCGTATGCCACCACCGGGCAAGCTGGGTTGATTCACTTCCGTTGTTCTTCAAACCACCTGATATTTCGCTATGCCATGCCGGTGGGGTTACACTAACAGGTGCGCGATAATCGGGGCCGACGACACAGCCGGGCAGAATACACAGGAGTATGATACTGAATATAAAGGTTGAATAAGGTACCATCATCATTTTAACTCCGAAACCACATGCTGCAGGGGGAACGTAACCGGCAGTCTATTACAAGAACCACTAATCACCGTATCCGCTTGATACCGGTTACAATCTAACGGCAGAATGTGCAGGAAATGTGCAGGAAATAAGGAAATACGGTCATCGACCGGAAAGGCTGTGTCTCTGACACCTCTATTTGTGATAAAAACGAGGTTACGTAACAGGAGGTACGGCTATGAAGATCGGCGTTACGCACAAGCTGTTTCTGGTACTACTTACTGCAACAGGCCTTGCCGTTGTCAGTTCGGCCCTGATCATGCAGTGGAGCCTCAGCAGAGGCTTTCTGAAATTTGTCGATGCGATGGAAAAAACCGGAATCTCACGTCTGGCTGTCGAACTTGAACAGAGCTACCGTGCAGAGAAGAGCTGGGAATTCCTGCAGCGTGACCCGTCAAGGTGGCGCCAACTGGTTGCCGCTTCTTTGCCGGAAGCTGCATCTACACCACAGGAAGAGCAAACTCCCGCCGGGCCAGCACAGAGAGGTAAAATACCTGCCGAAGCGCTGCCGGAACACGGTAATACTGACAAACCCGGCCCGTTGCCGCCGCATCTGGCTCGAAACTTTGATCAGCGCCTGTTTCTGCTTGATGCCGACAGAAGAGTGCTTGTAG
>JAQUCU010000176.1 GCA_028686055.1 Desulfuromonadaceae bacterium
GGGGTTAGAGACGATAACAAAGCAACTGACCGAGGCCGCAAGACTTGTCGAAGTCCGTAAGGCAGATCTGAAAAAGTCCTTTTCGGACCTTGACGTGGCTATTGCCCAGGCTGAACAGGAACGCCTGCAGCATCAACCTGCCAGGGATGCCTATACCGCTAACCTGAACGTAGCCCAGGACCTCGAACCTCGACTCCTGCATCTGCAAAAAATGCAACGACTTTTGGAGACTCTGACGGGAGAGATCAACGTCAAACAGGCCGAGTTGGCAGAGAAAAAAGGTAGATTTGAGCCCGAACAGCTCCAGAAGGTCCGTCTGGATAAGGAAAAACTGCTTGCAGAGGTTGCCACACTGCGTCAACAGATCATAGATCTTGAACGCAATGCAAAACGACTGGTGAGCGAGATTAACCATCTCAACAAGATAAAGGACGAAATCGAGGCCAAACAGGCTGAGATCAAGGCCTTCGAGGAAAAGGAGAAGCTGGTCAAGTTTCTGCGCAACCAGGTATTCAAGAACGTCTCCAACCAGCTCTCGGAGCGCTTCCGCGAGGAGATCAGCCTGCGCGCCGACCGGATCTACCGGACGATTGCCGAGTCGGACGAGGAGTTGAACTGGGGAGACAATTACCAGATCGTCCTCAGGGACATGCAGGACGGCGCTATCCGCGAACGGAGCGACGACCAGCTATCCGGCGGCCAGATGATGAGCGCCGTAGTGGCCCTGCGCCTGGCTCTCCTCCAGACCATCGGCGCACGGGTGGCCTTCTTCGACGAGCCGACCTCAAATCTTGATGCGGCCCGGCGGGAGAACCTGGCCCAAGCCTTCCGCGCCATCGACGTGGGGCGCGAGGAAGTGACCGAGCACTGGTACGACCAGCTTTTCCTGGTCAGCCACGACGTGGCCTTTACGGAGATTACAGATAAAATTATTGAGCTGTAAACCCCGCCATTTTCTGAGGTCCAATCATAAATGAATTTGTAATTAATGAAATTAATGACGGAATAGTATAAAAAAAATGATTTGAAGTTATCTTGTCAACGGGCCTGAGGCCGACCGGCATGCTATTGGGGCCGGTCACCAAAGCCAGTATCTACTGAGCCTGGAGCCGATTGTCACCAATTTTTCTGACTGCAACTCCTGCCTCTTCAAACCTTCTTAATTAAACCAAAGCAAAAACCCGCCCAAAAACCAGCAACATCACTCAGAATTCGATCAGACACCATCTCTGTCACATCCGAACCAAACCAGTCCGTCGGCATCGATTGGCTATAACTCGCTTCCAGGAACCTGCTGTCCATCAAGACAATCAACCCTTTATCAGTCTCTGAACGGATTACTCTGCCTGCAGCCTGAACCGCCTTTGCCATGGCGGGTATCGTATAGGCATAGTCGAAACCGGCACCGTACTTTTGCTGATAATATTCCCTCATCTGTTCGCGTTCGAGATCGTAGGTGGGTAACGGTGGACCGACAACGAAGGCACCGATTATCATATCACCGGCATAGTCCATTCCCTCCGAAAAAGAGCCGCCCTGTACGGCAAAAACTATCGTTGGAACGCTCTGAGAGCGGAGCATCTCGACAACAGCCTCGATGTCTTTAGCTTTCATACCACGCTCCTGTCTTACCACAGTGAAACCATCCGGGGGGTGAAAGAGCGCGGCAACCCGTTCAAGAAACCCGAAGCTCGGAAGAAAAACGAAGTAATTACCCTGACGCAGTGCTGTTATCCTCCGGATTGCATCGGCGATCCTCACGTAGTTACGCTCACGGTGACTATAGCGGGTTGATATTTGAGGAATGATCAGAAGCTTGCGCCTATCGCTCGGGAACGGACTTTCGAACTCAGCCGTCATTACTTTCCCACTATCGAGACCTGAAAGGCGTACGTAATAGTCGAATGGCTTCAGTGTTGCCGAGAACCCCACCACCTGCTCGTACGCCTTATAGCACTCCACTGACATTGCAGAGGCATCACAGCAGGTGATCTTTACAGTGCCGCCAGTTGGATGCGGATAGTAGGTTGTGAAAAACTCCTGCCTATCGGGATCACCGATGTATTCCACTGTTTCAGTGAATGCAGCCCAGTAATAGCAGAGCCGCAGAATCACATCCTGGTGTTGTATCTCTACGCCAGAGTCGAGATAACGGGACAGGAAGGAGCACAGACGCGCATGCTGGTCAAGGAACAGATCAACTGGTGGGTCTATACTGTGTGGTTTTGCATAACCGGTCTTCTGGCAAGCAGATACGGCTTGAATACAACCGTCAAGAAGCTCCTCTGCCTCATAGCGGAAACGCGGGTGCCCTTTCTGGATATCATCACGCAACTTTTCGAGAAGGACAGACGAGAGAGACGGCGAATAGTAGTCCATAGTCCGTGCCGGCAGGTTATGTGCTTCATCAATCACCAGATTGGGCTTGCCGGTCTGGTCAACACCGATATCAGTTATGCGGCCTAACGCAGAGCGCGGGGCAAAAACATAATTGTAATCACAGATGACAATGTCCACCTCCCGGGCGCTATCGATTTGCAGCTCAAATGGGCAGACCTTGTACTGCTCACCCAGATCACGAAACGTATGGGCCTTCAGTTTCCTTTTCTTTACCAACAGGTCGAGAATCCCATGTTCATAAACCTTACCGTAATAGTTCCGGGCATACTCACAATAGTCGGGGTTGCACAGCGGCTCGTTCTTGAAGCATATTTTGCTTTTGGCAGTAATCGAGAGTGATTTAAGTTTTGCACCCGTCTCCTGAAAGCGTGTAACGGCATCCTCAGCGACAGAGTGCTGGCTGTTCTTCGGAGTGACGTACACGACTCTCTGCCCACGCCGCAGAGCCTCCTTCAAAACCGGATAGAGTACACCGACAGTTTTCCCGAGACCAGTTGGAGCCTGAATGAGCATCGGATGCTTCTCTTCCATGAACTCTTCGATAGTCTGCATGAGTTCTATTTGACCGGAACGCGGGTTTTCAAAAGGAAAGACGAAGCTCGAAGCAACGTTGCGGCGCCTGGCGGCACGTTTTTCGGCCTGCCTCGCTTCAACTACCAGCTCGTCAAGGCGAAGGTCGAGCCATTGTTCATAAAGGGGAAGGTCAAGCACAAGTCCCACGTCATCAGTGTCACTGTTGCGGGAGGAGACCAGATGAAAGGAAAGATCGGGAAGAATATGGTGTTCACACCAATAGAAGTATCCGTAGGTCAGCAGCTGGAGGCAATAAGGGTGGCCCAGCGGGTCATCAGCAAGACGCCGTGACAGCTCCCGGATGTTGAAAGTAGTCTTGATTTCCTCTATCTTGGGAAGATCCTGCCGAAAGATCCCGTCCATCCGCCCATCGATCCGGAATGAATAACCACCTCGTTCAAAGAGACTGCTGACAAGGACTTCTGCTTGATACAAGGGATCAATCTTTGTTCTCTGTTTCTGCACCCGGACATGTATTTCCTGCCCCTCAGCAGCCGCGCGGCCATATCCTGAATGTGCTTCTATGCTGCCAGACCGTGGCGAAGGTACAGCAAAATCACGTACAGATATGGAAATCAGTTTATTCATTCTGGTTTATTGTACATCCACATTTTTGATTCCGTCAGGGCGCCAGCTTGGCGGTATCACATGGCTACCCGAACTCGCTTTTTCCGGCACGAGGCTGCCGAAAGTCACCGCTTCGCTGCCGAATCGCGCATTCAGTTCATCCATGGCCTGCGTCGCGAACAGTTTCTTCCTCTCCTCTTCAAACAGCGGTAGCTGCTCCGACTCGTGCTTCAGGTTGGAGAGACTTACACCCAAAAGCCTGACCGGCTGTTCCAGATCGACAGTGGCAAGGATAGAAAGCGCTGCCTTGTAAATATCATCGCTTTGGTTGATATAGTTCTTCAACGATGTCTGCTTCCCCCAGCTGGTGAAAAAGTCAGCATACCGGACATACAAATGAATCGTTTTGCCCGAGACGTTATATCGTCTCGCCCTACTCCCGACCATTTCCGAGAGCTGCAGCAGGAAGCGCCGGATTTCTGCCGGATCGTCGATATCGCGCTCCAGGGTTCTCGAATGTCCTACCGACTTAACGTCATCTTCCTTACCATACTGGATCACCGGGGAATGGTCTATCCCCTGCCCCATCTGCTTGAGCCGTGAACCGATGATGCCAAACTTGCGCGTCAGGCGTGCTTCGTCGCACCGGCCCAGTTCTCCACAGGTGTAGATCGACATCATGTTGAGGTGCCGTTGCATATTTTTGCCGATGCCGCAGAGTTCCTTAATCGGCATTCGCTCAAGAATCCGCGAAACATCATCCGGTGCGATGATCGTCAGTCCGTCAGGTTTCTGCATGTCGCTGGCCAGCTTTGCCAGGAGTTTATTGGGGGCGATGCCGATGGAACAGGTGATGCCAAAACTATGCTTGATGCGAGCTTTGATCTGATAGGCGATTGCCTCGGCGCTGCCAAAAATACCAAGTGAATGAGTGACATCCAACCAGGACTCATCAATCGAGAAGGCCTCGACCTCAGGAGTAAAATCTCGGAATATTTCGTTAATCTTACAGGAGGTATAGGTATATTTCCGATTGTCTCCCACAACAATGATCAGTTCCGGACAGACCCGTTTTCCTTCCCAGATTGCCATGCCGGTTTTGACGCCCTTAGCCCTTGCCTCATATGAAGAGGTGGTGATCACCGTCCGCCCACCACCACCGACAACGGCTATCGGTTTGCCCCGCAGTTCAGGGTTGGCCTGCTGCTCCACCGATGCAAAAAAGGCATTCATGTCAATATGAAGGATGGTTCTGGGTTTCACGGTCGTTCCGATTTTAGTCCATTCAGAGCCCAGGTCTGGTCGATGGTGTTGTAGACGAGCTCGTAGAGAGCTTCGCCGTCTGTTACGGCGTAGTGCATGAGAGGTACCTCGCCGATCCGGTCTCGCCAGAAATAGGTCGTATCCTTAACCTCATGCTTGCGCCGGTTCAGCTCAAACCATTTGGGAGTGATTCTGCCGCCGTGTGAGAATATAGCGGCAACACGTATGGGAACTTTTGCTGACACGGTACCTACTCCTCGTTACGAAACAGGCCTACCATCTTGCCGACAATAGTCACCTCACCTTGATCGGGACGGATTATAATGGGCTCGTATGCGGGGTTTGCCGGTTGCAGCAGAATGTGGTCACTCTCCCGGAAGAACTGCTTCAGGGTGGCATCACCGTCAACCATGACCGCCACGATCTCGCCATTGTTGGCAACCTGTTGAGGGCGAATCATAACCATATCGCCAGGAAGGATTCCTTTATTGATCATGGAATCCCCTTCAACCATGAGAAAATAGCAGCCATCCCCCTTGATCAGGCGGTTGTCTACGCCCAGATGACCGGTGATATCTTCAATGGCAGGGTGGAGCAAGCCAGCCCGTATTCTGCCGACAATGGGGAGCGAAGTTGTACTTGATAGGGCATGGGGCAGTACAATCCCGCGTGCGCTCCCTTCCCGGCGCTGGATGTAACCCTTCTTCTCCAGGGCTTCAATATGGCTTATCGCAGTGGCAGTTCCAGCAGTACCGATATGGGTAGAAATTTCCCGCAGAGTGGGAGAAGAACCGTTTGCCTCAACGTACTCTTTTATGAACGTATAGACTTGCTGCTGACGGGAAGTAAGTGGTTGCATAACATCGATACCTTTCATATGACATGTATG
>JAQUCU010000177.1 GCA_028686055.1 Desulfuromonadaceae bacterium
ATATAAACGAGACCGACCTTGCAAAGGTCAAACTTGGCCAGTCGGCCACGGTAAAATGCGACTCCTATCCTGGCAAGCTCTATAAGGGAAGAGTGTCATTCATATCATCCCAGGCCGAATTCACTCCAAAGAGCATCGAAACGTATAAAGAGCGCGTCACATTAGTCTACAGAATAAAGATTGACCTGGACAACCCGGACCATGAATTGAAGCCGGGAATGCCGGCAGATGCGTCCATTGAGACGATAGCCGCGAAATAACATGACTGAACTGCCTAACGTCATAGAATCACGTGAGTTAACAAAGTCGTTTCCCGGCATTCTCGCGGTAGACCATTTAAACTTCTCCGTCAGAAAAGGCGAAGTTTTCGGTCTGGTCGGCCCTGACGGTGCAGGCAAGACCACCACGATGCGTATGCTGGCGGGGGTGCTGACGCCTGACTCTGGTGGTGCGATTGTCTCCGGCTTCGACATCGTGAAAGCGCCGGAATCCGCCAAGCACAGGATAAGCTACATGCCCCAGCGCTTCGGCCTGTACGAAGAGTTGACCGTTGATGAGAATATCCGCTTTTATGCACAGATTTTCGGAGTAAAGGCTGCCGAGAGGGATATACGTTCCACTCAATTACTTGATGCCGCCGGAATGGGCGAATTCAGAAATCGTCTGGCCGGGAAACTTTCAGGCGGCATGAAGCAGAAAGTGGGGCTCGTGTGTGCCCTGATCCATGCCCCTGACCTGCTCCTTCTCGATGAGCCCACAAATGGCGTAGACCCGGTATCTCGGCGGGATTTCTGGCGGATTCTTTACTCTCTCCTCGACCAGGGGGTGACTATTCTCACCACAACCTCCTATCTTGATGAAGCCGAGCGCTGTCACCGGATTGCTCTCTTGCATGAAGGCCGCATGCTCTTTTGTGATACTCCGGCTCGCCTTAAAGAGAATATGCCCGGGGCGGTTCTTTCAGTTGTTACCGGCAATCCTCGGGGCATTAGTGAACTGCTTGATGGTCATGATGGAATTTCAAGCATGATGATTGTCGGGGATGGACTTCATCTTGTTGTGAAAGATGCCTCACGGATGATTTCTGAACTCCATTCGATAATCACGTCGGCCACTGTACCGTTCGATTCAATTGAACAGGTCACGCCAACCGTGGAAGACCTGTTTGTCGAGGCGGTCAAGGGCAACACAAAAGGTAATGAGAAATGAACGGCCAATCACCTGCAGTCGTCGTTAAAGATCTGGTCAAGCGTTTCGGTGATTTTATTGCCGTTGATACTATCAGTCTGGAGGCTCATAAAGGCGAGATATTTGGATTCCTTGGGCCTAATGGCGCAGGAAAGTCTACAACAATCCGGATGCTCTGCGGACTGTTGCGCCCCACTTCCGGTCAAGCGTTCGTTTACGGGTTTGATGTGGCGACACAATCAGAACAGGTTCGACAGCATATCGGCTACATGTCCCAGAAGTTTTCTCTCTACAACGATCTCACTGTTATTGAAAACCTCGATTTTTTTGCTGGCATGTACAGCGTGAGCAACTCCGACCTCAAAGGCCGTATTAATTGGGCGATAGATATGGCAGGACTGAATGGGCGTGAAAACTCCCTTGCCGGCACTCTGGCCGCGGGATGGAAACAGCGCCTCGCATTGGGCTGTGCCGTACTGCACCGTCCCCCGATACTGTTTCTGGACGAGCCGACCTCAGGAGTAGACCCGATATCACGCCGCCAGTTCTGGGAGATGATTCACAAGATGGCGGCTGATGGCGTGACCATTTTTGTGACGACCCATTATATGGACGAGGCGGAATATTGTAACCGTCTGGTACTTATCTACCGAGGCAAAATCGTTGCTTCCGGTTCTCCTCTGGAACTGAAACAAAAATACATGACTGGCGAGCTGTTACTGCTTGAATGTGATGAGGTCGGCAAAGCTCTTGAACTGCTCCAGAGTGCTCCGGGGGTGGATGATGCCGCAATATTCGGCAATGCGCTCCATCTGGTTGTGCCAAAGGCTTCCGAGGCCATGGGCGGAGTAAGGAGCTACTTGTCCGAACACGGCGTCAATACAACCAGAATCGAACCGATTCGTCCCAGCCTGGAGGATGTCTTCGTCTCCTTAACCAGCGTTCGCAACGGGCCGGAAACGGAGGCATCACGGCAATGAACTGGGACCGCCTGCTGGCTATGGCCGGCAAAGAAGTTATTCAGATCAGGCGCGACGCTCGCAGCATCGCCATTGTCATTGCCATGCCCCTGATAATGATGCTGGCTTTCGGCTACGGGGTCAGCTTTGATACCAAGCATATTCCGGTCTACGTCTTCGACATGGAAGGAAGTCAACAGAGTCAGGATTTTCTGAAACGGTTTCAGTCTTCAATATATTTCAACGTGGTTAAAGCAGTTGATAACTATCCTGACCTTATTCGGGCGATTGATGGCGGACGCTGTCAGATCGGCATCGTAATACCTCCCGATTTTTCGAATAATCTGAACACCGGGAAAACGGTACGTATTCAGGCTTTGGTTGATGGCACAGACAGCAACAGTGCCAATCTTGGCATGAGTTACAGCCGGGCTGTCGTTCAAGCCTATTCACAACAACTTCAGCTGCAATGGCTCCAACGCCAGGGGCGGACAAATATTCAACCGCTTGTGGCTGTTGATGCCAGAACCTGGTTCAACGAAAACCTCGAAAGCATGTCAACCATAGTTCCCGGCGTGGTGGCGCTCGTAATGGCAGTAGTCGGCACGTTTCTGACATCGCTCACCATAGCCCGGGAGTGGGAGCGGGGCACAATGGAGCAGCTCATCTCTACGCCGGTAACGCCGCTGGAAATCATGTTCGGCAAACTCGTTCCCTATATGGCGATCGGTTTATTCGATACCTGTGTTTGTGCCGCAATGGGGGCATGGTGGTTTGGTGTCCCGTTTCGTGGTCATCTATCAGTATTCTTTCTCGGTTCAATCATGTTTCTCACCGTTGTCCTGTCAATGGGATACTTATTTTCGGTCGTTGCCAAAACCCAACTTGCCGCAAGCCAGATATCCTTAATCGCAACTTTTTTGCCCGCATTCCTCCTCTCAGGATTCATGTACCCAATAGATCAGATGCCTGCAGTAATCCGGGTTATTACTCATATCGTACCGGCACGCTACTATATGGCAATTCTCAGGAATGTTTTTCTTAAGGGGACATCCATTATTCTGATGTGGCAGGATTTCGCGGCGCTGGCTATTTTTGCCGCAGTACTCGGTTTCGCAGCTACGCGGGTGTTCAAGAAAAGGCTCGACTAAGGGATATGCGATGATTGGCCGTTTACGTCATATGCTGATTAAGGAGTTTATCCAGGTTTTCCGTGACAAGCGAGCCAGGTTTTTGCTGTTCGTCCCTCCAATTATCCAGATGCTGGTTTTCGGTTACGCGGCAACACTTGAAATCAGGCATGTCCGCACTGCAATCGTTGACTATGACAACAGCCGGATAAGCCGGGAGCTGATTTCCCGGTTTGAAGGCAGTCGCTATTTTGATATCCGCACGCGTTTGGCAGGCCGGCAGCAGATTCCGGATGTGATTGAGCGGGGCGATGTTACCATGGCGATCCAGATCAACTCAGGCTTCGCTCAAAATGTGCGCAAAGGCCAAACGGCTCATATCCAGGTGATTGTGGACAGTTCCAACTCAAACACCGCGTTGATAGGGCTTGGATATGTTAACGAGGTCACCGGCAACTTTTCCCGCGAATACCAGCTTGAATCACTGCAGGGTACCTCTCCCTTCACCATTGCACATATGCCCGGAATTGTTTTGGACAATCGGCCCTGGTACAACGCTGACATGAGCAGCCAGTGGTTCTTCGTGCCTGGCGTAATCGGCAATCTCATACTGGTCATTGTGGTGACGTTAACAGCTTTTGCCGTGGTCAGAGAACGGGAAATCGGTACATTGGAACAGATTATGGTTACACCCATACGACGAATGGAATTCATCCTTGGGAAGACTATCCCGTTTTTTTTCATTGGCCTGTTCGATGCCGCGCTCATATCTGTTGTCGGTACACTCTGGTTCCATGTACCATTACGAGGCAGCATAGCAGTGCTGGCATTAGGCACGGTGTTGTTCCTCCTCTGCGTACTCGGCATCGGCCTTTTCATTTCGACTGTTTCAAATACGCAACAACAGGCCATGGTGACGGCATTCTTCTTCATCATGCCTTCAATAACATTCTCCGGATTCGGCTCCCCAATCAGCAGCATGCCCGAATTTTTCCAATATCTGACCTATCTTAATCCGTTGAGATATTTTCAGATAGTTCTGAGAAGCGTGTATCTCAAGGGAGTAGGACTCGATATCCTGTGGCCGCAGATGGCTGCGATGGCCGTAATCGGGTTCTTTATGCTAACGATCAGTGTCCTTCGTTTCCATAAGGCGCTGGAATAAATCGGTTCTGCATTTGAAGTACGCTGCACGGAGGGCTGTGTATGGCCACCAGGACAAAACAAGTCATTATGCTTTTTCTGACGACAACCCTGATCGCGGTGTCTGCCGCATCCTATGGAGAGTCCCTCAGCGATGCTTGGCAGCTGGCACTCAAGGTGGATCTGCGCTCAAAGGCCATGACTAACCTGAGTAAGGCCGCTGCAAAGAACCTATCCGCTGCGCGTGGCTACCGCCTGCCGGCCGTTACCGCAGAGGCCGCCTACACTATCCTGGATTCAACTCCTTCCATAAACCTCAACGTACCGCTTCTGGGGAAAATGGAAATGCCGGTTGCGGATGACTCCTTTGCTTTTTCCCGTGTAACCGCAACCATACCGCTCTATACCTACGGCAAAATTTCCAGTGGGATTGATGCCGCTACAGCGATGGTCGGAGCCGCAAAGTACGACCAGCGACGAACAATGCAGGAGATCAAGCTGGAGGTGGCTGAAAGCTACGTTGCTGTGCTGCGGGCCGAACGTGGCGTAACGGTAGCTGATAGTAGTGTCACGAGTCTTACTGGCCATGTCAGGGATGTTGAAAACCTGTTCAGCCAGGGACTGGTGGCTAAAAACGACCTGCTGGCTTCCCGTGTAGCCCTGTCAGAGGCCAAACAACGCCTCTTGCAGGCACAAAACCAGCTGGACATCGCCCGTTCAGCCTATAACCGCCTGATGGGGCGGACACTTACGGCATCGGTAACCTTGGACGAAATTATTCCCGCAGGTACTCATGAAAGTTACGAATCCCTGGTCGAAAGTGCCCTGAAGAGTCGTCCTGAATTGGCCGGCCTGGAGCAGCACGAGGGTGCCTTCCGCCACCAGGCCTCCGGCGTCCGGGCTGCTACTGGCCCTCAAATCGCGCTGAGCGGAGGTTATACCTACCTGGAAAACCAGCAGCTGGTCCGTGACCAGTTCTGGTCGGTGTCGCTAGGTTTAAAGTGGGACCTGTTCGACGGCGGCGTTCTGCGCAACCAGGCGGCAGCACTGTCATATAAGGCAGATGCCGTTTCCAACCAGATCAGCGATCTGAAATCTCTGGTGACACTCCAGATCAGGCAGGCCTGGCTTGAAGTCGAAGAAAGCCGCCAACGGATTATTGTGGCCCGGGAAGCGGTCGGACAGGCAGAGGAAAACCTGGCCGTTGCCAATGACCGCTACCGCAA
>JAQUCU010000178.1 GCA_028686055.1 Desulfuromonadaceae bacterium
GCTGCCGTTCAAGGTAGGTAAATGGCTGACCCTGGCTTCCTTAGTGTTCTTTGCTGGGATGCTGATCCGTGAATGGCTGCTCCGCAGAAAAAGGATGGGGCTTGAACAGTGATGCCGAGATGCTGACACTGGATGATCTTAAACAGTTAGACCTGCAGCTGTTTCAGCCCCGGCACGGGTATCGCTATTCACTGGATCCACTACTGCTGGCGCACTTCTGTGCTGAAGTGAAACCGGGAGGGAGTATTGCAGATCTGGGGGCCGGATGTGGTGTCATTGCGTTGATGCTGGCCAGGATTAACCACTCAGCGACGGTGCTTGCGGTCGAAAACAACCCCGAAATGGCTGAAATCATCGGTCGGAATATCCGGCATAACGGCCTTGAAAGAAGGGTTTCCGTGCTGGCTGATGATGTTGTCAACCTGCGCTGCCGTTTTCCCGCTTCTACCTTTGATCTGGTCGTATCCAATCCCCCCTTTCGGACAGCGGGGAGTGGGCGCATCAGTCCCCGTGCCGGGCGTGATTCCGCCCGCCATGAAACGACTGCAGCACTTGCCGATTTTATCGCTGCTGCCAAATATCTGGTCAAGCCGTCGGGCAGGGTCTGCTTCATCCAGCTCCCGTCACGTCTACCTGAATTCATGGCACTGGCTGC
This sequence comes from Desulfuromonadaceae bacterium, assembly GCA_028686055.1. GTDB lineage: Bacteria > Desulfobacterota > Desulfuromonadia > Geobacterales > Pseudopelobacteraceae > JACRCG01. The sequence goes on from JAQUCU010000178.1 coordinate 656, forward strand.
CGTGATGAAATTATCGGTGTTGCGGGTGCGGATGATTCATAGCAATGCAGTGTCGCCGGCAACAATGTTTATGGCTGAACTGGCCAAGGGGAGGCGGGCTGCTCCGATTGTGGAACCGCCGCTGTTCGTGCGTGATATGGACGGGGAGTATACGGACGAGGTGTGGCGATGATGCGGATGTACTATTGCAAAACAGCACGTTAACGCAAGAAAGGCATTCTCTGTTGTCGTGAGGATGCCTTTCTTTATCGGTCTAACATGAAGTGGAAAGTCAGTTTTTAATGAGCAGGATCATCTCCATCGTGTCACCGCCAACGAAATAAATCGGGAAGCTGAGCGCAGTGTGGCCGTCCGGGACCGGCAGGCCTTTCTTCGGCAGGTGAACAGTGACCGGCGGGGTGATGTTTATGATGACCCCCATCTGGGATGCTTTGGCCGCCACGTTGCCGCAGACGATGTTGGCAAATTCCATGACGGTGTCTTCCAGTACTTCAGCCGGTTCATATTCAACGGACTCTTCGCCCAGAATTGCCCTGGCGACAGACTTCTGCAGCCCCTCCGAAACAGAGAGAAAGTAGCGCGCTTCAACGTCACCACTCAGATCCATTGCAGCCAGCATGAAGTTTGGGGCGATGTTTGTTGTCAGAGTGCATGTGCCGGGGTGGAAAGGCAGGGCAAGTACACGGGTTATCATCTTGCGAGTAAGGTCTGCCGTCATTTCCCAGACATGATTACTGGCGGAGGCTATGGGAAGTTCAATCCCGTTCGATATGTACCGTGCCTGGCCGGCATTAAATTCATCCAGATGTTTCTGAAGCGCCTCACTCGTCAAGGCGCCGTTTTGTACCAGCGCTTCGCCTATGTACAGGTGGGTGTTTTTCTGGCGGACAACGACGTTGTCCCTCTGGGCGGGTGTCAAAATACCCATCTCGACCAGCAGATTCCCCAGTTTCATGTCCCTGGACATCTGGGCGCTGTGGGCACGCTGGATGTCAGCCGGTGTGACCAACCCCATGGCTGCGGCCATCTCGCCAAACCTGAGGTTGTTTTTGTCCTGAAGATTAATAGCGTCAACCAGTGCATCAGAGGTGACGATGCCCAGTTCTACCAGGAACTGACCAAAAAAATTAACAGCCATATCCCGCCCCTTATCTAAAACATGGATTGGATGAAATTATAGCTCCCGCAGAATCCGCAGGACGTTGCCGGCTTCGAACGGTTTTGAAATGACATTTTTGGCACCAAGTTTAATCGCTTCGGTAAATTTGTCACCAACCCCGCCGAGCGATGTCACCATTACAACCTTGACCTCTGTATCCATCGCCGAGAGCGTGCGCAGAGCCGTCAGGCCATCCATTCCGGGCATATTCATGTCCATGCAGATAATTTCAGGGTCTTCGGTGTGATTCATCTTGATCGCTTCTGCGCCATTCTTGGCATGTCCGATGTAGAGGAAGTCGCCGGATTCAGCTATTATCTTTGCAAGCTGGCGGGCAACTGAGAGGCTGTCATCAACTACGAGAACCTTTTTCATTTCCACACTTCCTCCTGATGAACTGACTGCTTTTAGGCTGTGCATGATAACGCTGATTTACTCAACAAAATACCGGGGAATGTATCTGAAAGTGAAATAAAAGTCAAAAACATGTTTGGCTTTTCATGCCCGGTTCAAGTGTGCTAGAGTGCTCAAAATTCATATTAAGGAGTATCCTGTCCGATGCAAAACATTCATTCATCAGGGTGGTTTTTAAAACTGTTTCTGGTCACCTCACTCTTGTCTTGTGCAACTCTTGCTGTCGCAGCAAAGCAAGAAGCTGAAAAAGGGGGGGTACCTGCCGCAGCGGCAACCTCTGCAGTTCAGCTGCAGGGTGCTGTCGCACGCGTAAATGGAGTCGCCATCGATGCCATCGAACTGCGCCGTGCAAAAAAAGTTCTATTACGCGGAAAGACAGTGTCGCCTGAACAGGATGCGGCCATTAACAAACAGGCTGTCGAACAGCTGGTATCGGCTGAGCTGCTGTATCAGGCTGCTGCTAAGCAGGAGATTAAGGATCTTGATAAAGAGGTTGATGCCAAGGTGGCTCAGGGTAAGGCTCGTTTCAAGGATGAACAGTCATTCATGGAGACGATCAAGGCTCTCGAGATGGATGAAAAAGATCTGCGTGAATATACCCGCCGCGATCTTCTGATCTCCCATTTTGTTGATACAAAATTCGTGTCTAAGGCCGCGGTCTCCGATGCCGAAATCCGTGCTTTCTACGACAAGAATCAGGACAAGTTCAAGAGTGAAGATTCTGTCAGAGCCAGCCATATTCTGATTGGTGTCGATGATAAAGCTTCATCGGATGACAAGAAAAAAGCTCGTGAAAAGGCTGAAAGGCTGCGTAAGGAGCTGACTGGTGGAGCCGACTTTGCCGCTTTGGCCAAAGCCAACTCAACCTGCCCCAGCAGTCAGCAGGGCGGAGATCTCGGTTTCTTTGGTAAAGGGCAGATGGTACCTTCGTTTGAAAAAGCTGCCTTCGCGCTTAAGCCTGGTGAGATAAGCCCGGTAGTCGAGACCCGGTTTGGTTATCACATCATCAAGCTTACGGAGAGGAAACCGGCCGCGACAATGGATATTAAGGATGCAAAAGCAAAGATCGAAGAGTTTCTCAAGGAGCAGAAAGTTGACGAAGCCATTAAGAAATATATTGCCGATGCCAGAAGTAAGGCAAAAATAGAGATCCTCTTGAAATAAACCTGCAGCACATTAAATATCTACTGCTGATTCCACGCGGCTGTCCGGATTTAATCCTGACAGCCGTTTTTTTGATATTGTTTGAATTATCCTCACAATCTCGTCTGGCCAGCCGGATTATCTGCCGAGTGAAACAGTCCGGCTCCTCCCCGATGAAAGTCCTTCAAATACGAAGCTGCCCAGGTAGGTGCCTCTTCGGAACAGCCCGGACTCTCCCGGTTGCAGATAGTGCGGGCTGGTGTTCGTAATAGTGCCGGAAAACTGATTGGTGATCCCTCCAGTGTACTGCTCCTCGGTCATCGGCAAGCGGTAACTGGCAAGAAGAACGCTTGCTGAACGGACCGGAAAGGTTTCAGCAGTGGCGCTTTCATCAAGAGATCCCGATGAAACTCTCGCCTGACTCCCGTGCGTACTTCCTGTCATCCTGGCAGACAGTTTCAGCTGAGCCGAACCATCCCTCGCCAGGTACAGGTTGTAATGCGGCTGCCAGCCGTGTTCCGCAGTTGCATAACGGAGAGTCACGCTGCCGCGGGGAGGAACTACGGTTATCCGTAGCGACTCCCCTGCCGATCGACTGCGTTTTCTGACCGCGGCGAGGCGTGTGTCGATCCTCTGGATCTCCTGGGTTGTCCTGCGACGAGCGGTATAGACAGACTCCAGCTGGGCAATCGCAAAGTCTGTGCCCTGGCGTATGGTCTGCATCGGGTCGGGGTTCGCCTTGGTCTTCCGCGGGGCCTTGCCACTTTGAGATTTGGCTGCCGAGGTGAAAATGGCTTCGCGCGTTTCCAGGGCCTGCAAACGATCCTCCAGTCGCCGCCGCTGTTCGGCCAGAGTTTCGAGCTCCTTGTCAACAGCTTTTCCCGATTCGGTACGGTATGTTTCAACGCTTAGAATGGTGGTGCCTGTGGCCGGGACAATGGTGAGTGAATGTTCAAGCAGAGTGGCCGGGAGCGGGATATTGATCACCCCCTTGGCTGCTCCCGCTTCCTGCCGGAGCAGGGCGCCATCCCGGTAGAAAGTAATTTTAGGCTCTGCCGCCGCAGGAGTAACGGAGAAGGCAATGAGACAGAGACAGACTAGTGGGCAGGAAACGGCCTTATTCGTTTTTGTTGCAGAAACCAGTCCGGTTAACGCCCTTACGATGTTTACCCGTTTTGCCCTGATTCGCATGTAGTTTCCTCCGGGCCGTGTCGGCCGGTTTTTTATGGATGGAGTTGCGCATAACAGCTACTGCGGCTATACTCGCATAAAACGTCTGGAAAGGCACCTTACATGGAAATAGATATAGATGCGGAAGTGTCAGTTAAAGACATAGTCACTTTTTATATAAAAATCAATGATTCATCCAAGGCAAAGAGAGATATTGCCAGGCTGTCGGCCAAAGACAAGGCTGCGGCTCTTGAAATCATTGCGTCATCCTCTGCCGGGCGTGACTTCCGGATCGATGTGGCGCGCTATTTCATTTATGATCTGGATGCCGTAGTCAGAAGGAAAGCTGAGCGCTTTATGGAAGATCTGGTGCCTGACTGGGTCACAGACCCGGCGGAAAGCATTCTGAAACTGTTGAAATCTGCCGATAGCAAGGGGGTTTCCAGCAGGAATGCGGCAGTCAAGTTCCTCTTTGGTATTGTTGATGCCAACAGTCTGCGCGAAACCTTCACCACGCTTCTCAATAGCCGTAACCGTAATCATATGGCTGAGATTCTTGAAATTGTTGAGGATTATATAGACTCATCCCGTAATGAGAGCGAGCAGGTAAAAATATTTGATGCCTGTCTTGATATTGTAATATCTGATGAAATCGACAACAGGATCAAACATCACGCGTCCAACCTGTTGAGCATCTTCTTTAAGAAGGTCCAGGCTACCAACCTGGGTGAAGCCCTGCACCGTAAATACATTGAAAAGCAGGTAGACAAGGCTGAAGGGGTGTACCAATACCTCTGCAGCGGCGCTTCCGGTTTGAACAGCACGTTTCTGGATGATCTTCTCAGGCCGCTCAAGGATGGTGGCAGCAATTATCAAATCAAGATCCTGGCATACTTCAGGTCCATACTTGAAAAAGCAAAGAATCCGGAGGAATCCGACACATTTCTTGATACCTACCCGGATTATTGGAATCAGGAAGAACTGCCCAAGGAGGAAAAGATCCGTACCATCTGCACCAGGATTCTGCGAGGCGTCGATGAATTGTGGGATGTGAGCGAAGATCCTCAGGTGCGGGCTCTGAT
>JAQUCU010000179.1 GCA_028686055.1 Desulfuromonadaceae bacterium
AAAACCGAACTGTCAAGCGAGGAATGATGAAAGATATTCAGGTTGGTCTGATAGGATTCGGCAATATCGGCGCGGGAGTCGTCAAGCTGCTGCGCGAGAACGCTGATGTTATCAGCTCCAAGGTCGGAGCGGACATTATACTCAAGCGTATTGCCGATCTTGATATAACAAGCGACCGGGGAGTGGCTGTCGAGCCCGGTGTTCTGACTACACGCGTTGATGATATATTCAACGACCCCGAGATTTCCGTGGTTATCGAATTGATCGGTGGGTATGAACCGGCCAGAACCTTTGTACTGAAGGCCATTGAGAAGGGTAAGCATATCGTTACCGCCAACAAGGCGCTCCTGGCGCTGCATGGCTCCGACATCTACGCTGCTGCCGTACGCAAGGGGGTCGAAGTACAGTTCGAGGCATCCGTCGGCGGCGGTATTCCGGTCCTGACCGCGATCAAAAGCAACCTGGCCGCCAATCGTTTCAGCAGTGTCTTCGGCATCATGAACGGCACCTGCAACTACATTCTGACCCGCATGACCCAGGAGGGAGCAGATTTTGCCGATGTGCTCCGCGCCGCGCAGGAGTTGGGATATGCCGAGCCTGATCCGACCTTTGATGTCGAGGGTGTAGATACAGCCCACAAGCTGGCCGTCCTGGTCTCACTCTGTTTCGGCACAAGAATCGACTTCAAGGATATTCATACCGAAGGAATTGCAAATATCAGCGGGCTGGATGTCAAATATGCCGCCCAGTTTGGCTATCGTATCAAGCTGCTGGCGATTGGAAAACATGTCGGTGGCAAGATTGAAGCCAGGGTGCACCCAACCATGATTCCGTTCGACAGCCCTCTGGCTGATATCAACGGGGTGTTCAATGCGATCCGCCTGAACGGCGATTTTGTCGGTCCGGTCATGTTCTCCGGACGTGGTGCAGGGCAGAACCCGACCGCCAGCGCGATTGTCGGAGACCTGATCGGTCTTTCACGCAGCATGAAGGCGGGTGCCGGACGCCGGATGTCGCCACTCGGGTTTCTGGATGATGCTATCGTTGCCATACCGGTCAAACCGATGGCCGATATCGTCAGCAAATATATGCTCCGTTTCAGCGCTCTCGACAAGCCGGGCGTGCTGGGGGGGATCGCCGGAGCGCTCGGCAAACATGGTATCAGCATCGAATCGATGGTGCAGACCGCTCATGAAGCAGATGACTCAGCTCCGGTGCCGATCGTTATCATGACCCACGAGGCGCGTGAAGGTTCGATACAGAAAGCGCTGTCGGATATTGATCAACTTGACATCATCTGCCAGAAAACCAGTTTTATCCGAATTGAAGACAATCTGGAGTAAACATTTCCATTTAAGCCGGAGTGTAATCATGAATACGAAAATCCTGCTGCCTGAAGACCAAATCCCGCGTCAGTGGTATAACATAATCCCTGACATGCCGGGCCCGCTGGCGCCCGTAATCAGTCCCCGGACAATGCAGCCGGTCACACCGGACGAAATGCTGGCTATTTTCCCGATGGCGCTGATAGAGCAGGAAATGTCGTCGCAGCGCTGGATCGATATACCCGATGAAGTCCGTGAAATCTATCAGCTATGGCGCCCATCGCCGCTGTACCGGGCCCACCGCCTGGAAAAGGCGCTCGGTACGCCGGCGAAGATCTATTACAAATATGAAGGGGTTTCCCCGGCAGGCTCGCATAAGCCTAACTCAGCAATTCCCCAGGCCTATTACAATAAACAGGCCGGCATCCGCCGCCTGGCAACCGAGACCGGTGCCGGTCAGTGGGGGAGCTCCCTGGCTCTCGCCTGTTCAATGTTCGGTCTGGAATGCACCGTTTATATGGTTAAGGTCTCCTGCACCCAGAAACCGTACCGCAAGAGCATGATGCAGTTGTGGGGCGCCCAGGTACACCCTTCTCCTTCCGAATTCACCAACGCCGGCCGAACCATTCTGGCCCACGACCCGGACTGCCAGGGCTCCCTCGGTATGGCCATCTCGGAAGCGGTTGAGGATGCGGCGACCCATGATGACACCAACTACGCACTTGGGAGCGTACTCAATCATGTCTGTCTGCATCAAACCATCATCGGCCAGGAAGCCCAAGCACAACTCAAGATCGCCGGTGATTATCCTGATGTCGTCATCGCCTGCTGCGGCGGCGGCTCTAATTTCGCCGGTCTGGCCTTCCCGTTCATTTCGGACCGTGCCAGCGGCAAAAACGTCCGCTGCCTGGCGGTCGAACCGGCGTCATGTCCTACGCTGACGAAAGGTATTTACGCCTTCGATTACGGCGATACCGCCAAGTTGGCGCCGATCGAGATGATGTACACACTTGGGCACGACTTTATGCCACCCGGCATCCACGCCGGCGGCCTGCGCTACCATGGCGAGTCGCCGCTGGTTTCGCAGCTCTACCACGCCGGACAGATCGAAGCCAAGTCCTACAAGCAAAATGCCTGTTTCGAGGCGGCGCTCCTCTTTGCCCGCAGCGAAGGGATCGTGCCGGCACCGGAATCCTCCCACGCCGTGAGAGCTGCTATCGATGAAGCGGTACTTGCCAAGGAGGAGGGGAAGGAAAAGACCATACTGTTCGGCCTTTCCGGCCATGGCCAACTTGACATGGGCGCCTATGATTCCTATCTCTCCGGCAATCTGGAGGATTACGAATATCCGGATGCGATGGTTAAGGCAGCGCTCGAGCGTCTGCCAAAGGTAAACCTGTAAGCTCATGGTACGAGTCAAAATCTGCGGCATAACAAATCCGGAAGATGCACTGATGGCGGTAGAAGCCGGAGCTGACGCTCTCGGCTTCGTTTTTTTTCGAGGCTCTCCCCGCTATATCTCCCCCCGGCAGGCCGCTGATATTATCCGTCATTTGCCACCTTTTGTGCAGACGGTCGGGTTGTTTGTTAACGAGGAATCGGCAACGGTTAATTCGGTTGCAGATCAGTGTAGCCTCGATATTGTTCAGCTCCATGGCGAAGAGTCACCTGGCTATTGTGCCGCCATAAGGCGCAGGATCATCAAGGCGTTCCGGGTCAAGGATGCTGCAAGCCTGGATGAAATAACGAAATACCCTGTTGCCGCCTGTCTGCTGGATGCCTGGTCTCCGGCTGCGCATGGCGGTACCGGAACAACCTTCAATTGGGATATTGCCGCCAGGGCGGCAGCTTCACGCTGCATCATCCTGGCCGGCGGGCTGACCCCGGAGAATGTCGCAGCAGCGGCGGCAATAGTCAAACCGTATGCAGTTGATGTTTCCAGCGGGGTTGAAAGTGAGCCTGGCAAAAAAGATGCCGGGCTGGTCAGCTGTTTCATCCGTGCTGCAAAGGAGCTATGACGTGAAATTACCGGATAAAAAAGGTCACTTCGGCCAGTATGGCGGGCGCTATGTCCCGGAAACACTGATGCCCGCCCTGATGGAACTGGAAAAGGCCTATGAGCATTATCGGCATGACCGGGAGTTTAAGCAGGAATTCGCGTATTATCTGAGGCAGTACGTCGGCCGCCCGAATCCGCTCTATTTTGCCGAGAAGCTGACGAACAGGCTGGGCGGTGCGCGTATCTACCTCAAACGTGAGGACCTGAACCATACCGGGGCGCACAAAATAAACAACACCATCGGCCAGGGACTCCTGGCCCGGAGGATGGGGAAGAAGCGAGTCATTGCCGAGACCGGCGCCGGGATGCACGGTGTGGCGACCGCCACGGTTGCGGCGCTGTTCGGAATGAGCTGCGAAGTCTTCATGGGTGAAGAGGACACCCACCGTCAGGCACAGAACGTCTTCCGCATGAAACTGCTCGGTGCTACCGTGACGCCTGTCACCGCCGGTACCGCTACGCTCAAGGATGCCATGAACGAGGCGATGCGCAACTGGGTTACCACGATCCATGAAACCTTTTATGTGATCGGCACCGTGGCCGGACCGCACCCGTACCCGATGATGGTGCGCGATTTCCAGTCGGTGATCGGGACTGAAGTCAAGCGGCAGCACAAGAAGGTCGAGGGGCGGCTGCCGGATATTCTTGTCGCAGCAGTCGGCGGCGGCAGTAATGCCATGGGTCTGTTTTACCCGTTTCTGAAGGATAGGTCGGTGCGCCTGATTGGCGTAGAGGCATCCGGTTACGGCCTTGAGACCGGCAGGCACGCCGCTCCGCTCTGTGCGGGCTCCCCGGGCATTCTGCACGGCAACAAAACCTATCTGCTGCAGGACCAGCATGGCCAGATTACCCATGCCCATTCGATTTCGGCCGGGCTTGATTATCCCGGCGTCGGCCCGGAACATTCCTGGTTGAAGGATACCGGCCGGGCTGAGTATGTCTCTATCACCGATGATGAAGCGCTGGAAGGATTCACCACCCTGACCCGTGAAGAGGGTATTATTCCAGCACTTGAATCATCGCACGCTATCGCCCAGGTCATGAAGATGGCTCCGTCGTTGAGTCGTGATAAGACGATAGTTGTCTGCCTGTCGGGCCGTGGTGACAAGGATATGCATACGGTCGCCGAGGCGCTGGGGTTTGATTTCTAACTGCGGTGTACGTTATCAAGCATCGCTTAAAGCCTGAGAAATCAGGCTTTTTTTTGTTGACCGGGAGTGGGTATCTTGACTATAGTATAAAATCGTTTTATTACTCAGAGGAGGGTGAACATGCATCTTGTTGACCAGATCAAGGCAAAGGCCAGGAAGAACCTGCAGACGGTGGTACTACCCGAAAATTATGACGAGCGAATGCTGTTTGCCGCAGAGAAAATAGTCGGGGAAGGATTGGCAAAAATTGTTATTCTGGGTGATCCGGCAAAGATCCAGGCTGAAGCAACCGCCAAAGGGGTCAATCTGGCAGGGGTCGAGCTGTTGAACCCCGCGACGTCACCAAAACTGGATGCATACGTTGCCGACCTGGTCGAACTGCGCAAGAGCAAGGGGTTGACGGCTGATGAGGCCAGAAAACTGCTGACGGCAGAAGACAACCTCTACTATGCCGGCATGATGGTTCGCAACGGCGATGCCGGAGGGGAGGTTGCTGGTGCCACCGGCACTACCGGCAACGTGCTAAAGGCAGCATTCCAGACCGTCGGTCCGGCCGCCGGCATAAAGACAGTATCGTCCTTCTTCCTGATGGTTACCAAGACTCCGACGTTCGGAGAAAACGGCATTATTCTCTTTGCCGACTGTGCTGTCAATCCCAATCCTGACGCCCAGGCCCTGGCGGAGATTGCTGTGGCTACAGCCGGAAACTGCAAGGCGTTTCTGGATGTGGATGCCCGTGTTGCCCTGCTTTCGTTTTCCACCAAGGGGAGCGCCACTCATGCCGACTGCGACAAGGTGCTGAAAGCGCTGGAAATCGCCAAACAGATCAAGCCGGATATGCAGATCGACGGCGAACTTCAGGCCGATGCCGCCCTTCTTCCCAACGTCGGGAGCAAAAAGGCTCCCGGCAGCACGGTGGCAGGCAAGGCCAATGTCCTGATCTTCCCCGATCTGGACGCCGGCAACATCGCCTACAAACTGGTGGAGCGTGTTGCCGGTGCCGAAGCGGTCGGCCCGATCATTCAGGGTCTGGCCAAGCCGGTCAACGATCT
>JAQUCU010000180.1 GCA_028686055.1 Desulfuromonadaceae bacterium
TGCGTCATAGATCTCAAATAAGCAGCAGAAAGGCTATCACGTGATGAAGCTGAAAAGTTTGTAGCATCGATTCGAGCGAACGATGCAGAGTTGGCTATTCCTGGAGTGATTGACCTCTCAGACGTTATACTACCAAGAAATTGGTTCTTGCCCCACATCAACGAGAGCCCCATTCACTCGCTAAAAATGTCCACAGCCCAAGAAACCTTTGCGAACAGAATTACCAGAATGGTGTAAAATAGAAAGTTATGTGTGCCGCCAAATATCGATGAGGGAAACTTTTTTCTTCGCATCATCCCCCCAAAGGAGAAAGACTAAACTCTCCCGGCGGTCATTCAAAGAACTAATAATTGCATCGGTAACTTCTTCCCAACCCCATCCTTGATGGCTTCTAGCCTTGCCAGCCTCAATTGTCAGAGCAGTATTCAACAATAACACCCCTTGCATTTACCCAGTGGGACAAATCGCTTGATCTGTTGCCAGCCATATGTCCTTAGGAGTTATTATCTCCACCTCGCGCCTTTTCCATAAATTGTAAATTGTAAAAAAACATTCCACACATGTCGGACATTCTTACACAAAACTAATTCAAATCCAGTAACTATCACAATAAACTCATCTATTTAAGCATGTTGCGATTTGGTATGCTCATTGCTTTGACTTGGTGATAATCAGCTGTTCCTAGACACAAATTTCACCATGCTGGCTCCTGACCTCTACATGGCACAGGGCATTCGCATCGTGATCGGGATCAAGGACCGGACCGTATGACTGGTTTCCTATGCCTACGACAGCGGCACCCCTTCCACCACGACAACGAGGCGAATCCTTGGGACCTGACAGCCACCATACCGGATGGCGACCAGATCGAGGCTTTCGCGCTCAGTGTACGCGACTACATCAAGAAGGGGACGCAGCGGGGCCCCGACTCGTCGCTCGTCGCTCGTCCTCCGTTCGATGGTGCTCAGCTCCACAAGCCGTGAAAGCCGAGGCAGGCGATACGATCCCAAGAGCAAGGAGGACACGTTATGAAGTATAACATGCTGTTGTTTATAATTATTTCAGCTCTGTTGCTGCTGGTACCGTGCGCGTATGCTCAATATGCGGGACAGGATCCTAACGCCTTGGTCAAATATCAAAATGCGCTCGATCGTGACGGATTTGATGTGACCCCGGGTGGCGTCGCCGCTGCAAGGGGCCAGCACCCGGCCAGCAGCCAAGTAAGCGTGGCGGAGCCTATTTCCGAGCTGGTCCGTGACCTCACCGCGAGCGGGTTCCAGGTCAGCGATGGCTATCCGATGCTGTACGAGGACGCCTGCGCAAACTACACCTACCCAGCGCTGCAGAGCTGTTTCGGCAACAACCCTGTGGCGCCGTATGTGATACCGGTGGTGAAGGCATGGCCGGGCGAGTCTGTCGGGCCGACGCCGGTGGACACGTTCGGTGAGGTGCGGCCCGGCTACATCCCGACCTTTCGGCTCGACCCGCGGGATGCGGTCGTCATCTACGGTCAGATGCCGCCCCCGGGAAAGTACATGAGCGTGACGACATACGTCTGGACCCAGCACGGGCGCTGGAAGACCAAGGATTACAACGAGTGGGCGACCACGCCGAACTACCCCCCCATGCGCTACACGTTCAGTACGATCCCCCCGAACGATCCCAAGTCCGGGCGGATCTGGAGCTTTTCAACCTTGGGTGACCCCGTCAACAACGTGGACATGCAGCAGAAGTCCGGTGACAGCCCCTTCGGGAAATACCGTTACTTCATAATCACCCCCAGCGTCAGTACGGACGAGGCGGTGCGCCGTGTGCTACAGGCCCGGGGGGTTCCCGATGGCGACATCTTCACCGAGCAGATCCCGCGCCGGGATGACGTTGGCCCGATCGGGCCGCTGGGGATGGACGAGAACGCTATCGAGTTCTTCACTTTCTTCCGGTACGCCATCCCGGACGATCCGGCCGTAGCCAATCAATGGTGGGGTAGCTTTAAAGGAGACAATCCTCCGCTGGCGGTGATGCGGGTGCGTGCCCCGTCTTTCCTGGGCCCGGTGGAGCGCTACGACCTGCTGACCTATGGCGAGCGCACAGCGCGTAGCGAGGCCTACCTGGCAGGCGATTTCCAGGACCTTGTCAATGCGGTGTGCGAGCGTGTCAGCAGTATCACAGGCCTTCACAGCGCCGATTGCACGCAGCCGCCGCCCGCCTCATCCTTCATGATGGATCCGCTCCGGGACTTCGGGGTGGCCGGGCCTTACTGCCGCAAGGTCAACATGTGGTGTGGCGACCAGACGGACGCGGGCCTCTTCGGCACCGGACCCCTCCCGCTTGATTCCGGGCAGATCTACGCGATGGTTGCCACTCTTGCCACCGAGACCGGTAACGCGACCTACGTCGGCCTGTCCGTCAACGCCGCCGCGACATATCTCGCACCTACAGGCGTCACGGATGCGGCTCTCAAGGGCTCCGCGGGCGGCTACGCGGACACCGTGAACAATACCGACAAGTTCTTCGTGCACTTCTTTACCCGCAGTTGCGACCAGCTCAAGGATCTGCTGCCACTCGACAGGTTCCGCCAGGACTGCACCGAGATCGACAAGGATATGGTGCCGAAGAAGGGCGACACCAATGCGCTAGGGGACCCAGCCCTGTTCGGCATGTTCTGGCCCGGGATTCGCGACTACACTGCCCCGGATAGCGCACGCGGGCCCGACACCACCAAACTACTCACCCCGAGGATACTCACGTTCACGCCGCAGTAGGCTTTTTAAGGACATTAGAGCTTGCCAGTGCGGCAGTGAGTGAGGCAGACCATGTGATTCAGAAACCAAAGAAGGAGGTAACGGTATGAAGGCAAAAATACTGCTATCCGTAATAATGGCAGCTGTGTTGTCGCTGGTACCGTGCGCGTTCGCTCAACAAGCGGGGCAGGACCCTCGCGCCCTGGACAGGTTTAAAAATGCGCTCGAGCAAGAAGGATTCAACGTCAAATCAGGCCAAAGCAAGTCGCTTGATATGTGGCAGCAGTACTGTAGCGGCGTGACCTCCAGTGCCAAATACAACAACAAGGGTGCACCGTATTTGACCGCAGAGGTTCCGCATCTAGAAGGCGATCCTACGCTGATACCGTATACGTTTCAACTCCGTGCCGATGAGGCCATCGTGTTCATTGGCGAGACGCCACCGCCCGTGACCTATTTTTCCTACCAGCCCTTCCTGCTCAATAAACATTACGCGCAGCCCGTTCCCGCAGATCTGCGTACTTCGCCCATTCAAGGATGCGGGGGAGACCCGCATTGTCTGGATGTGGGCACCACCCTGGGGGATACGGTGAACGTTGCAACCATCAAGACCATCGGCCCCGATCCGTACAGCGCCCCGATGGTGCTGATTTTTACCCCCGATCAGAACACCGATGCGCGCGTTCGCTCCGCCCTGCAGAAGGCCGGCTATCCCCTGACAATCATCAATACAATCGTCTTCCCCGCCTCGCTGGTGAACCTGGGTATCGGCCAAGGCTACGATATATTCATGATCCTCGGGCGAAATGCGAAGTGGCTCAACGGCGAGGCAGGCGAAGCCGCGGGTCTGGCCTACATGAACAGCTTGAACAACAAACCCGACTCGCCGGTACCGTCGCCGGTATCGGTTTTCCGGGTGACGCCGAAGGTGTTCTCGGCAGCAGGCCTGAATCCCTTACCGGCTCCGGAGCTGCGCGTCCGCGGAACCGGAAAGACCGAGATGGGCCTCATGGGGAAACTTGACGATATCCGCGACAAGGTTATCAGCCAGTACACCAACATGGGGTACGTCGTGGCCGCCGAATACACCTCGGGGCCGGGCAGTTACGACGGTTACGACTTCATACAGCAGATGAAGCGCGCGTATCTCGATTGCCGCGACACGATCTACGTCGGTGCCGGCGCTGATGCTTTTCCTAACAATTTAAATTACGATATAACACTGACCGACAAAGAATTCCTAGTCATTTATGGCGTTAACCACACCGCCACGGGGAAAGCCTCATACATGAACCTGAATGCCTATGCCAAGCCGTCACAGTTGGCCATAGGGAGCGTCTTCGATACCGACTTTGCGCACAGCGCTGATGCTTATCTTCCCAGCGGCGATCCGGCAGCTTCTCAGATGTTTGCGTACAAGATTTCGTGGCAGTGCGGTGACGAGCGTTCCTGTTTGCAAATGTCAAGCGGCGATTGCGCCAGCTTGCAGCTCGACGGTCCCGAGCACACGGTTGAGCGGGAAAATACGAAGTTGGCTTTCGCAACACGTTCCTATCTCGAGCCGGCAACGAGCGTTGGGCCGGCATTCACTGAAGTCGTGTATCACCGGATGATCAAGTTTTCGCCGCGGCCTTGACCGTCAGAGGATGGGGGTGGGGAGTGAGGCAGGCTATACGATCAACAACCAAGGAAGGAGGAAAGGTTATGAAGGCAAAAATACTGCTGTCCGTAATGATGTCCACTTTGTTGCTGCTGGCACCGATCGCGTTCGCTCAACGAGCGGGACAGGATCATGACGCCTTGGCCAGGTTTCAAAATGCGCTCAAGCTGAACGGATTCGATGTGACCCCCGGCGCTGCCGAAATTTTCAATCCTGCGGCAGACTACTGCGCCGAAAAACCTGGAGTCACCAGTGCTCTGTATAATAACAGGGCTCCGTATCTCCACCTCCTTGTTCCAAAATTGGCACAGACACAGGAGACGCAGCAACTGGTTGAGAGTTTCCAACTCCGGCCCGACGAGGCTATCGTGCTAATCGGGCCGACGCCTCCGTCCGTAAAATACTTCGGTTACTACGCATTTCTCTCTACGAGATTTCTCTATACGAAGGAGTTCCCGGACGGAAAAAGGACCGAGCTTTTAGGCAACTTGGGAGACACCGTCAATAATGCCACGGTCAAAACCCTTGGATCTACACCGTTCGATAGGACCGTTGCGCTGATCTTTACTCCGGACAAGGGAACGGACGCTCGCATTCGCGAGGCACTGCTGCGCGCCGGTTACCCGGAGGCGATCATCAATACGTTAGTATTCCCTGCATCGATGCTGAACCTCGGGCACACCGCAACAGCCGACGAACTTCTGATCGCGATGCGCATAGGGCCTTCGGATCACCAGGCCGCCGTCGACTCCTACATCCAGGATGCGCAGGAAACGCTCAAGGTTTTCCGCGTGACGCCACGCACAGAGGCGGTCGCTGACCCCTTCCAGGTGCCCCGTCTACGCGTCCGCGGAACGGGACGTACCGAAATGGACCTGATGAACAAAATGGATCAGCTCCGTCAGGGCATTATTGCAGCCAATCCGGGACTCTCCTTCACCGATATCACTAAGTTGCTGTCGAAGCCGAACTTTTACGAGGGTAATGACTACATCCAGCGTTATCACGTCGCTTTCGGAAATTCGCGGGATGTGCTTTGGCTCTCAGCCGGGTACCTGCCAGAATTTGAAGCTAATGATGTAATCACGCTGGCTGATGGCGAGTTCCTGATGGTCTATGGCCCGAACCACGTAGCCACCGGCAAGGCAGCGTACATGAACTTCAGTGTCTATGCCAGCGAGAAG
>JAQUCU010000181.1 GCA_028686055.1 Desulfuromonadaceae bacterium
CCGTTGATTGAACGAATGATTCACGGTAGAGCTGAAGCAGGTTAACTGTGCATCACACCACGGAGGTCTTCGCGACCATGGATCGCTCCCTGTTCTCAACACTTATGGCGTACACCTTCGCCCTGCTGCTCATCTACCTGCTCTACTCTATCCTCTCCCCCTTTCTGGCGCCGCTTGTGTGGGCCTGCGCAATTGGCGTCATTACCCGTCCGCTCTACGAAAAGCTCCTCCTCTTCTTCAACGGGCGTGAGATAATCGCCTCCCTGCTGCTGACGCTGGCTGTTGTTCTGGCCGTTGTTCTCCCGCTGGTCGGCTTGATATTGACGCTCTCAAATGAAGCGGCGCTGGCGTATCAGTACCTGGAAAAAGTGACCGCGGGCGGTCCCACTTTAGCCGTTGGTGATATCCTGCATCATCCGTTGCTGCTGCCATGGCTGGAAAGGGCCAGAGCCCTTGCCGGCTCGCTCAATCTGAATGTGGATCTGGATGCCATGCTGCTTCCGGCAATAAAAAAAGGGATTGCAGCGATGCTGGAATATTCGACCGGGATCGTGAAAAATTTTTTAGCCTTCCTGTTCAAGCTGGTACTGATGGTGATAACCCTCTTTTTTGTCTATAAGGACGGTGCCGGTTTCCTGCACCGTTTCTGGCTGGTTGTGCCGATAAGGGAGCGGCTCAGGACAGCCATTATTGAAACTGTCGCACGGGTGTTGAGGGCGGTCATGTACGGGATCGTACTGACCAGTCTGGTGCAGGGGACTTTGGGCGGACTCGGCTTCTGGGTGGCCGGACTGCCATCCCCGGTCATGTTCGGCGTTCTGATGGCGATCTGTGCCGTGATACCGGTGGTGGGAACCGCTTTGATCTGGCTTCCCGGAGCACTCTACCTGCTGGTGCAGGGACAGACCATGCCCGGTTTTCTGCTGATCGCCTGGGGTGTTGTTGTCATCAGCAGCATTGACAACTTCATTCGTCCTTTCTTTATCAGCGGCAAGGCCAAGCTTCACCTTCTGGTCATTATGCTCGGCGCGCTGGGGGGATTACTGGCGTTCGGAGTTACCGGAGTAGTGGCGGGGCCGGTAGCCCTGGCACTGGTCATTGTTTTTTTCGAGGAGTCACGCCAGGAAACCGTGCAGCTTGAAAAATAGTGATATTGCCTGAAACTGTTGGCAGCAGCTCTTCGCATTCTCATTGTCCTTGAGATTTTCTGCCATCATCCTGTCGGGAACGATTGACGATACCGTCAGGTTCTGCTAGATTTCCTGCCCCGTTACGGTTTTGCTCCGGCGTGAATCCACCCTTTTTAATGAGTCTTTTGAACGCATGACCAAAGAGCTGATAATTCAGAGAATCATCACGGCTCTTGCCGCCGATCTGGCGCTGTTCTCCGCCGCTGCAAAAACTTCACACGCGGCAGCCACCCATGAGGAATGCCTCCCGGACAACAAGTACGACACCACGGCGCTGGAGGCTTCGTATATCGCCCAAGGACAGGCCAACCGCGCCCAGGAGATCAGGGGGGCGCTGGAACGCTTCCGGACCCTGGTGCTGCATGACTTTGACAACGATACGCCGATCAGGCTGACGGCCCTGATTACGCTGGAAGGTGAGGATGGGAGCGTGCGGCGAATTTTTCTCGGTCCTCAGGGTGGAGGTATGAAAATCGCCGCTGATGATGGCGAGGTCGTGGTCATTACCCCTGGTTCACCACTCGGGCGCCGGCTGCTTGGACTGCGGAGCGGCGATGAGGTGCTGGTCGGCGGGGGCACTGCGGCGATGGCGTTTACCATTGTCGCTGTCTGCTGATGCCGGGAAGAAGTCGTCTCGATAGCGTTAATCACCCCGTCATTACGGGCAGGATGGTACATTGCATGAAAATCACACTGTTGACCCATTTCAAGGAATTCGAGAAGCGATCCAATACCGGTCGCCTAGTCGTTGACGTACTCGGAGACGCTGCCGAGCAGGTCCGCTGGGACAGGATGAACCCATCTCCCCGGTTGATCGAGGAAATTGAGGCGGGCGGTGTGGCACTGGTCTATCCCGGTGCCGTATGCGACAGAGACGGCGATCTGAGCGGCATCACACAGTTCATAATCATCGACGGAACGTGGCATGAGGCCCGCAAAATCCATCAGAGGAGTCCGTACCTGCAGAAGGTTCGCCGCATCTGCCTGAGAACCGGCGAAAAGTCCCAGTACAATCTCAGAAAAAACCAGAAGGAAGCGTGTCTGTGTACGGCCGAATGTGTGATTGAGATTCTGCGCCTTGCAGGGAAAACTGCGGAAGCTGAGCAGCTACAGGAGAGATTTATGGCCTTTATCAGGCCTGTTGGCGCACTACGAGGTGAGGTGCAGGGGCACTAGACGTGCCGGTCAGGCTTTAAATCTGTTTTCAGTGCCGGAGATCAGCCGCTTGATGTTTTCACTGTGGCGGATGATGACAATCGCAGCAATAACAAAAGTCACGGCCGTCACGGTATTGCTCCCTCCCAGCAAATACACCGTCAGCGGCATGGCCGCCGCCGCAGAGATTGATCCAAGTGAAACATAGCGCCAGATAACCATTAGTATTGCAAACAGAGCTACCGCAACTGCCACAGCCAGAGGAGCCAGTGCCAGAAAGACTCCCAGCGCGGTAGCGACGCCCTTTCCCCCCCTGAATTTGAGAAAAACAGAAAAGACGTGACCGCAAAAAGCGGCCAGACCGACCCAGGCGGCGAATTCAGGCGGTAGTGCGCTTAGCTTGACCAGTACAACCGGAAGCAGCCCCTTCAGGCAGTCACCGATCAGTGTAATGATGCCGATCTTGCGCCCAACGGTCCGGTACAGATTGGTCGCGCCGATATTCCCGCTTCCCTCCTTGCGAACATCTATCCCGTAAGCCTTCCCGAGCAGAAGTCCGGTCGGTATCGATCCGACCAGGTATGCGGCGACGATGACGATACCCTGCGTCACTATGTTTGTTTCGTATCCCGTCACGGTTTATATCCCCGCAAGGGCCTTGTTGGCATCGGCGCTGAATGCACTGCCTGGAAATTCACGGGTAAGCCGGCCAAACACTTCGCGTGCCTTGTCTTTCTGGCCATCTGCCAGATACGATTTCCCCAGATAATAGAGCACTTCATCGCGCCGTGACGCGTCGGCATACATTTTGAGAGCCTCTTCAAAACGTCCGATTGCAGCCTTGTAGGCATCAGTTTTCAGGTAAAACCGCCCGACATACAGTTCGTACTGCAGCTGCTTGTCGCGGCATTCACGATATTTCTCTTTTGCTTCTGCCAGATTGGCCCCGGTGGGATACAATTTGATATAGGAGTCGAAAGTACTCTGCGCATTTTTCACCGGGGTCTGGTCGGTGTCGATGCCGTGGATCTGGTTGAAATAACTCAGCCCCTGCCGGTACAGAGCAAAATCCGCCTGTGGGTGTTTGGGGTGCATTTTACGGAAGTCCTCATAGCCGGCGGCCGCTTCGATATAATCCTTGTTAAGGAAATAGGCGTTTGCGATATTGAGCTCGGCCTTTGTGGAAAGTTCAGGGGACTGATACGTTTCCCTCACCTTTTTCCACTGCGTGATGGCATCCTCATATTTCCCGGCCTGGAAGAGCCGCTCTCCGTCTTTATAGAGCGAATCTGGCGATTTGTTGTTCACCGGTGCGGTGGCGCACCCCTGGAAGAACGATGAAGAAATAATCAGCAGGGCGATCAGTTTGGAAGCTGTTTTCATAGGTGTCCTTTTCTAATCAATGGCGTTAAACAATTCCTGCGCCGCGCTGGTCCGCCAGCAACCGGCCGATTATTTCATGGTCAAGCCATACGACCGGTGAGGCCGGATTCCAGGAACTGTGCAGCATCAACCGACCGGCTGCATTGAATACGATCCTTGATAATTCTGCGCAGACCAGCTGCTTTTGATCCCTGTGCATCCCCATCAGTCCGGCGGAAGCGCCCAGCATCAGCTCGGCCTGTTCGCGGGTGTTGTGCTGCGGCCAGGTTGAAAAGTCAACGATCTGTTTCAGAAGCGGGGAGGATAGATAGCTGTCAGCGCACTCCAGCATGCGGGCTACTGTTTCCCCCTCCTTCAGCATGGCCTGGCAGCGGCTCTCGAGGGGAGCTGCCACCTGTTCGCCGGCTTCAAGGCGAATGGCGCTCAGAAGAGGGTAGAGCGATATCTCGACCCCAAGGAACAGGGCGCTGGAATTGGTCTGGATTTCAGGACAGTTGTAGACAGCCGCCGGGATACCCTTGGCTGCAGCCTCTATGGCAATATCTTCAAGGCGTATCTTGGCGAAACCCTGTACGTAGGGGGTATAGGACTGCCAGCGATATGAGCCGTTTATCAGCACTCCACAGCCGTGGTAGCCGTACGCCGAGTAACTGACCCTGGTTCCGGCGTCGGCGCTCCGTTTTCTGATGGCAGCGGTGCCTTCAATAAGATAGCGAAAGGTGTCGGCTGTCACTTCGTTGAAGCTGGTGTTGCAGAGCTGTCCGAGCGGACTGTTCCAGAAAACTTCCGATGCCAGATATTTTTCTCCGGTTCCCTTGAAGATCCGGTTAAGGAGCGGCATGAAGACGCGGGCACGGGGAATGCCCCCTGCCATGGAATGGGCAAGGAGAATGTTGGCATTTGCCGGAATGAGCTTGAGCAGCTCGGCCTCCAGCTGTGCTATATGAGAGCGGAACCGTGCAGTTCCGGCTGCATGTGCTTTTTCGATACTCCCTTCGATAAAACCGATGGTGGCGAAATCATCCGGGCGGATTTTTTTCAACTGCTCGGCCACGGAAGGGATGCCGTCAACACTCTCCATGTCAAATCCGGCCTCCAGCGGGATATTGATGATCGTTCCACCAAGGAGCGCCTCTGCTTCATGCAACTCTTCGCTATTAAGCGGCCTCAGATCCCCGCCATTATCCCTGCGCCCGACCGTCGTGCCGATCACGGTCATCCCGATCCGTCTGGATTCATCAACCAGGCCGTTGGCGTAGCCCCGTCCGAACAGTTCTCCTACCAACACCAGTACGTCGCCGGATTTGTACCCGGCCGGGTCAGGCAGCTGCTGCAGTGGTATATATTCCGTCATGCAATCCCCCAGACTAGATAAAATAAGCTTTCATATCTATCATAAACAGCCCCGTTATGTGAACATATAACTTGACGCACACCTCAAAAACTTTTCTCGCCCGCGGCAGATCATCGGGTGCATGGGCTGAAACTATCGGGCAGTAAATTTTTTCCCGTTCGTCGTTCATGCCTACCGGCTTCTCCGTCTTGAGGAGAGTAATCCAGACGCGAACATTGTCCACGATAATGATCGTCACCAGGACAATGATGACGACACTGAAAACGGTGTTAAGCATCATTCCTTTAGCCAGGTAGAGTCTGATGTTCATGAACCCTGCTGTAAAGGTCGTAAGGGCCATAAAGGCGCACGGCACTGCTGTGATAAGGGCGTAGTGCTTCTTCGTCGCAATCCGGAGGATGACCGTTGTCCCGATGGCCAATGCCAGTGCCGCCAGCGTCTGATTCGTCACCCCGAACA
>JAQUCU010000182.1 GCA_028686055.1 Desulfuromonadaceae bacterium
TTGAGGGTTATGATCGAAGGGCAGGATAAATACGAAATTACGGCGTGGGCCAACGAGATCTGTGATCTGGTCAAAAAAAATATCGGAGAGAAGTAATGGCAAAGCTGGGACTTAACGTTGATCATATTGCCACAGTCCGTCAGTCGCGCGGCGGTGCCGAGCCGGATCCGGTGACAGCTGCCGCCATCGGTGAGATCGCCGGAGCCGAAGGAATAACCATTCATCTGCGCGAGGACCGGCGCCACATTCAGGACCGCGATCTGGAAATACTTCGGCTCACCGTAAAGAGCAAGCTGAATCTTGAGATGGCCGCTACCCAGGAAATGGTGCGGATAGCGCTTAAGGTCAAGCCTGAACAGGTGACCCTGGTGCCGGAAAAACGTCAGGAGCTGACCACCGAGGGAGGTCTTGATGTCATTGTCAATACCAAACAGATCACCGATACTGTTAAGCGCCTGAAAGATGCCGGCATAGTTGTCAGCCTGTTTGTAGATCCAAACCAGGAGCAGATCAAGGCGGCCAAAAAAACCGATACAGATTATATCGAGATCCATACCGGCGCTTACTCCGATGCGCCCAACTGGGACGAGCGGCAGTATGAACTTGAAAACATCAACACCGCTATCAAGCTGGCCCGCAAGGTAGGACTGGGAGTAAATGCCGGTCACGGGCTCAATTATGTTAATATCAAGGCGGTTACCGCTCTGGGCGGTATTGAGGAGTATAACATCGGTCACTCCATCATCGCCCGTGCCATGCTGGTCGGGCTGGATCGGGCGGTGCGCGATATGGTTGATCTTCTCAAGTACGCATGATCTACGGAATCGGTACTGATATCGTCGCTATAGAGCGTTTTCAGCGTTTCATGGATGCCGGCAACTCAGCTCTTATCGAACGGATCTTCACTCCGGGGGAACGTTCCAGATGCGGCGGAAGAAAAGATGCCGCATCATGTCTGGCGGCACGCTTCGCCGCAAAGGAAGCCTTCTTGAAGGCGCTCGGGACCGGCCTGCGGGACGGTATATCGTGGCATGACATAGAGGTGTCCAACAATGATCTGGGTAAACCGGAGCTGATGCTTTCCGGAAAAGCAGCAGAGCAATTTGATGCAAAGAATCTTGTCAGCGCGCACCTGTCCCTGTCACACGATGGCGGCAGCGCAATTGCTATGGTGGTTTTGGAGTCGAAATGAAAGTAGTCACCGTACATACCATGCAGGAACTCGACAGGCAGGCCATCAGCGAGTGTGATATTTCCGGTCTGCAACTGATGGAAAACGCCGGACGGAGCTGTGTTGAAGAGATCATAACCGGGTTCGGACCCGGTGGGCGCTGTATTGTCATGGCCGGCAAAGGAAACAACGGGGGGGATGGCTATGTGATTGCCCGCCTGCTGCGTCAGAAGGGGTGGGACGTCAAAGTCATTATCATGGCTGCTCGTGAAGAGATCACCGGCGATGCAGCGATCAACCTTGACAGGCTTCCCGGCTCAATCGTCAACTATTGTACCAGCGAAGGAGAGTTGTCCGCTCTGCATAGGGAGGATCTCTTCCGGGCCGACGTTATTGTTGATGCACTTCTCGGCACCGGGCTCAGCAGCAATGTCAGCGGCATTTACCTTGAAGCGGTTGAGCTGATGAATTCGTCCGGTCGCCCCGTCGTTTCAGTTGACATCCCATCGGGCATTCATGGCACAAACGGCCGGGTGCTGGGAGACGCCGTCAGGGCATCTCTCACCGTAACGTTTGCTTTTGCGAAACTGGGGCATGTCCTCTACCCGGGGGCCGAATATACCGGTCGCCTGGTTGTGGCAGATATCGGGATTCCGGCAAAGCTGATGGAAGCGGCACCCGGCTATGACTTCCTCAACGAGGCGGCGCTCCATCCGATGCTTCATCGCCGCGATCGTCAGGCCCACAAGGGAAAATTCGGCCATTGTCTCATCATCGCCGGATCAACCGGAAAGACCGGAGCAGCGGCCCTCGCAGCCAACAGTGCCGTGAGAGCCGGTTCAGGAATGGTAACGGTAGCGACGGCAGCAAGTCTCCATACCATTCTCGAGATTAAAACAACGGAAGCGATGACGTCTCCGCTGCCTGATTTCGGCAACGGTTACCTGACAGACAACGCCTTCCCTGCAGTTAAAAAGCTGCTGGCCGGCAGGGATGCCGTTGCGATCGGGCCCGGCCTTGGCTGCTATCAAGGGACGCATGCGCTGATCAAAAATATGGTGGAAACGGTTACATCACCGCTGGTGATTGATGCGGACGGTCTGAATGCCCTGGCGGAAGACGTAACAATTTTGAATCTGAAAAAATCCAACCAGGTGATTCTTACCCCGCATCCTGGAGAAATGTCACGGCTGGTCGGCACTTCAATCTCGGATGTGGAGGCGATACGTATTTCCGTTTCTCAGGAATTTGCCGGCAAATACGGCGTCTACCTGATCCTCAAGGGAGCACGCACCATTATCGCTTCTCCGGCCGGAACAGTGGCCATCAACGGCAGCGGCAATCCCGGTATGGCTTCCGGCGGCATGGGTGATGTGTTGACCGGCATCATCGTCTCTCTGCTGGGAAAGGGGTGTGCTGCCTGGGACGCCTGCTGTATGGGGGTATTTCTTCACGGTTTTGCAGCGGATATGGTTGCAGAAGATAAGGGTGAAATGGGTATAACTGCCTCTGATGTCATCGAAAAACTGCCGTATGCCTATAAACGATTATTAGAAAACAAGCGGCTTCAGGGCCCTAGAATGTCCGGCAAACTGTAATCCTGATAAACAGAAAATAACTTCCAGCTTGTTAAAACAAGGAGAATTCCATGCTGACCGTTGCAGATATTATGACAAAAAATGTGGTTTCAATAAAAGGGTCAACGACTGTGCGCGAAATGGCCGCTATTTTTGACAAGATGCGCATTGGAACACTTCCAGTCGTTGATGATGCCGGGAATCTGACCGGAATCGTTACCGCATCCGATCTGGTTGAACAGGACCGCCCGCTGCATATCCCGACGGTTATTTCCCTTTTTGACTGGGTCATACCGCTTGAGGGAGAAAGCTCCCTGCAGAAAGCACTGGATAAAATTACCGCACAAACCGCTTCAGAACTGGCTTCAACTGATGTCGTCACCGTTACGCCGGCAGATGATGTCAGCAGCGCCGCAGAAATAATGAGCAGCAGGAAACTGCATGTACTTCCTGTCGTTGAAGGTAAAAAACTGGTCGGCGTACTGTCTCGAATTGATATCATCCGTTCAATGAACAGGTAGTGGCAACGCTGCAGATTACAACATGCTCGCCGTCCGAAACTGAACAGTTGGGAGCCGGCATCGGTTCGCTTCTTCAGCCCGGTTCTTTTCTGGCGCTGCAAGGGGGGCTTGGCGGCGGCAAAACCTGCCTGACCAGAGGGGTGGTGTCTTCGCTGGCCCCTCAGAGCAGCGCTCTGGTGGCAAGCCCGACGTACGCAATCATGAACTGCTATCCCGGCAGCACTCCCGTCTATCATTTTGATTTTTACCGCCTGACCGGCGATGATGATGTTGCCGAGCTCGGATTTGAAGAATTTTTTTACGATGACGGCGTCTGTGTTGTCGAATGGTCCGAGCGCCTTGACGAACTGCTGCCGGAAGATGTACTGACACTTCTGTTCGAATACGGGGGGGACGACCGGCGTCTGATTACGATAACCGGCTCCGGGCCAAAGTCGGAACATGTCGTTAAACAGCTGGAAGAGATGCTTCAACAGCAAAAAAAACTTTGACCCGACGCAGGTTGTCTGTTATAGAGCAAAATATTCATATTTTTATCTCTTTAAACTTATTTCAACAAGGAGAGCAGTATGGCGTTAGTTGTACAGAAGTACGGTGGCACCTCGGTCGGCTCACCCGATCGCATCAAAAACGTTGCCAAACGCATCATCAAAACCTATGACGCCGGAAATGACGTCATTGTTGTCGTTTCCGCCATGTCCGGCGAAACCAACAAGCTGGTCGCACTTGCCAATGAAATGTGTGAAATACCGGATGGCCGCGAATATGACGTGCTGGTGGCAACCGGCGAACAGGTTACTATCGGGCTTCTCTCAATGTATCTCAAGTCTCAGGGGTATAAGGCAAAATCCTATCAGGGGTGGCAGGTTCCGATTGTTACGGATGCGACCGCGACGAAAGCCCGTATTGAGAACATTGGCGACAAGAATATCCGTGCTGATCTCAAAGAGGGTACCATCATCGTCCTGGCCGGTTTTCAGGGGGTTGATGCAAAAGGGAATATCACCACTCTGGGGCGCGGCGGTTCGGATACTTCCGCCGTTGCCATCGCAGCCGCCCTCAAAGCAGATGTCTGCGAGATTTACACCGATGTTGACGGCGTGTACACCACCGACCCCAATGTCTGTAAAGAGGCGCGCAAGATAGAAAAGATTTCCTATGACGAGATGCTGGAACTGGCCAGTCTGGGTGCCAAAGTTCTCCAGATCCGTTCGGTCGAGTTCGCCAAAAAATACAACGTGGACGTACATGTCCGTTCAAGTCTCAACGAAAACACCGGTACGATGGTTACCAGAGAGGATAAAGATATGGAAGGAATACTCGTTTCAGGGGTTGCGTACGACAAGAATGAGGCCAAAATTGCCGTCAAGGGAGTACCTGACAAGCCCGGCATTGCCGCAAAAATTCTCACACCGCTGTCCGATGCCGCCATTTCGGTGGATATGATTGTGCAGAATGTAAGTGACGGCGGCATGACCGACTTCACCTTCACCGTTACGAAGGCTGATCTGAAACAGGCTCTGCTGATCACAAACAAGGTTGCGAAGGACGTTAAGGCCAAAGAGGTTCTTTCCGACGAAAATATCAGCAAGATATCGATCGTGGGCCTCGGGATGAGGAGCCATGCCGGAGTCGCGACCCAGATGTTCAGCGCGCTCTCCCAGAACGGCATCAACATCCAGATGATTTCAACATCGGAAATCAAAATATCGGTTATTATTGACGAAAAGTATACCGAGTTGGCCGTGCGCGTCATGCACGAAACATTCGGTCTGGCCGGCTGATTATTTTCAGCTAAATTAATGAGTTAACGGGGGGGACAGTTGCTGTTCCCCTTTTTTTTTGTTGCTGCAGCCGGGGAGTGTGCCCTTGATGTACTAATGAGGCGTTGCAGCGTCCAGGCGGTCAGACGACGTCATTTCTGAACGTGAATACGTCTGAAGAGTATGGGGTTATCAGGAGGGTCAGGTAATGCGCGCATTCCGTTTCCGCTGGCGCAGCTCTGCGAAGAAGTCGCTCAGCAGGGCGGAACATTCGCCTTCAAGGACGCGCGGCAGAAGTTCGACACTATGGTTGAGGCGGGGATCGCTGGAGAGGTCATAAAGCGAGCCGGCCGCTCCCCCCTTCGGGTCATAACAGCCGAATACAACCGTGGGGATGCGGGCCAGGATGATTGCCCCCATGCACATCGTGCACGGTTCCAGTG
>JAQUCU010000183.1 GCA_028686055.1 Desulfuromonadaceae bacterium
CCAGGGCAGCTTTCTCAGCCCTCTCGGAAATAGACAGCGTGACGTCGCCGCAGATTTTTGATAATGGGTTGCATGAATATCTGTAACGCCTGCTGGGACGCCTGAACATGTTTCATGCCGCGCTGGCGGAAGAGTTTTTTCAATAATGCCTGCGTCGCCTCGATTTTCGCCGCCAGGTATTTCAGTACGGATTTGAAGTTGGAATAAGGGAGACCTATGCAGTATCTGATAGAGCATGAGACGGTGCTGGAGTATCCCCGCTCGGTTCGTGAGCACCATGTTGAGTTGCGTCTGGCCCCGCGCTCCGATGGGCACCAGCAGGTCATCTCCTGCAAAATCGAAACGGAACCGGCGGAAAAACTGGCGTCCTATATCGATTATTACGGCAATCGGGTCGATTACTTCTGCGTGATCCCGCCGCATGAGCGACTGGTGACGCGCCTGACGTCGGAGGTTGAAACTCTGAAGGAAAACCCCTTCAATTTTGAATCGGTCCCTCCGGCCGAAGAGCATGAATGGCTGCGCAAAGCGATACGGAACGCGCCACCACTGAATGATTTCGTGCTTCATCGCAGCAAGTTAACTCCCACTGCCATGAAACTTGGTGATGTCATCACGCGTGCATTCCCGCGGCCGGACAAGAATAATCCACTGCTGGAATCACTTCTGGAGTTGCTGGCCTGGGTGCCGACGGTACTGGAATACCACTCCGGTTCCACCGAGGTCCATGGGGCACTTACGGCAGCTGTCCTGCAGGGACGTGGCGTCTGCCAGGACTTTGCCCATCTTTTCATCACCGTGGCACGGTCCTGGGGAATCCCCGTCCGCTATGTGATGGGGTATCTGGATCCCGGTATCTGTTCCACCGGTGAAGAGTTGGCAACACATGCCTGGGCCGAAGCCCTGATACCGGGTGCCGGATGGGTCGGCTTTGACGCCACCCACAATCTGCTGGCAAATGATCATTACGTGGCGGTTGCCGTCGGCAGGGATTCCTATGATGCTGCGCCGCAGCGGGGCAGCTTCAAAGGTGATTCAGCCGGGGAACAGCCGACGGTAAAGGTGACGGTGCAGGAACAGTAGCTATACTCTCTTCAGAAAGGACGATGATGTCCGAACATCAAGCAAAAACGGAAACATTTTTTACCATAGAAATGCCCTATCGGGAGCGGATGGAGACCCGCCGCACCGTCTTTGCCGGCAGCCGTGGCCCCCGGGTTGCGGTTGTTGCCGGGGTTCATGGCGATGAGCTGGAAGGGCTCTATGTCTGCCATCGCCTGGCTGCCTGGCTGGAGGAGCTGTTGCAGAGTTCTCCCGATGCATTGCTCGGAAGCGTTGAACTGTACCCGGCGGTTAACACCCTTGGACTGGATACCCTCTCGCGCGGCCTGCCGGTCTTCGATACCGATCTGAACCGGGCGTTCCCCGGTTCAGCCACGGGACCGCTTCCGGATCGTTTATCGGCAGCGCTTATGACCGCTCTTTCCGGTGCGGCGCTGGTCGTTGATATTCACGCCAGCAACATCTATCTGCGCGAGATTCCGCAGGTGCGTATCGATCATGAGTTTGATGATCTGCTGGTGCCGATCGCCCGCCGGATGAACCTTGACCTGATCTGGCTGCACAGTGCGGCGACGGTTCTGGAGACAACTGTTGCCCATAGCCTCAACTGTACCGGCACTCCCTGTCTGGTGGTGGAGATGGGGGTCGGGATGCGCATCACTCCGGAGTTTTGCGATCAGCTGGTTGCCGGTATTGTGACGGTCTGGAAGGAGATGGGGGTTCTGGCGCCGGATGTTGCCACTCCGCCGACATCGCATGTGCCGCTGATTGCCGATGACAGCAACGTTCATTATCTCAATGCCCAGACTTCCGGCATGTTCATCCCGACGGCATCCCACTGGACCGACGTCCGGCGCGGGGAGCTTCTCGGGACGATCGTTTCGCCCTTTCGTGGCGACATCCTTTCCGAAGTGCGTTCGCCGGTTGACGGCATTCTCTTTACCCTGCGGGAATATCCGCTGGTGTATGAAGGATCGCTTATGGCCCGGGTGATGGCGCGCAAGGGAGGCCGGACATGATACGCGACCTGCTTTGCATGACCGCTCCCGTGCGGGAGGGATTTGATATCCCCTGCCACGAGATCGGGCCAAAGTCGCACCACCCGGCTGTCTCACTTGTTGCCGGATTGCATGGCGACGAAATAAACGGGATTTTCATACTGTCACGGCTGGCCGACTTCCTTACCAGTGTCGAAGCGGGAAAGTATCCGGAATTGCGTCTGGTCAGGCGGGTGCTGATTATTCCGGCAGTGAACGTGCTGGGGGTCAACATTCGCACCCGTACCTGGCCTTTTGATAAATCCGACATAAACCGCATGTTTCCCGGCAGTACCATCGGAGAAACCACCCAACGCATCGCGTGTGCCGTGCTTGAGGCTACCAAACGTGCAGAATACCGCATTGATCTGCACACCGCCAGCGCGGATTTTGAAGAGATTCCCCAGGTGCGCCTCTATGGGCCAAGCCGTGAAGAACGGGAACATTCGCACCTCTTCGGGCTGGCGGCGGTGATGGAACGCTCGCTTTCTCCGGTGTTCACCACGACCCTGATGTCTTCCTGGAAAATATGGCCGGGAGAAAGTTACGCCCTCAGGGTGGGCCAGGGCGGTACCGTACAGCTTGATCATTGCCAGCGCGTGTTCCGTGCCCTGGTTACTTTTCTCGGGCGGACCGGCATACTGGAGGGTGTCCAGATTGCGGGCGAAGATGAAGAGACCTGCTATTTTGACAAGGCGAGCGCCTTCCGCGTCTGTGCCGAAAAAGCGGGCACCTTTGTCTCGGACAGCAAGGTGGGGCGCTGGGTGCGGGCGGGACAGGAGCTTGGGTATATTTATGACAGTTTCAGCGGCAACGTAATTGAAAAAGTGGTGGCGCCTGTGGCGGGCTTGCTTACCGGAATACGCCGCCACCCGTTGCTGTTTGAGGGTGACCTGATCGTGCGCGTTAACCGGAAGGTATAGAACATACACCGTGGAGAATGGCCGGAATGCTGTATATAATCCAGAATGACCCGGAAGTGCCTCCGGGTAATATCATCGAACACCTGACTGTACCGCATGTGGTATGCCACCCGTATCAGAGCGGCCACCTGCCGCAGCTGGCGGATATTTCCGCCCTCATCGTTCTTGGTGGTGCCATGGGGGCGAATGATGAGCAGAGCCATCCCTTTCTTGCAGAGCTGAAAAAACTGATCCGCCGGGTTGTTGAAACAGGCGTCCCCTATCTGGGCATCTGTCTTGGCGGCCAGTTGCTGGCGGCAGCCCTTGGTGCAGTAGTGGTGTCACGGCGATGGGAGGAAGTCGGGACTCTGGATGTGTTACTGACTGCGGAAGGGAACCGTGATCCGTTGTTTAGCGGCATCCGGCAGGAATTCCGGACATTCCAGTGGCATCATGACAGTTTTGATATCCCGGACAGGGGCATCTTACTGGCTTCTTCGGCAGCATGCCCCAATCAGGCGTTCCGGGTTGGCACATCCGCGTGGGGATTACAGTTTCACCCGGAGGTGACGGAGGTGATAATCCGTGGCTGGTGCGCGTGGGAGCATTCAACGGCTGTTGCAACGGAAGCGATAGTTGCTGCATTCTCCCGCGAGGCGGACGCATATCGCGCGACCGCCCGGCACCTTGTTCAGAACTTCCTTGCGGCGGCACACTCGTCAAACTAAACACTACGCATGCTCTACTTGCCGGGTTCACGAGTTGGGCGTCAGCAGCTTTCCATTTCGATCTGTTCCAGTAATGCCAGTGCCGGCTGGTCATCATACTGCTCGAAAAGCTCCCTGATATTGTTGATATAGGAATGGATCAGGAACAGCTCGTCGAGACACCGTCCCCCATTCTTGCCCGGCTGGCCGACCCGCTCCAGTTTTTCCGTAAACAGCTCCCAGAAACGATTGCTCTTGCAAGGGTCGTCGATATGCACCCGCAGCATTTTCATCAGTTCGCGCGAGTTTTGGTCACCTTCGATTCCGATGAACGACACATAGCGGTCTGTCTTGTTTTCTTGCGGCATCATTCCTCCATCCATTTTTCCCCGTCGCCCAGCGCTGCTCACTCCACCCGATCCATCCTGAGGGCAAAGCTGAGTTCGCATCCCGCCAGAGCATGATTGCCGTCCACGGTCACTTCATTTTCGTTGACGGCGGTCACAACCATTACTCTCGATGATCCGCCTGTGAACGCGATGCTTAATTTTTGACCAACGCTGATCTCTTTGTCTGCAGGAAAGGCCTGCCGGGAAATCTGGATGATATTTTCCCGGAGGCGCGGACCATAGGCCTCGTCGCTTGAGAGTACGACATTCTTGGTTTCACCGGCGCGCATGCCGATAAGAGCCTGTTCCAGGGCCGGAAAGAGCTGGTCGGCCCCGATGGTAATGGTCAGCGGGCCATGTTCGTCAGTGCTGTGAAATATTTTGCCGTTATCAAGCGTCCCGATATAGCTGATGGTGACGGTACTGCCAGTCTGTGCCCGAGCCATAACGTATCTCCTGTTCCTTAGTGCTCAGCGCCTGCAGCGCAACCGCATGCCCCGCAGGTGCAGATTCGGTCGCCGCACTCGCGGCAGCCGGGATTTTGCGGGTCTCGCCCGTCAATCGTTGCGTCACAGGCCGGGCATTCATAGCGGAAGAAAGCAAAGCCGCAATCTCGGCAGGCTGATTTGTTGCCATCGCCGACATTCTTAATGATATGGATTGAGCCGCAAATCAGGCAAATGGACGCCATTTCCGGTGAATTCCTGATGCCGTCGCGGTATTTTCGGTAGTGTTCAAATAATTTTTTGGCCGTTTCTCTGTCAAGTGGTTCCATAGATAGTCTCTCCGAATGGGGGAAACTATATGCAACTTTATTGCCGGATTTGAGATGCGTGCGGGATTTCAGACGATACTGCCACGGCGCCACCCGCGCACCGAATTGATCAGCCAGAGATCTTCAACCCGCTTCAGGTCGACGGGAAAAAGAATTCTCTCCACAATTTTGCCCTGTCCAAGCAGCTCCTGCCGCAGCAGTCCCGGCAAGAGACCGCAGCTGAGCGGGGGCGTCACAAGCCGACCTTCCAGTTTTACAACCAGATTATGATAACTCCCCTCTGTCAACTGGCCATGCTCATTAAGCAGCAGCACGTCGTCACAATCGGGACGGTTTGCCCGGGCGGTGTCGAGCACCTCTCTCCGCGTGGTTTTATGGTAACGCATGATATCGGTTGACGCGACTTTTATCGTGCTGACGCCGATTCGCAGCAGTGCACTGCTTTCCGGCAGCGGTTCGGACGAGATTTCAAGACGGGCGTCTGCCGAGAGGAGAAGGCGCACCTTGTGCAGACCGGGCGTTTGGGCGGCATGATCTGAAAGCGCCTGTCGTACCTTTTCCCGGTCACAATAAAAACCAAAATATTCAGCTGAATCTGCCAGG